>NZ_AP026764.1:1256152-1570190 GCF_026000435.1 Vibrio sp. STUT-A11 | reverse complement strand
CATGACTTGCATGTGGCCCCAACATAAGCCTGCGACAAGTGTGTCACCAGCACCTACGGTGCTCACTACGTTCATTCTAGGTGGTTGTGCGCGTAGCCACTCACCTTGATTGAGCCACATCACACCGTCGGCTCCCATAGAAACCACGATGTTTTCGATGCCTTTATCGCTTAGTGTTTGCGCCGCTTCTTGGCATTGCTCTGGCGTTTCTAGGTGCGCACCAACGAAGTCACTCAGCTCTTCATCATTTGGTTTGATAAGCCAAGGGTGGGCATCGATACCTGCAGTTAGTGCCGCTTTACTGCTATCAAACAGAACTTTCTTGCCAAGTTGGTGAAGCTTCTCAATCCAAGCGGCGCACAGTTCTGGCGTTACGCCACCAGGTAGGCTACCTGCAAGCACAAAGTAGTTGTGTGTATCTGCCAGGCGGAAAAGTGTCTCTTCGAAACGGGAAATGTCTTGAGAAGAAACCTGAACGCCCGGGAAGTTGATGTCACTGACTTCGCCGTTTGATTCAACGAGTTTTACGTTGATTCGGGTAGAGCCTTCAACTTCGATAAACTCGTCTTTAACACCAATCTCTTCAAATAGCTGATGGAAAAGTTCTGGGTTATCTTTGCCCAAGAATCCAGTCACGGTCACGTCTGCACCCAAGTCACTGAGCACTTTCGCCACGTTCACACCTTTACCGGCAGCATGGAGGTTGCTTTGTTTTACTAGGCTTACTGAGCCCACTTTTAACGCATCGACCGAGCCTGTAAGGTCCAGCGCTGGATTGAGCGTGATCGTGACGACTTTGTTGGTTTTTGTGCTAGTCATAACCATCCCTTAACCTTCACCAAGGCCAGATGCGATTGCGTTACCGATTGATTCTAGTGCTTGAGCGGCATCTGGGCCTTCAGCAGAGAACTGAAGCTGGTGGCCGTGTTTCACACCCAAGGCGATAACTTTCATTAAGCTTTTCGCGTTTACTGTTTTACCGTCACCGTCTAGGTTAGACACCTGAATTTTTGATTCGAATTTTTTAGCTTCTGCAACCAGCATTGCACCTGGACGAGCGTGCAGACCATGCGAATTTTTGATTTTGAACACGGCTGTGTTTCCATCTCCGGAAGCAGCTGGCGCCATTTCCTCGCCTTTAAACAGAGCAAGGACTTGTTCAGCAGATGCGTCTAGTAACTTGCCGTGTTCTTTGTTAAACACAAGCTGAGAAAGCGTATTTAACATAGGCTGGTGAGCATTGTTGCAAGCGGCAAAAGCAACCAATGCTCGTACTGGCTGACCTTCGTAGTTACAGTCATTCGCGGTTGAGACAAAAGAAACACCTGTACGGGTTACTTGCTTGTTACTACCAACCAGCCATAGACCATTGCCAAGGTTAGTTGGCGCTTTAGTTACAAGATCCGCAACAAACTCTTTGTCCGCACATCCGGTATTTTTAAGTAGTCCGCCAGCGACTGCGCTCATTTGAACCATATCGCTAGCAGGGAAATTGAGCTGAATAAGTGACGCATCGAAGTCAGCTTCAAGCTGAACATCACCATGAAGTAGGGCGATAATGTCATCTTCGCTTTTTGCTGTGCGCAGACGTTCTTCGACTCCATCAGCACCCAGAACTTTCGTTAGTTGTTTAAGGATGCCCAAGTGTTCATCAGATTTAGCAGCGATACCAATAGCAACAAATACTTTATTGCCATCGCCCCATTCAACGCCGTCAGGGAAGTGATGCACTGCCACACCAGTGGTTTTTACCATTGAGCGAGTGTCGGTTGTTCCGTGAGGTATCGCAATACCATTGCCTAAAAAGGTAGAGTTTTGGTTTTCGCGATTAAGCATGCCTTCTACATAACCTTGCTCAACCAAACCTTTTTCAGTCAGGCTCTGGGCAATGCTTTTAATTGCTTCAAACTTATCTGTCGCAGATTGTGATAGGGTAATGTCGTTCTTACTTAGCTTAAGCATGGTGCTCTCCAGCATTAAGGTGTCAATTTAAAATTTATTTCGGTTGTGCTTCTTTACGTCGTCTTAAAGATGATGGCGTTAGCGCCCAACATTTCTTGTCTAATTTATTTGTTTTTATGTTTTGCTGAAACGATTCAGCAGTGCGTTAAATTTTTTAAGAACTTCAGCAAAACTATTTAAATCAATCGTTAATTCTCGTTCTTATTATCCTAGACCATGTCACTGACTATTGCCGTGTTTTGGTGATTTAGGTCTATTTTTAGGTTTTTGCTGAATCCTTTCAGCTTTTATACTGAATCGGTTCAGCATATAATTCAACTTATCGTCGGATCATTGATGTATTATTATGATCACGCGCACAGATTAAGGTGAATAATATGACACTGGATGAAATAGCTAAATTGGCAGGTGTTTCGAAGACAACTGCGAGCTATGTAATCAACGGGAAAGCGCAGAAATACCGAATAAGCGAGAAAACGCAAAAGAGAGTGATGGCGGTTGTCGATGAACACAACTACAAGCCAGATCATGCGGCTTCCGCTTTACGGGCAGGTAACTCACGTTCGTTCGGGCTTATCATTCCAGATTTGGAAAACACCAGTTACGCTCGTTTAGCAAAACTTATCGAACAAAACTCGCGTAAAGCGGGGTACCAAATTTTAATCGGCTGTTCTGATGATGATCCGGAAACCGAGCAAAAGGTTGCTGAAGCGTTGATCAGTCGTCGTATTGATGCACTGTTTGTTGCGAGCGGCATGCCAAACGCCAACGAGTTTTATCTCAAATTGCAAAACTCAGGGACGCCGGTTATTGCACTCGACCGTCCAATGGATGACGAGCATTTTTGCTGCGTGCTTAGTGAGGATTTTGACGCGGCCCTGGAACTGACCGAATCGGTACTGTCAAACGAGATAAACTCTGTCGGATTGATCGGTGCATTGCCTGATTTGCAGATATCTAAGGAGCGTGAATTGGGCTTTCGATCTGCATGCCAGCAAGGAAATAAAACGGTTCAGGTCGGCTATGGCCAGCAGTTCTCTCGAGAAGAAGGTAAAAAGGTGTTGGAGAAATGGTTGGCTGACGATCATCTTCCTGATGCTATGGTCACCACGTCTTACACCTTACTTGAAGGTGTTTTAGACATGATGTTGGAACAGCCAGATTTAATGAGCAAAGTGCGTTTAGCAACGTTTGGTGATAATCGTCTACTGGACTTTCTCTCTGTAAAAATTAACTCCTTGCCTCAGCAATTCGAAGTCATTGCGGACAGTGCAATGGAACTCGCATTGAATGCTTCTGCAAAACGTTATAAGCCTGGAGTGGAGCTCATTCCTCGTAAGATAGTGAAGCGCCAGTAATAATTGATTTGCTAACACTACAATTTAACCTCTACCGTCAGTGCGACAAATGCATGGTCGCTGGCGTACTTATCCCTCTCATATGAGGGATTAATCAAATGCTGATCTAACACTTGATAGTCAACGACGTCGGCGACTGAGACATCGGAATGTTCATCGAACTCTTGTGACAGCAAGATGTAGTCGAGCGCATTGCCTTTAGAGAAATGATAGTGCGTCGCAGGACGATCGTTGAGCGTCGGTGACACTTGTAAATCCCAACCATCTTTGAGTTGCAACTCAGTGACACTGTCACTAAAGATTTCAGTTAATACGCTGTTTACGCCGTTGTTTGTGATGGGTTGATTCATATCACCCATTAAAACCGTTGGCATCGGCGAGTTTTTGTATTGATTCTGCATTGAATCTCGAAGCATGGCGGCTTCCCATCCACGTTGCTGCGTTGATATCCAGCGCGCCAATACGCGGCTTGCGTCTTCAGCGTTATTTGAATCTGCGGGACGTTGCGACTTCAAATGCACAACGTAGACGGCTATATGACCAAGTGTTGGATGCACAATCTGCGCGTAAATTGGCTTACGACTGAACTCTGGTGAAGCACTAATCTCAAATGGGATGAGCGAGCCTCGATCAAACGTGACGGGTTGAACTTGTTCTATCGGAAAGCGAGATGCGATCGCGACTACCGGATGGGTGTAAATGTACTCGTCTTCTACATGAGGTGTATCGACAGTGGCAAAGTGAGGGTAGCCAATGCTTTTAAAAAATGATTTTGTTTCTTCGATACTGAACACTTCCTGCAAGCCAATGATGTCAGGTTCAAGCTTTTCGATTTGATTTTGCGTCCAGGCAAGCTTTCCTTGCCATTGTTCTCGAGAATAAATGTTCTCAAAGTCGTAATAAGCATCAGGTGGGGCAACAAAATTAAATAGGTTCGCCGTAACAAAAGTTATCTGGCTTGGTCTGGACAAAATGCGTTCTCGTTTTAGAAATTATCTGGACAGTATATACATAAGCCTTTGTCAGTTGCAGGTTTAATCCGAGAACTTAGCACAAACAGCACGTTGAAATTTAGCCTGAGGAACATGCAAAATTACTCTGAGGTATCTATTTTTTGGCAATCAGTTTAAACTCCCGATCAATAGCATAAATGAGTAAATGACATGACCCAAGATTACGACCACGAAGCTTATTTAGATAATGAAGAGTTTGAAGGCGAAGAGATAGAAATCGAAGCGATAGGTATCGAAGTGGATGCCCACCCAATCGAGTTGTATAAGCTTTTCAAAATCGCAAACTTGGTAAGTGGTGGTGGTGAAGCCAAGCACATCATCGATGAAGGTTATGTCGCAGTCAACGGTGAGCTTGAAACAAGAAAGCGTCGCAAAATGTACGATGGCGATTTTTTCGAGTTCAATCAAGAGTACTACGTTGTTGTTTGTGACGCGCCAGTCACAGAAGCTGAAGCGAAAGAAGCAAAACCTAAGCAAGTCGCGCAAAAGCAGCAGAATAAATCTAAGCCTTCGTCTAAGCAGAAAAAACCTGCAAGCAAACTGAATAAAAATAATAAAGCGGCTAAGCCGAAGAGCAATAAGAAGATCGCTGCGGAGAACAAACCAAAGCCAAGTCGCGATCCGAAAAGCGGACGTAACTCTATCGATTTCTTCTGATACTGATGTGCGAACGTGTTTATCAACTAAAAGCGCCGATATTAGGTTCAATCTTACTAGTTAAGATCCTATAGTCTGAAATTGAACTGTGTTCTCTCAACTGGGTCATTCCAGCGAGCCATGGCGAGACTAGGAATCTAGTATCAGCGTGCTGAGATGTTTTCGTCACCACTTTAATAACAAAGTACTCGGGTATTAGATTCTGAATCACACTCCTTCGTCGCTGTTCAGAATGACCGGGTGCTTTAACATGCACTGCTATAAAGTGATTGGCGTTAACCAATACTTTATGTCTTATCGCCTTTTAGTCCGAATTCAATCAGAATAAGACTTCGATTTCTTTTCTACATAGCGAAAAAACAGCGAAAGCCCAAAGCAGACGATGAAGTAGGTGAAACCTACGAACAACCAAATCTCAAATATATAACCTGACGAATTCGCCATTTCCGTTCCAACAAACGTCATCTCCTGGATAGAAATAAGAGAGACAATCGAGGTGTCTTTGACTAGCGAAATGGTTTGACCGGCGAGTGCAGGGGTGATCGCTTTAAGCACTTGCGGGGCGATGACAAAGCGATACTTCACCCAAGGTGACAGGCCCAAAGAGTCTGCCGCCTCCCATTGACCTTGTTCGATACTCTGCAAGCCAGCCCGAACGACTTCCGCGATGTATGCCGATGAGAGTAATCCAACACAAAGTACGCCAGATGCGAGGTTCTCCCAAAGCTGTGCAGGACCAAATAAAAAGTGTTGGAGTGAATTAGGCTCACCTTGATAATTTCGTAAAAGTGACTCTAATCCAAGCAGGGGTATCAATTGATTAGAAATAAAAAAGTAGAAGATAAACACGAACACCAAAGGTGGAATATTTCTTACCAATTGAACAAATGCATTAGCAGGTGTCCGTAGCCAAACGGAAGGTGAGAAACGAGCTAATCCAAGTGCTGTACCTAATACCAGTGCCAAGGTGAGCCCCCAAAGGCTCAACCTAAGCGTAGAGAGTAAGCCTTGGAAAAAATAAGGGAGACTGCCGTCAGCTCTAGGAGTAAACAGCAAGGTTAATGCTTCCGACCAGTGCCAAATGTAATTAATGCCAACGGTTGAGCGATAGTAGAACCAGTATCCTACAGTTGCGCAGACAACCACCAATACTGCGTCGAGCAGAGTAAACCGTGTCCGTATCGAACCTGGTCTTGCTCTACTTGGAGCGAGTCGAGTGCTGGTTTGTCCGCCCAAATTTGTTGTCTCCAATCATTCATGAATATTGAGCTGAGGCTCGCTTGTTAAGTAACCCTCGCTCTATCAGTTGAGTAAGGTTATTGACCTTGAGCGACTTGATCCTGCCAATCTAGAGTTGAGAACCAATACTCATAACGTTCTTTTAACCAACCATCTTGAGTTCGGGCTTCAATCCACTTATTGAAGAATTCTTTCTTATCTTCTTCACCCAAACGTACTGCAAAAGCTTCGTTTCCTTTGGAAAGACGCTCAGAAAATGGTAGGAACAACTTGTCGCTGTGTTTAACCGTCTCGTGTTCGGGTTTAGGACTTGAAGCAATGACGGCGTGAGCATTGCCGTTTAGCACTTCCTGAAATGCCTGAGCATCATCATCAAACTGTAATAGTTTTGCTTTTGGGAAGGTTTCTCGGGCAATTTGAACCGTAAATGCGCCGCGACGCACCGCAATATTGACTCGGCGAGAGTCAAAGTCAGAAAACTCCGTCAAGCCAGATGCAAGCTCTTTATTCGCCGCTACCTGAACGCCTGAGTGGGAATACGGCTGGGTGAATAACACGCTTTTTGAACGCTCTGGCGTGATAGACATACCACCGATAATGACATCAAATTTCTTAGCAAGAAGTGCAGGGATGATGCCGTCCCAAGCGGTAGGCACGAATTCAACCTTCAAATCAGAATCTGCGGCCAGTCGTTTTGCTACGTCAATTTCAAAGCCGATGAGTTCCCCTTGTTTGTTGCGCATAGCCCACGGTACGAAAGTAGACATGCCAACGCGTAGCGTTCCTCTTTCTTTTATTTGATCTAAATTTGCTGTTGTCGATTCTTCATTTGCTAACGAGGGTAAAGAGAGAGCAAGCCCCAGTATCGCAGTGATGGTCGCTTTGAATAACGTCATGTTATCTCCTTATAATTTGCGCCAACTGGCTCCTAATTTGTGCTCTAGCAACGCTGAGAAGCCGGACAATGAAAGTGTGAGAGCAAGGTAGATCGCTGCCACTGTAAACCAAATTTCAAACGGCATTGCCGTCTCTGAAACAATATTTCTCGCTTCAGTTGTCAGGTCAAAGATGGCCATTACGCTGACAATGGAAGAGTTCTTTATTAGTGACACCACTTCGTTAGTTAACGGCGGCAAGGTACGCTGCAATACCTGAGGTAAGATGATGTCTTTATAACTATAGAACGATGAGAGACCGAGCGTCTTAGCTGCCTCAAATTGGCCTTTGGGAATACTGTTTAAGCCCGCACGGAATATCTCCGCGGTGTAAGCGCCTTGAAACAGTGATAGCGCTAACACCGCGGTACTGAACCTATCTAGTCCTATGACCGGTCCAAACACGAAGTAAAGCAAATAGATCTGCACCAATAAAGGTGTGTTACGGATCAGCTCAACGTATGCGCTACCAATGGTATTACCAATTATAGAATCGCTTAGCCGCAGTAGTGCGGTGGTTAAACCAAATACTAACGTGAACAACAGGCTGATGGCTGAAATTTTAAGCGTGATCATTAAACCGCTTATCAGCTCTGCAGACCACCACTCTCCATCTTCATAAAACGCCACGTAATCCGGCACACGTTCCCATTGCCACTGATAACCCATGGTTTGTGCACCAGAATCAAGTACCCAAACAATAGCGGCAAATAGAATCACCATTTGCACTAGAGCTTGTAACGCAGGTTTAAATACTTGTCTTATCATCAATAACTTAAAATTTGGTTTAGAAATGCACGTGTTCTCGGGTGCTGAGGAGCATTGAATAGGGCGGCTGGCGAATTTATTTCCAGGATTTCCCCTTCATCTATAAATACGACTCGGTGTGCGACTTTTTTCGCGAACCCCATCTCGTGAGTCACACAAATCATGGTCATGCCGGTTTGTGCTAGCTCGACCATGACATCGAGAACCTCGTTGATCATCTCAGGATCAAGTGCTGAGGTTGGCTCATCAAATAATAGCAGGTCTGGCTCCATACATAGAGATCGGGCAATTGCGACTCGCTGTTGTTGCCCTCCTGAGAGTTGAATGGGGTATTTCTCCGCTTGTTCTTCTATATCGACGCGCTTGAGATAATGACGTGCTCGCTCTTCAGCTTCTGGCTTTGATAGTTTCAGTGTTCGCATTGGCGCGAGCATCAGATTGCCGAGCACTGTCAAATGAGGGAAAAGATGAAAGTGCTGAAACACCATACCGATTTTGCCCGGCTTAAGTCTTTTTCTGTTTGCTGGCTGACCAAAGACGTTAAGCTGTCCTTCTTGTATTGATTCCAAGTCGTTAATGCAGCGGATAAGCGTTGATTTTCCAGAACCTGACGGGCCACATACAACAACGATTTCACCTGAGTGAATAGAGAAGTTGATGTCTTTGAGAGCGTGGTAATCACCATACCACTTGTTTACGTTGCTAAATTCAACGACGGGAGTGTTGTCTTTCAAACGTTCACGCTTTTTAGGATAACGATAGTTCAAACATAGCAATTAATGAGCCTGATTTCAGTTAGTGCGAACACATATTCGAAAAAGACTCGGAGAATAAAAACTATCTGCAAATGATTGATGAAAAGCGTTGATAACATAATCTGTTATGCATTGATAAAGGCTAGATATGGAGTACGAATCACGATGGCTATGACTGACATGGTGATGAGGGTTTGCGCAGAGTAGTACGTCACCATGATCACTTGCCGGGAAAAGACGGATTGCCCATCCACACGCCCGAAGCCTAACACCATACCGGAAATGACAAAGAGCAAGCATCCCAATATGGCAAAGGATGAGGACTGTGTTTGTCCACTGAAATAGTATTCCAGAGCCATCCAACTCATTGCCATAACAACCACTATATAGATTGCAACGGCAAGCTTTTGGTTACCCAACCCAGGTTTCAAAAACAAATAAATACAACCACCTAATCCAAAGACGGCAACGGGTAACCAGGGCGTTATGTGCCAAGCGGAGATGAGAGCAAAACTAAAACAATAGGACAGGTGGGCCAAACAAAATGCACTGAATCCTAGTAGTGATTTGTTTCTGGGTAACAGTAGCAAAACGTCACCAATCAATGAGAGGGACAGACCTGATAAAATCCATCGTGTGTAAGCTAGGTGTGTCGCTTCCGATGTGAGCAAAATAGCAATCATTAACAGAAGTGGTAACGGTTTAGATATGTAAAACAGCCACTTCGGGCCGTAACGAATACTAATGATATGCAAGGATGCCAATACGGCAACGACTAGCCACATAGATTGTTCTCTTGAATAGACAAACTAAGCAGCATGGTGCTATTGCTCTGAGCAAGATATCCACGTAGGACACTAACTCCGTCATATTTTTATTTACGCTAAGCTGCCGCTTTAAAATTAAATTATTTTTAGTATTTTCGAACTCTTAGGGAGTATTGCTTTTATTAACGTTACATTTAGCCCTACAAGCTTAGATATCAAAACTTATATTTTTAAAGCGTAGCATAAAAAACGGTATTGTGACTTTATATGCACAATACCGTAACGTTATATCAGTCGGTCTGAAAACCGCTCTTACGCGATGGCTAGATCAAGAATTTCGCGGCTAGTAGCAAGGTCAATGGCCTGGTTTTCACCAAGGACAGTCATGCCGTGCTTTTCTAATTGCTCGATGACCGTATCAATTGCCTGTTGGCGGTCATCACCGTAATTTTCAAGTTTGGTTGCAACACCTAGTTGGTGATAAAAATCTTCAATCAACTGAACAGTGCGCTCAGCAAGATCATCACACGCTTCTAAAGCAAATACATTTCGGCCCATTTGTTCCAGCTTCGCTCGCTTGAACTGCATTTGATTGCGAAGTAGAGATGGTTGAATAATCGCCAGTGAACGCGCGTGATCAACGCCCCAAATTGCGGTCAATTCGTGGCCGATCATGTGTGTTGCCCAGTCGTGAGGAACACCGCTGCCAATAAGGCCGTTTAGTGCCTGATTCGCTGACCACATAAGGTTTGCACGCCATTTGTCGCCATCACGCTCGGCAAATTGTTCACCAAGTGTTTTCAGGGTTTTTAGCAAGGTCTCTGCGTACCCATCTTGAACCATCGCACCTGTCGGTTGTGTCAAGTACTGCTCACAAACATGCACCCATGCATCGACAATACCGTTGATCAACTGGCGTTCTGGCAACGTTTTCATAACGTCTGGGTCAAGAACGGCAAACTTTGGTTGTACCGCTGGCGCCATAAACGGAAGTTTATCTTGAGTTTCTGCTTTGGTGATCACTGCACCCATATTGGATTCAGAGCCCGTCGCCGGTAGTGTCAAAATCGCTGCTAATGGCACGGCTTCTTTGACTTGATGTTGGCCAATCAAGATATCCCAACCGTCACCATCATACTTCGACGCTGCTGCCACGTACTTAGAACCGTCGATGACAGAGCCACCACCCACGGCAAGAATAAAGTCGACGTGTTGGTTTTTTACAATCTCAACGGCTTTGTCTAACGTCTCTTTGGTCGGATTTGGCTCTACGCCAGAGAATTCTAACCATTCATGACCCTGTAAAGCGTCTGCTACTTGATCATAAACACCGTTCTTTTTAATAGAGCCACCACCATAAATTATCAGGACTTTTTGATCTGCAGGAATGGCTTCTTTGATTGAATCGATTTGGTTCTGACCAAAGTAAATTTTGGTTGGATTGACGTAAGAAAAGTTCATTACAGGCCTCTTGTTTCTTTGTTGAGGAGATTGAATATGTGCATATTAGTACTAGCCGGATGGATGTAGTAGGCTTATTTGTGTAAATAACTTGCCTATTTCTACAAATCTTATCGTGAATATATAGAATGTATTGTTTTGATGGGTATATAGTGTGCATGTTCACTGCGTAGAACAAAGTCGTTAGCTAGTTGTTGGGGGAAAAATGAGTTCACTAGCAGAAATTATGAAGCGGTATGTTGAGCTGCATGACTTACAGGATTTAGAAGGGATTAAACAAACGGCGATTGAAGGGGTGTGGTTTTATCGTAGTAGTAAGGGTAACGCCCGGCAGCCTTTTGTTTATCAATCTGGGATCATTGTATTAGGGCAAGGACATAAAAATATTCATATTGGCGCTAGTCCGGTGCAGTACGGTCCAGATGATTACCTTGTTGTTGGTGTACCAATGCCACTGGAGTGCGAAGCGTTCGCATCCAGCGATGAGCCATTACTGGGGATCTCGATTGATATCGCACCGGCGTTGCTGAATAAACTCGTCAAAAAACTAGAAGCTCAGAATTACAGTAATACGTGTTCAGATAGCTCTCTATGTGGGCTTAAATCCGTCAAAATGAACTCGAGTATGTTGGATGCGTGTAAAAGATTGATGATTGCACTTTGCAGTGATCTTGATGTTGCAATGCTAGGCGAACTACTACTAGAGGAAATCGTTTATCGAACCTTAGTTAGTAAGGAAGGGTACGTATTATTTGAGCTCGCTCAACAGGAGGGTTCTTATGCAAGAGTGGCAAAAGCATTGACGCGTGTTCATCAGGCATATAATGAGCAACTGAACGTGCAGACTCTCGCGGAAGAAGCCAACATGAGTATTTCTGCATTTCATCAGGCATTTCGTAGTGTCACACTCGAATCTCCTCTGCAATACATCAAAAAAGTACGACTGAATAAAGCTCGAGATTTGATCCAACTAGAAGGCCGGCGAGTGAATGATGCAGCGCGATTGGTTGGTTACAGTAGCCCGTCCCAGTTTAGTCGTGAGTACAAACGCCACTTTAATGAAACACCAAGGTCTACAAAGGCTTAGTTAACTTAAGTCACAAGTTGTGATTTTTTGGCTTACTACTATCAATAGTTGCTGAGTTAGAGTATGTAAAAACTACCCAAAAGCGCACGAGGTAAATCGTGCGCTTTTGGGTTTAGAGAGGGAGTTGAGAAGCATCAAAACGTATAACTTTCAGGAACGACGACAATGCCTTTCTCTGAAATTCGGAACCTTTTAGCGTCTTCTACTTTATTGAGTCCAATCTGAGTATTCGGAGGGATGCGAACGTGTTTATCGATAATGCAATTGACGAGCTGGCATCCTTCACCGACCTCAACATCATCAAAAAGAATGCTGTCGACGACGGTGGCACTGTCTTTTATACGAACGTTAGAGGAAATAATTGAATGTTGAACTGAACCACCTGAATTAATGACACCGTTGGCAATGATAGAGTTGATGAAAATGCCTTCGTTACCTGTCGCTGATGATACGGTACGCGCTGGTGGAAATTGAGGCTCATAAGTACGAATCGCCCAGTTTGATTGGTACAAATTCATCGGTGGTACGGGCTCTAACAAATCCATATTCGCTTCAAAGAACGAGTCAATTGTACCTACATCTCTCCAGTAACAGTCCGCATCAACACGTCCTTTGCTACCGCAGAATTTATAAGCGTACACAGATTCTGTATCGATTAATTTCGGTATGATGTCTTTACCAAAGTCGTGGCTGGAATTTTCGTTGTTTGCATCATCTCGCAGCGCATCTTTCAGGACGTCCATATCAAAAATATAAATACCCATCGAAACCAGGCTTTTTGATGGATCGTCAGGCAGAGTTGGAGGGGTCTCGGGTTTCTCGATAAATGATTTAACTAACCCATTTTCCTCGGTGCCCATCACACCAAACGCAGAAGCTTCTTCTACCGGGACATCCATACACGCGACGGTAAGTTTGGCGCCTTTCTCTTTATGTTCTTCCAACATGGCTGCGTAATCCATTCGGTAGATATGGTCACCGGACAATACCACTACGTAATTTGCATCATTACGGGACAATAGCCATAAGTTGTGGTAAATCGCGTCGGCAGTACCTTCATACCATGCACCACCTTTGCGCATTTGAGGCGGAATAGCGGTAATGTATTCACCAAGCTCGGGATTAAAGATCGACCAACCATCACGAAGGTGCTTTTGTAGCGAATGAGACTTGTATTGTGTCAGGACTAATATTTTTCTTAAACCTGAGTTGAGGCAGTTAGTTAGCGTGAAATCGATGATACGATACTTGCCACCGAATGGTACAGCCGGTTTGGCGCGGTCATCAGTAAGTGGGCTAAGTCTGGAGCCCACACCTCCAGCTAAAATTACGGCGAGTGCGTCTTGCATAGTGTTCCCTTTCCCTTGTATTACATGACCCAAAATAGTGCTGAACCGGGGAGAGATGGTTTAAAGCAAACGATATTTTGGATGACATGTACTGGTGTGTTTATGTTCTACTGCAACTTTAGTACAAGAATCGAGCCATAGAATAACTTTTTAAAAATCAAAGGGATTAATTTAAACACTTACAAGTAACGCACCACTTTAGGGAAGGGTGATAATGGTATGCACTGTGTTGATGCAAGCGGATAGTTGGCTAAAATAGCGCAAGATTTACAATGTAAAGCACCGCCAAAACAATAAGATATAGAGAGCGGTGTACGCTCCCTATAATCAAGATTTACTCGTATGTTGATCCGAGATGTCGTTATGACAAACCGAGGATGTTGCCTTCATCATCTAAATCTAAGTTCATAAATGCGGGCTTATCCGGTAGCCCAGGCATTGTCATCACACTGCCGGATAGTGCGTAAATAAATCCTGCGCCAGCACATAAACGTAACTCACGTATTGGAACCGTGAATCCACGTGGTGCCCCTTTTACGCCAGAGTCGGTGGTAATAGAAAGCGGTGTCTTAGCTATGCACACTGCAAGATCATTAAAGCCTAACTTTTCGAACCGGTTGAGCTGCTCGAGACTCAACGCACTCAGTTCCACATTTGATGCGCCATACCCAGCCTCACAAACTGACATCAATTTCTCTTTCAGTGTTTGTTCTTTGGTATAGAGCGGTCGGAAATTAGTTTGCGTATTACAGGCGTCTACCACAAACTGAGCAAGTTCTACTGTACCTTCACCACCCTTTGAAAACGCGGTACTTATGGCAACATTGACACGTGGGTCATACTCACGAATCAAATGACGCAGCGCTGAGAGCTCCTGTTCGCAGTCTTGCGGAAATTGGTTAATCGCGACAACGGCCGGGAGGCCATACTTCTTAACGTTATCTATATGCCACTTTAAGTTTTCGAATCCGGCTTCTAGTGCTGGTTTATCTGGGTTAAATATCGAATCAGGAATCGCAACGCCCGGGCGAAGGTCATAATGTCCTGAATTCGCTTTAATACCACGCAGAGTTGCAACGATAACAACACAGTCGGGAGCGTGGTTTGAGGCTGCTGCTTTTATATTGCAGGCCTTTTCTAGCCCCATATCCGATCCAAAACCGGCTTCAGTTACGGTGTAACTAGAAAGTTTTAGTGCAATTTCATCTGCAATGATAGAAGAGTTACCGTGAGCAATATTAGCAAACGGACCAGCGTGAATAAGAGTAGGGACTCCTTCTAACGTCTGCATCAATGTCGGTGCAATAGCTTCTTTTAATGTGACTGCCATTGCCCCAGCGACTTGAAGATCTTCGGTTGTGACAGGGTGACCATCCAAATCATATGCGACAACGATTTGACCGATCCGCTTACGCAGATCTTTTAGATCTTTAGCTAACGCGATGATCGCCATTAGCTCAGAGGCCGCAGTAATGTCGAACCCTTCGCTTCGTTCGATACCATTAATGGTTTTTTCTGGTTCATTTAAACCAATCGTTACCATGCGTAAAGCACGATCATTGTGGTCCATCACGCGTTTCCACGTGATACTGTTGATATCAATTTTCAACGCTTTTAAACCGGTACGAGCTTCAAATGCGTTATAGCCTTGACGTTGTTCGTGATAGATACGTGCATCTAGCGCGGCTGAAGCAAGGTTATGAGCAGCGGTAACAGCGTGAATATCACCAGTTAAATGTAAGTTTAACTCTTCCATTGGTGCAACCTGAGAGTACCCACCACCTGCTGCACCTCCTTTGACCCCAAAGACTGGCCCCATAGAAGGCTGTCTAATACAAGCCATTACCGATTGGTTCAGCTTTGCTAAACCTTGTGCCAGTCCAATCGTTGTAACCGTTTTACCTTCGCCGAGGGGGGTTGGTGTTATAGCAGTGACTAATACTAATTTACCGTCTTTGTTATCTTTGAGACGATTTAAACATCTTGGATGAACTTTGGCTTTGTGTTTGCCGTGCGTATCATATTCATCAGGCTGTAAACCTGCATTCGCGGCAATAGTATCGATTGAGGATAGAGGGGTGTTTCGGCAAATTTCAATGTCGGACTGCATGGATGCTCCCAAAGTGACTAAACCGTAGTGCATAAAGCGAAGGCATTGCTGTTACGCAATCGTTTGCGCGAGAATAATACTGGTAAAAAACTAACTGTAAAGAATTTAATGCGAATCTTTGCGGTGCATATTAGCAAAAACAACCAAACACTGCTCTAGATCAAAACAAAAAGGCCACCAAATGGTGACCTAAGTGAATTTTTACACTGAAAATCAGCTTATTAGCGATCCCAGTATGCCTCTTCTAAACTGTCTTCGCGTTCAGGAAGTGCACGAGACAGGCGAGGAGAGTGCTGTGTTAATACTTCATAACTCACTCGGTTTGCGTATTTACAAATTTGGGAGAGCGAAGAGTATGTTAAGCAGCGTACTTCGTGCTTTTCTGACCCCGGCACTTCTTTCTGGTGGAATGAGTTTGCTGCCATATCATGCAGAAGTGCTGAAAGTGCTGCATCGCCAGCACCATTAGTATTCTTAATTTCCAGTGGTCCGCCTAAGTATGGGCCAATGTGAGAGTACACTTTCATCGCATTTTTACAGTCAGATTTGCGCATTGCTCGGCTAAATTCGTATTGGTTGAATTCACCAATGCTGCTTTCCAAAATGTCATGCGTGGTTTCACGTTTTACTGTCTCGTCAGTGTATCCTGCCATGTACAAGCCATTTGGACCTGCGGTGCACAGAACTAGGTCGACCCAATCAAGCGTTTTATCGGCTGCTGCTAGTGGATCGGTTAATCCAGTTAGAGCCGCGCCTTCCTCTTCATTCATAGCAACTACAGATACATTTTCACGAATGTATTCCTGCCACCACTCTGCATTACCTTCGATCACGTATTTCGTTCCTAGCGTAAGTACAACCGGGACATCGTGCTTTTTAGCATAATCGATCGCTTTCTGTACCGCTTGTGGCATTGGGTCTTCTTTTTTGCCACGCATGAGATAAGAAGAGACGACCAACGCTGATGCTTTGCTGAATACTTCTTCCGGAATACTTTCTGGTAGAAGTTGGTTCATGTGACCTTCGTTTATCGCAAAGGTACGTTCGCCATCTTGAGAAATAAGGGTATAGCAACGACCAATAGGGCCATCTACCGTTTGTAGATGATTAAGGTTCATGCGAGAAGAAGTTTTACATAGGTATCGGTATGCAAATGAACCTACTTGAATGTTCTTAGACATGACGCCTAGAAGTACTGATTTACTGTCTGCAAGTACTGAGTAGTTGTGCAGCGTATTACCAATGGTATCTCCAGGATATTGGTGCGTAATCAGGCCTTGTTCAACCAGCTCTTCGTACAGTGCATCGGCTTTGTTCTCTTCAAGAACGAGAGAGTGTCCTTTACTTAAGTTGTACTTCTCTAAAAACGCATCGTCTACACGCGCTTCGATATCGACGATGGTTTGGCCTACACCGACAATCGTTGGACGATATAACTTTGGTGTTTGTCGAATTTGGTTAACGATTGGATCACGAGCGTGAGTTGGAAAGTAGTGTTTAGATTTACGCTGGCCGGGAAACTTCATGCTTGTTCTTGAGTGAGAAAAAAAGAGGCGGGATTGTATCACATAAAAAATGAAATTAGATGATGTTTGTTGCAATAAAAAGTGGCAACCAACACGTTTTTATGGGCTTTAGAACCACAAATAATAAGATATTAGTTGGCTTTTGCTTCGGTAGGCTCGACGTAAGCTTTCGTAGCCGACAATGGCTCCGTGGGTAAACTGTGTTTGAAACTTCCCGATGTCTCTTTGGTTGAGTACATAAATTTTGGATTTTTGAATCAGAAATCTGGCGAACCTTCATCGATTTAAAGCTAGGGTGGATACTCTATGCAGTGTTGACTACTCTTTATGAGTAGATATCTATCTTGAATAACATCGAAATCACCCCTTTATTTATAAGGGGTGGGGGAAGTTTTTGAAGAAACATTGTTTTCTTCATATGCTTAGGTATTGAATTATGGGTTTTAAAAAAAATATTTTTTTAGTGTGTTGTGTGTTTACGTCTGCATTGGCAAGTATATCTGTGTCATCGGCAAACACTTATTTCGTTGCTCCATATGGGAGCGATGAAAGTTCTGGTTTGGCTGATAGCCCATATCAGAGTATTAATCATGCTGTTAAGAATTTGAAACCAGGCGACACTCTTTATTTATACGGTGGTACATATTATGAGTCAGTGGAAATTGAAGTTAGTGGTACACAAGAGAAACCAATTTTAATTTCTTCTGTTGAAGGTGAGAGAGCTGTAATTGACTCGGGGTTTCAAGAATTTCGACAACCGGGCAATGAGGATTGGGAGTTGGTGAATGAAAAGCTTGGTGAATACCGATCCGTTAGAGAATGTGATAGTGACGATATATACGGATATGTCTTAGGGGTTCCTGGTTATGTCAATGAAAGAGTGAAACTTATTCCTTATGAGAAAGAAAAATATTTTCGTGCGACTACGGATGAGTACGATGGGAGAAAAAGTGAGTTTTACGTTGGTCCCGGCACGATGGAAATAGACGATAGATGTCACATTCGTCTTTCAAAGACAGAAGCGTTGAGAAATGCAGAGGCTCGCTATGGACAGGTATTTGAACATGAAAATAGTGATCCCAGAAACTTTCAAATTATTTTGTCTCAAGAATCCAATACGTTGTTAGTTAAAGGGAGTTATCTGACTTTTAAGGATATAACTATCAATCAGGCTAAAGATACCATTGAGCTTGATGATGGCGCACAGCATGTGACCTTTGATGGTATTACAGCATGGATGGGTAATACGACGATTTCAACAAAGGATACTGACGTTAACAATATCACGATTACCCACTCACAGATTTTGGGTGATGATCCTTATTGGATTTTTTGGAGTGATATGAAAGACGATCCCGAACCAGCGACACGCGCCAGAGGAACCTCCATTAATTTGAAAGGAGGCTCGAAAAACTGGTTTATTTCCTGGAATTTGATTAGAGGGTCAGGACAAGACTTGATCGCCACATCTAATGGCGAAGATAGGATCTTTGTGCACCACAATCGCATCGAAAACTGTGGTGATGATGCCTTCGAGTTGGAAGCGGATGAGAAATATGGCGGTACGGGTGACATCGGCCAGATAGTCATTCACGATAACTTTATCTTAAACTGTTTGGTTGCTGTGTCTTTAGGGCAGGATACCGATGACATGATAGGTCCGCTACTCTTTTATCGCAACGTCGTACTGTTATTACGCGATCATCCTGTAAATCGTCAAGAAGGGATAAATTCATGGAACGGGGGCGGGCAGTTTGGGTATGGAAAAATGTTTAAGCAAGCTGGTAGTGGCTATGCCTCAGAAAATGCCCATTACTATCAGAATACGTTGGTCATGCTGAACTCACACAAAGGTATTGTACCCATTCCGAAGGAGCCAAAGGGCAGTACGTTTGCTAATAACATTGTAGTTATGATTAATGGTGAAATCATCGAGTCCTATGACTTAGACAAAGATCAGATAGTCGATGGCAATTTATATTGGAAAGTGAATGAACAGGATGATGAGCCGTTATTAGATGGCGAATCTACTGTCGGAGACTTATCGCTTCGATACGGTGCTGAGCAGAACAGTATCGGTGATATACCCAAGCGTGGTAGCAATCCCGAGTTTAGCCATTTTATCCTCAACATCGTAGATAAAACTCAGAAATATTGGGCCCTAGAGCCGGATTCCGAGGTGTTTGGTTTTGCAGATTTTATTTTGACGAGTGAAAGCCCGGGAGTGGGTAAATCAATAGCCGTTACTTGTCGTAATATTACAGGCACTGATGAAAAAGGCGATGGTTTTTGCTCCCCTAATGGCGTGTTGGTTGGTTCTTCACTTGGCGGAAATATGGGGGCTTTTCCTTCGGCTATCGACGCGAGCGAGTACGCGGTATTTCCCTTTGTGTTAGAGAATACTTCTCCCACTGTTGAACCTTGATCTTAACATTATGGTTTCTTTTCCGGGTGCAACACCGGAAAAGAAACATTATTCAGAACTCACGCCAGATTACATGTTTAACTTCAAGTAAAACATGTTCTATTGGCTGGTTAGCATCGATATCTACGACGCGTGTAGCTGCTGGGTATTGTAGACTGTTTATAGCGTTAATACGCTTATTACACTGTTCATAACTAATATCTGACTTTCTTTGCACCGCAACGTCCGGTGACACATTCAGCCTGATAACAACGTCGGGAAAATAAGTTTCTGCTTCACGATAAGGCTTACCCTCCCATTCGGCGAGAGCACGAAGTATCTTCCACGGATGATTTAACCAAGAGTTAAGCAGAGGCCCATCGTTGAATCCCATAATTTGATTTTGCGGATAACGGTCGCAGAGCACAACCATCCCGCGGTTGCGAGCCAACGTCGCCCGGCGAAGCTTGCGATGTTTCTCAATACACAGAGTTGTCGCCCAGACAGCTTTGGCCCATTGTTTAAATAATGATGGGTTTGACGGATTACTTTCTTCCCCCTCACTACCAACATCAGTGTGATTTAGATTGCTCGATGTCTTGGAAGATTTGGGTAACAGCTTAGCGATTAGCTTTAACGGCCAGCGTATCAAAGAACTTGGACCATCCCCACTGCCAAAATAGAGGCTAATGACGTCCATCTTCCAGGATAACCATTGTTGCACTGCTTTCACATGCGTTGATTTACCGGAGCCATCACACCCCATTATCGCGATTAACAGACCACCACTGGCACTGATTCGTCGCAGCGGAATAGGAGCATGAATGTACCTCTTGTTAATACCACCACATACCCAATAAAGCTCGCGTACGGTTCTGCGCCATCGAGCATGTAAGGGGGAATATGTTCTGAAAAGTTGAATAGTCTGCTTGGTACTTTTACGAAAGTGCAGGATCTGGCTAAGGGAAGGGGCGTCTGAGGAGATGATACTTTTAATTTGTGTTGCCGCCTCTTCTCCTAGCAGGGGACCAGTCAGTTCATACATACCTGAAGAGGATATTCGTTCCTTCAACCATATAAATTCCTTGAGTCTTTCTCCGCGGAAATAAGGTTTACCGAATTTATCAAGCATCCGGTCTCGGGTTCGGAATTTGAGTATGGAGCGGACGATGAGGAGGAGCATTTCCATATGTGGTTCTACCACATAAACTTTCTCCTTTTCGTCATAGTGACGGCTTAATAGTATTTGATGCTCCCAAGGTAAACGGTATCCCTTCAGATGTGGTTCACCACAAATTAACTGGTAGTGAAGATGTAAGTGAACCATTCTTCCGGTAGAAGCATCAACAGATAGGTAGTCTTCTACCGCCGGATATCCGTGAGTTGCCATCGCATTAAAAAGTTTAAAGCCTGAGTCAGCTAATGCTCTGTTAAGGGCATGGGTTTTACCTTTCTCAACTAAAACATCGAGATCAGTAATACCCAGTAAGCCTTCTCTTAAATGTTCGTTACTTTTCCAGTGACAGTACAAGATATTCGATTGTTCCATTTTACTGAAAAGTTTGGTGACGACATCCAATCCGTCAATGGAGTTCAATTCTGGACTTACGATACCCACTCTCTTGGTTCCTTATGCATCAATGAAAATGGGATGATGTCCTATCTTCATTTACTTTCGGTTCGTGTCATATCAGGCAACTCAATTATTCAGCGTATATTCAACATAGAGAAGAGGAGCACCGTCTGAGTCACCATCGTATGATTCGGCTACCCGCTCACCAGTCCCAGTTATAATGATAGCCAGTGAATTACCAGTGATCCAATTACCCTGAGAGGTAATTTCGGCAATCAATGTACTGATATCAGGTGTTTTTTGTGTACTGCCCGCTTCTCCAACGGCTAACCAAGAGTCAGGACTCCAGTTCACCTTCGCTTCTGTAAGTGGTCGCGATGAGATGTTTAAATTTTCGGCTGTAAACCCCGCTGCGTTGACTGATTTTTCTCCCTGAATAGTCAGAGCCGTGACCGTTGATTTCACTTCATCAACCTGAAATTGGATGTATGCCGCTGTAATGGTTGATCCTGATGGAATATCTATATTATTAAAACGAATACCTACAGTTTGATCAGAACCGTCATACACAAGTTCTAAATCGCTGCTGTATAATTTTATGCGGCCTCCCGCTTTTTCTTCGGCGTCATCAGTGCTTGATTCTACACGGCGAGTTAATGTCTGAGCGCCTTCCTGAGTAACGGTTATGGCAATGTCATCGAAACCAATAAGTTCTCCGTCATTGGCTGTAAGACGTAACACATAATCACCAAGAGCAGAGAATGAGGCTGTGGTTTGCGTATCGTTGATGTTTGCAAACGTCACATCACCTTCGCCACTGACCTTACTCCAGCTTGTCGTTAATGCACTACCGGGGATGCCATCATCAGTAACCTCACCCACTAGGTTTGCCGAGTTCGAAAAAGTGATTAACTGATCTTCACCTGCATAGACTTCTGGTGGTAAGTTTCCTGGGATATAGGTGTATTCTATGTAAAGCAGAGGAGCACCATTCTGGTCGCCGTCATATGCTTCAGCAACACGTTCACCCGTTCCTGAAATAATAATGGCAAGTGAATTACCACTGACCCAGCCGCCTTGGCTGATAACTTCGCTAATGATGGGTTGAAGGTCAGGGGTTCGCTGATTTGTTCCCGCTTCTCCAACGGATAACCATGGATCAGGATTCCAGTTGTTGACGGATGCACTAGTTCGAGGCCGTGAGGAAATGTTCATATTCTCTTTTACAAAGCCTGCTGCGTTAGCTGAAAGTTCGCCTTCAATAGTAAGCGACGTGTCAGTTGACTTGACTTCATCAGCCTGGAACTGGATGTATGCCGCGGTAATAGTAGAGCCCTGTGGAATGTCAATATTATTAAAACGCATGCCGACAGTTTGATAAGAACCATCATAGACCAACTCTAAATCGCTGCTAGCGATAGATACACGGCCACTTGCTTTCTCTTCAGCGTCATCAGCACTGGCCTCAATACGACGACTCAAAACGTATTGACCATTTTGTAGGGCCACATTGATAGTAACCTCATCGTAACTTTGTAGTTCTCCATCACTGGTAGTCAGGCGCAATACGTAATTGCCTGCCACAGAAAATGAAACCGTCGTCTGCGGATCACTGTCGTTTTCGAAGGTAACTTCTCCTTCACCGCTGATCACAGACCAGTAACTAGTCAGTGTGCTGGTAGGAATACCATCGTCAGAAACCTCACCCGAGAGGGTGGTGGGGTCAGGTAAAGTGATTGATTGGTCTTCTCCTGCTGAGACGATGGGTGCAGAGTTACCCTGTGTAAAAGGTGGTATCTCCATGACATATATTTTACCGTCATTTTCATTTGGGTCACTGTCATTATCCCAACCACGAGCAGTCATATAGACAGTGATGGAATCCCCCAAATTGCTAGGAGGTATCATCGTTATTCCTGATGGCTTTTTGGGATCAGCAATAGAAATATCTATAGTTCGAACCAGTTGCCCGTCTGGGGTGATCTGAATAGCAAATTGACCATTCGCATCAATCAGGTAGAGCGTATCTGTGGTTACGTCGTAGTAGATGCTTTCTGGATTAGTCACTCCCAAACTACTGAGATTAACACTGGTGACTAAATCGTCAACACCGTCGAATAGACCATTAGGTCCGGGGTCAACGCGAAAAATAGTATCTAACACTCCGTCGACGATATACAAGACACCCTGACCGAATGTGACATCTTCAGGGTCGTTAGAGCCAAACGCTGAAGTAGAGAACGACGTGACAATATCATCAGATGTCATACAAACTCCATCGGTACCAGGGTCAATTTCATAAATTGACTTGCTACCTGTATCATCAGAGATAAAGCAGTGATGGTTGTTTGGATTGACTGTTATACCCGTTGGCTCATCAGAAAACGAAATCGTCGAATAGCGACCATTCGCAACCACGCCGCCGGTTGTTGGGTCAATTTTGAAGGCGTTAACCTGGTCGGTAGGGAAAAGCCAGGACATCTCATTGATTTCACTATCTGTCATCAACAATTTATTCTCTGATGGCAAGTAAACAATACCTGCTGGATCGGGACTTGGGTAATTTGAAGTATCAATGACTTGAATGAGGTTAGCCTGCACTTCATCTGCCATCGAATAAGAAGGGGAACATATTGAAAACACAATGAAAACAGTGAATGCGTAGGCGGCGATAGTCGTATTTATGCAACTTGAATACACACTGGTTTTTTTTATTTTTATGTTACTGATAAACATAATATTAACCCTCTATTGCCATTGATTCTTCGTAGAAACTATAAAATACAACAGTGTTATATAGTGTCTATTATTCAATTATAATTCAGTAGTAAGCATAGAGAATCTAATGTCATTAATCTCGTTCTTATTTTTAAGAAAACAGGGGAAGTTTTTCTATTAAGACCGAGAATTTAATGATAACTAGTTATTTTCCCTAAAATAGTTCAACAGAGTCTTAGTGATTTAAAAATGCTAAATAAGTTATGAGTGTTAGAGATACTAATTCAAAGAAATGTATTTGATTTTTATCCTAGCCTAGCCTTGCTTAAACTACATATGTTTACTTTTATTAATAGAAACTAGGCATAGCAGTCTCTTGTCTTCGCAGCTTCCCTAATACAGGGGAGTGAATGATTTTCCGGGAGTCAGCACAAATGAAATCAAAAACAACACTTCTACTCGCCATAGTACTAACAACATTTCTTGCAGGTTGCACCGTAGTACCAGGCTCGGACATTTCTCTAGGTGACAAGACCGTTATTGTGTCTGATGCCTCAAACAGTGAAGTATCAGAAAAAATCAATATCTATCGGCTAGATGCCTATTCTGTCGCGAGATTTAGAACGGTTACCAATACAGGTTCCCAGCCAAACAGAACGCTGGATAAAAAAATCGCTAATTATGAATACATCATTGGTCCTGGTGATATTTTGAATGTAACGGTGTGGGATCACCCAGAACTGACCATACCTGCAGGCTCGTACCGTAGTGCCTCGGAAGCAGGAAATTGGGTTCATGCAGATGGCACTATCTTCTATCCTTATATCGGTGCAATAAAGGTAAGCGGCAAGACTGTTACACAAATCCGTGCGGAAATTGCTCGTAAACTTAATGCGTACATAGAAAGGCCTCAGGTAGATGTGAATGTCGCGGCATTTCGATCACAAAAAGCTTATATCACTGGTGAGGTTTCTTCCCCAGGCCAACAACCTATTACGAACGTACCGTTAACTCTGTTGGATGCGGTCAATAATGCAGGAGGGTTAGCGCCAGATGCTGACTGGCGTAATGTCACATTGACTCGTAGTGGAGAGGAACAACAAATTTCGCTATATGCTTTGATGCAGCGTGGTGATCTCACACAAAATCGGCTACTAAAAGCAGGCGACATTATTCACGTACCTCGTAATGATTCACAGAAGGTATTTGTTATGGGGGATGTGAATGATCCGAAGTTACTGAAGATTGATCGATCTGGAATGAGTCTCACTGAAGCATTAAGTAGTGTGGGTGGTATTAATGAACTGTCGGCCGATGCAACAGGGGTATTCGTTATTCGCATCTCCAAAAACAAGAAAGAGCGTTTGGCAGATCTTTATCAACTTAACATAAAAGACGCGTCAGCATTGGTCATTGGTACTGAGTTTGATTTACAGCCTTATGATGTTGTCTATGTAACAGCTGCACCAATCGCACGTTGGAATCGCGTGATAAGTTTGATGTTGCCGACGATTACAGGCTTTAATGAATTGAGTGAAGGCACACTTCGAGTACGAAACTGGTAGTGTCGTCAGGAAGGGTATCGGTGTTGAGATACGATTTCTTGAACACGCATTTGTTGAGCGACTGTTACTGAATGATATCATCCATTGCATCAAGTCTTTATTATTTCTTGAATTTTTTCTTTTGAGAAAATAAACAAGCTTGTATCGATAAAAATAATGTTCCGATTGCATGCATAGATTAAAAAACTCACTATAATTAGGTTTGTTAGTAATTGCAATTTTTATTAGTAATTACATTTGTTTATTAATAATCATAATAATGGTGGTACTGAAAATGCCTGACAGGGAGAACAATAAAAATAACGTCGCTACTAAACAGTATGCGCATAAAAGGCTGTATCGATATCATCAAACACTGTCTGTTCACATTCAACTTTTTTTAAGTATGGCTTCTTCTTGCTTAGTTTTGATTGGAGTAGCCTATTGGCTCAATGAGTCGAATATTGAAACTTATAAAATCTTAGCCATCATTAACTGCATGACTATCTTCATCGTATTCCAAATGATTGGCGTTTATCATCAATCTAGCGGGATCTTACTTGGACGACGAAGAACTCTGTTGTTCGGACTCTGGGTTCTTAGTAAAGCTTGGTGTGTCGTAATAATAGTTATGGCATTATATATTTATCTGATAGACACTTTCAATGTCCTTAATTTAGAGGTGTTAATTATATGGTCTGTAGTTGGATTCTTCATTCAAGCCGGTTGCTACAGCTTTATTTATCTCGTATCAAAAAAATATCGCTCTCGTTTAACTAACTCGGTACCTTGTTTGATTGTTGGTACCAATGAACTTAGTAAAAATCTCCTCGTTAATATCAACAGTAACATATGGCTCACTGAACGTGTGATTGGTGTTCTAAATACCTCAGGGGCATGGGATAACTCTGCTCCCATACTAGGGGAGGTAAATGATATTCGCGAAGTGATTGAAAAACATAAAATTAAAAGAGTCTATATCACTCTGATGTTAAGTGAGTTGAATAAAATAGAGGATATAGTAAATCTTCTAGATAATAAGTGTGTCGATATTATTTGGGTACCTGATATATTATCATTTCATACCATTGATAGAGGCATCAGAGAATTATCCGGTCTGCCATTACTTGTTTTATCTGGAAGCCCAATGAAGAAAATGACGGCAGTGTTAGTCAAATCCTTAATGGATAGAGTGCTTGCGTTTGTAATGTTGATTCTTCTGTCACCAGTTTTCATCATAACAGCTGTGGCGATAAAACTCACATCACCTGGCGCAGTGTTTTTCAAACAGAAACGGCATGGTTGGGATGGTAGTTATATTGAAATCTGGAAGTTTCGTTCTATGTATACGCCAAAGGTTGGTAGTGAGTTTGAATTGGCGAAGCGTAATGACCCTCGTGTCACCAACGTAGGTAAATTTATTCGTAAAACAAGTATTGATGAACTACCACAGCTCTTTAATGTGTTACAAGGTAACATGTCACTTGTTGGACCTAGACCACATGCGGTAGAGGTAAACCAATTCTACAGTCAATATATTCCAGATTTTATGCTGCGCCATCGCATCAAACCCGGTATTACGGGACTTGCTCAAATATGCGGATACAGAGGTGGTGATGATTGCACTATTGGAACTTTGGATATTATGAAGAAAAGAGCGACGTATGATATTGAATACATTAATAACTGGAGTTTGTTCCTTGATATGAAAATATTACTTCTGACACCGTTAAAAATATTTTCACACGACGCATACTAGTTATTCATCATGAAATTCTAATCATTAAGGATTGAGTCATGGAAAATAATAATAAGCGGAAAATAATTCAAGTTACAGAAAGCTTTGCTTATGGAACGGCTAAATCGATCAAGCAGTTATGTGCGCTTCTGAAGGAAGATTATGAAATAACGGTTTTTTACTGCCATCGTGATGAAACCCAAGCAGAAATTAAAGATATTGATTGTGATATCACTTGGATAGAGATGTCTTCCGAAGGGAAACTACGTCATTTGAAAAATGTACTTTTGATTCGCAAGTTTATTAATAAAGACACTTTTGCTATTCATGGACACAGCAGTTTTGGCGGTTTATACGTACGTCTCGCTGCTATAGGAAAGAATATACCATTTGTTTTTTATTCTCCCAGAGGATATGCATTTCTTAGGCAAGATATGAATGTTGTCAGTAGATTCATATTTTTGCTTGTTGAAATGTTTTTATCTCTATTTGGTCATACTGTAACTTGCGGTATGGGAGAGTATGAAGTAGGAAAAAAATTCACTAGAAATATTTCTAATATCAATAATGCAGTAACAGTTAAAGAAATTCCAAAATCGCATGACGATCATATGTTTAAAGTAATATCAGTCGGGCGAATCTGTTACCAAAAAGGGTTTGATATTTTTATACAAGTCGCTAGAGAGTTAAAAGATAGTGAATTTACTTGGGTTGGTTCATCTGACCCTGAATACCTTTCTTCTGTCATAAAAAAATATGGGGAATTACCTGGTAATGTTAAAATAATAGGATTTACTGAACAAGCTGAGTTATTTGAAAAAATAAGTCAATCATCACTGCTGTTTCATCCTTCAAGGTGGGAAGGGCTTTCGCGAGTTTTGATCGAGTCACTGTCTTTAGCTATGCCCATTGTGACCTCAACTTGCCACCAAAATTTGGATTGCTTATATCCTAGACGTGATGACGTCGTTAATGGTGAATATAATAATGGATTTGCATGTAATAGTGTAGAAGATTATATCTATGCGATACAAACATTAAAAAATAGCCCTGAACGCATTTCAAATATGAGAAAGAGTTCGTTCGAACTTGCAAAAAATAATTTTAATACAAGCGATATGAAAATGAAATGGCTAAAGTTATATCAGGGAGAGTACTAGGATAGCATTGTTGAATAATGAGCTTAAAGGAAACATGATGTAAAATGAGCAGACACTACTTAACTAACACTTTTTCATCATTGATGACAATTGGTTTAGCTTTAGCTTGTATGCCCAGTCTGATGAGGATTGGTAATTCAAGTGTAAGTCTTACTTATGTATACATATTGTTATGTTTTACCATATTGTTGTTCATAGTATTGAAAGACAAGACTATGTTGTCTTTCTACCATTACGAAGCACGGAAAAATCGCATGTTATTCATTTCAGTACTGATGCTATTTTTTCTACATGTCGTAAGTGTGGCGCTTTCTGATGACGGATTAGTGTCCAGGGCACTAATTTCGCTAATAATTTTCATTACCTCTTTTCTTTATTTTTCGTTTGTTTTTTATAATGATAATAAATTTTTTGAGCGTTTTTACTTCTTTATTACTATAGGGTTATTACTGAATCTTATTGCAGCTTTAATGCAGAAAGCAGGGTTTAACCTTGGAACTTCTTACTATGAAGGCCATGATCGTTTTACTGGTCTTTTTTCGAATCCAAATCAGTTATCCATTGTTGTAACAACGACATTTATCTTTTACGTGGATAAAATTGAAACGTATCAACGGCGAGTAAACAAGATTTTGGCTTTAGCTATGGTAGGTGTTTGTTTCATGTTGTTGCTATTGGCAGGATCTAAAACTGGAATTATTGTTTCGTTTTTAATTGTATTGTGTTTTTTTGTTGCCCGTAAGAGCCTTACTAAATTTATACTTGGGATTGTTTTTCTTTTTTTAGCGCTATTCTTAATCAAAGAGAGTGGGGTCTTACAGTCTGTTAATCCACGACTTTTCGACGTTCTCTCTACTCTATCTCCAGATACTGTGCTCGAATACCGTACTGTTTCCTCGAGAATAGAATTATGGGAATACTCGTGGAAGATAGGCACCAGTTACCCGTATCTTGGAGAAGGGTTAACCAGTACTTTACCTGAACCTATACGTCACAGCCATAATATAGTGATAGACTATTTGCGGATGTTTGGACCAGCTGGTCTGATAGCTATATTATTTTTTATTTATGCAATAGTTTCATACCGTATCTATATACCTGATAATTCGTCTGGAAACCAAAGAGCTAAAATCTGCAAGATTTCGATAATTGCTTATCTGCTGTCTAATATGATGAGTGATTCTATGGGGCCTCAGACTGTGTTTTTCTTAGCTTTTTTTGCCTCTTATCTTGCTGTCCATTCGTCTATGTCCGTTAGCTATACTAATATTAATAAAGCAAAGTTAGATAGTGATCTCGTGGCAAGGTAATCATATGAAGCACAACTTTTGATAACTTACTTTCGTTTCCGGTTAGATCAGCTCTTCTATTAGGTGAGTTTCAGGCGTTTTCCGTTGAACCAATAGCAGCAGAGCCGGAGTTAAAAAAGCTATACATGATTTTGTGTGAAAGGGCAGAGTGATCGACTCTGTCAGAGATAACTATTAATCAGGAGTTACTGTCAGTAGAACTGGTCAAATTGCAAAAGTAGACGATCTGATCATGTTAGCTAGGAGCTTGTTTAATCATGTTTAACAACATACCACAATTTGAGCAAGACACACCATGGAGCAAGGAAAATCAAGTTTCTCTCCGTGATTATTTTGCCGTGATCAAGAGAGTCTGGTGGAAAATACTGCTCATATCCGTAATTACCACCTTGCTGGTTGCAATTGTCGTTTCGTTTATCCCACCAGTTTATAAGGCTAATGCCACTCTCATTTTCGAACCTGAAACGCCAAGAATGATCTCGATTGAACAAATCTATATACCCGATAGCAGAAATAATGACGAGTTTTATAAGACGCAAACCGAGATCCTGAAGTCTCGTCCCTTAGCAGAAGAAGTTATCAATAAATTAGGGTTGGTTGATGTTCTTAGTAGTAGTAGCAGTGATAAATTCAGTGTGGGTTTTATTATTGAAAGTATTTCAGGTTATCTGAGTGATGCTAGGGAATGGGCGACTCATTTTTTTGGTATTGCTCCATCAACAACAGAGATGATAACACCTGTAGATCCGATGAATCGTGCGATAGAGAAGTATTTTGAGAATCTCGAGATTGCTCCGGTAAACAATACTCAGTTAGTAAAAATAAAGTTCAGTTCTACAGTTCCTAAGTTGGCCGCTGCTGTTGTCAACACTCATGCTGATGTGTATTTAGAGAGTGCTTTGGACGCAAAATTGTCTGTTACTAAGTCTACCGAGCAGTGGATGACGAATAGACTGTCAACCTTAAAAGGTACTCTTGAGCAGTCTGAGCAGGAGCTGCAAGCTTTTCGTGAGAAAGAAAAGCTGGTTGATTCAGATGGTTTACAACATTTACCTACGTTGACGTTGAATGAATTAACAACCAAGTTGGTCGAAACTCAACAGCAACTGTCTTTAACAAAAAATGCTTATTCACAGGTCGCCAGTTGGGGGGGGAATGCTTCTAAGACAGTTAACTCCATTCCATCCGTACCAGAAATACTCAATGATCCTTTGATACAACAACTCAAGAGCCAGCTGGGAATCGCTAAACAGAAAGTCAGAGAACTTAGCGTTCGCTATCGGTCACTTCATCCTGCGATGGTGGCCGCCCGAGAAAATGTAAAAACCATAGAGGATACTTTACTTAGTCAGGCAACAAGCGTCATTCAAGGAATCAAGACAAAATATGAAGCGACTGCTGCTAATGAGAAGTCTATTCAAGAAGCCATTGAAGCAACAAAAAATCGCTATCATGAATTGGGTAGAAAAGCCTCTGCACTGGATGCTTTAAAGCGAGAAGTGGACGCGAATCGTGAGCTTTATGCACTCTTTTTGAAAAGAATAAAAGAAACGACGGAAATGAGTTTTGCCGATTCGGTGAATGCGAGGGTAATTGTTCCAGCCATTGTACCTTATGAACCGTTTAAGCCACAGAAAGCGTTAACCATTTCCATGACTTTCGCCGTCAGTTTATTTTTTGGCGTTTTTATCTCATTTGTCCGAGACTCAATGGATAACCGCCTGACTAATATCGGGGACGTTGAACTTAAACTGGGATATCAGTTGTTGGGCGTTGTGCCTATGCTTGAAACAAAACAAACAAAACAAACAAAACAACAGCCCGCTTTGTTACTCAATAAGTTTAGAGATGATGATGCCCCTGAGAGACGTTTTATTGAGGCAATGCATTCTTTGCGTGCCGGGATCATTCTTAGTGAAAAACCGAGTAAAACGATCATGGTCACATCGAGTTTAAGCAGCGAAGGTAAATCTAATCTTGCGATGAATCTGGCTTATGTTTGCAGCTTATTTGAACGAGTTGTGCTTGTTGAATGTGACTTGTGCCGCCCAGTCGTGGCTAACGGGCTCAATATTGATTCTAGAACTCCGGGATTACTAGAGTTAGTTGAAGGAAAAGCATGTTTAGAAGACGGTTTGGTTGAGCATAAAAACTTTCATGTTATTCATGCAGGCAGCAGCCGTGCTCAAGATTCTAAGGTGGTCATTGGCTCTTCTGAATTTAAGCATTTGCTGGAATCGTTAGCATCAAAATATGACAGGGTTATTCTTGATTGCCCTCCTGTTTTGTTAGTCAGTGACCCTGAAATTATTTCTACTTATACCGACATGGTGGTTTATGTGGTGAGAACTGGCTCGACACAGATTACTCAGATTAAAAACGGTATAGAGAAACTGATGCGGATAAAAGATCAACCGATCAAAGTTGTCGCAAACGGGTTTGATGATCCTTTTACCTCAAACTACAAATATTACAGTGATTATTACGGTCACTCGAAGTAGTGATAACGTTTTGGTTTTGGGGAGAAGATTATTTTGATCGTCGAGTTAGTAGGGTGTACCAGCTCCGGGAAGTCGACGTTGCTGAGAAAAATAGTGGACAGGCATCAGGACAATTGCCCTGAAGTGATAGCTGCGCAGACGTTTGTTTTTCGAGTGACACACCTGTCCTGGTTAAAACACGCAATGCTCAGGCGTATTGCTACTAACCTGATCGGCTTAGTCTATTGTTTACTTAATTTTCATAAAAACATAACTATACTTAATTTTTCTTTTGCTTACCTTAAACGACTTCCTTCTACAATCAGTTTACGCGAGCGGATAAAAATAGCCCGGATAGTGCTTCGTAATACCGGTATTTATGAGTTGATTCGTCGTTATGATAGCAAGGAGACGATCGTCGTTCTTGACGAAGGTTTCTTACAAATTGTTCACTATTTATTTGTCTATGAGTCGATGGCTCCTGATATAAAACAGGTAGATAAACTTCTCTCACAGATACCTATTCCAGACGCTGTGATCCTCCTGTCCGCACCTAAACGGGTGCTTAAAGAGCGAACGCTGGCTCGCGGTCATGACCGAATCAAAGCTGGTTCTTCCGAAGCGGTTGAAGCCTTCATTAGTCATGCGTTAGAAGTATTTGAATGCCTTAAAGCATCTCCAGAAATCAGACAAAGGTTAGTCGCCGTCAATTCCTGTAGCAATGTCCAACCTTTCGTCACTAACGGGGATCAAAGTTCTGATGTAAATAGAATCATCGAAATTTTGATTAGTGGATGTATATATGGCAAAGCATGAACAGGGGAATGGTCGTGCAGCGGTGATAGCATTAGTTGGACCTGAAGCGACAGGTAAGAGTACGATAGCTCGAGAGTTGGAAAGTTGGCTAGCCTCCATGTACAACGTTCGTTCCATACATGTTGGAAAACCCCCCGCAACCTGGTTAACATTTCCTGTACGTATATTATTGCCCTTGGTTAAAAGACTCTTTCCAAAAAGTAGGACATCTAGGTTAAAGGGGTACGTTACCTCGGCGCAAAATTCTGATATCAGCGATGTAGACGAACCCCAACGAAATACTATTTGCTTTTCAGCATTGGTCAATGCTGTCTGGAATGTTTGTATTGCCTGGGAGCGCTGTAATCTACTCGTGTCCAGCCATAAAGCTGCTAATAACCATACGTTTATTGTGTGTGACCGTTACCCTTCCTATCAGCCCGGAGCGATGGACAGTGCCAGGCTGACTTTGCATGTCGAGCAAAAAGGGCTTAAGGCGTCTTTATACAATCAATTAGCATTGATAGAACATCGAATATATCAGCAAATTCCAGCCCCAGATATTGTTTTGCAGCTCAGTGTTTCTCTTGAAACAGCAAAACAGCGCAACAGAGAGAGAGTCAAAGAAGACAAAGAAGGCGATCGATATATAGAAGCTCGTCGCCTGCATACGCAAAGCTGGCAGCGAATGGGGAATGAAGTCATCTACCACATTGATACTGAGCAGCCTTTCGCTGATACGGTTAACAGGGTCATCGATGTTATTAAGAAGGCAGTAAATGGTAAATGACAAATCACATTCGTCTCGTGTGCTCGATGGTGCCGCGATAACTACAGTTGCAGCGGTGACTCAGGGTATAGGTCAAATATTACTGCTTGCAGTATTGGCTAGGCATATCAGTCAAGAAGGGTTTGGACTGGTCACGGCAACATTGGTGGTTATTGGTTTAGGGCGTCAGTTCACAGAGGCATTGATAAGACCTGTCATTATCCAGAGAGAGCATTTGTCTGTGCAAGATATCGGCACCGCATCACTGATTTCATGGTGTTTTGCATTTTGTGCCGTTATGTTGCTATTTTTCTTTGCACCCCAGATAGGGAACGTATTATCTGAACCAGATATCGTCCCCATAATTAAAGCGCTTTCATTTATTTTTGTCATTCAGGCACCATCTCTGGTCGCTGAGGGGGTGCTATACCGTGAACTCAAGTACCCATCAATCGCTTTTGCAGAAATGATGTCATTTTTGTTCGGCTATACACTGGTTGGCGTAGTTCTGGCTCTAGAAGGATTTGGTGTATGGGCTTTGGTTTGGGCCTATTTAGCTCAGGTAGGAGTCAAATGCATTTTCTTGATCTGGCAAAAGCCTAAAACGCTGATAATCGCTTTTCATCTTCGAACATTTCGTCACATTATATGGATGTCTGGCGGATTTAGTGTCGCTAAAGTATTAGGATACATCGCTACTCAGATCGACTATCTGGTTGTTGCTGCAACAATGAACTCCACGGCTGTTGGTATATACGGCAGGGCTTATCAATTAGTTGGTATGCCATCAATGCTGATTGGACAAGTGCTAGAGCGTATCATGTTTCCCATTTATTCCCGGCTGCAGAATGATCGTCAAAAAGCAAAGGATTACTATGGTAACGCGGTAGCACTCAGCTCCACAATAATGGCTCCTATGACGGTCCTGTTTGTCGTGCTCGGGCCGGAAATTGTGCATCTTATTCTAGGACCTGATTGGTCAGAGACAGTATTACCATTACAGATATTGTCATGCGCTATAATTTTTCGTATGGGCTATAAAGTGAATGACCCCTTAACTAAGGCAACTGGTTTGGTGTATCAAAGGGCATTTAGACTGGCGATTTACGCCTGTGCTGTAGCTGCAGGTGCTTATGTGGGGTCATGGTGGGGCTTGCCTGGCGTCTCATTGGGAGTGTCATTAGCGATTGTTCTGAATTTTTTCTTGATGGCTCAGTTAACCCTAAATTGGTTAAAGGTTTCTTGGCATTGGTTTGCCTTGAAACATATGCGAGCCGGAGTGTTAGTGTTGTTTTATTTTCCGTTATTACAGGGAACCTCCTCACTATTACACTATTTTGAAGTCGGTTATTTAGGCGTTATTTTCGGCGTTCTTACCGTCTTATTTGTTTCAGTTTTACTGCAAGCGATTATTTGGCCTTCACATGTTTTTAATTCTGATGTGCGTTGGTTCTTTCGAATTCTTGCTTTGCGTGTTCAGCCACAACGAAAAAGCAAACCGTCTTTAGACAAAAGGAATGAAGGCGTTGTCGTAGAACTTGATGGTTTAACCAAAGGTGAGCGAACAAGTATTCCAAATATCATAGTCAACAAATTAAGTAATGAAGGTATCCCTTCATCTGAGGTTTTAAAGCCTTTAAAACAGTACAAGTCAATGGTTGTCTATTACCTACATTGTCTAAACTTGGTTTGCCACGCATTGAAGCGATCTCCAAGGGCGACACTCTATGAGGTGCTGATGATTATTGGCTCCGAAACGCACATACCACATAATCTAGTAACAAATCTTATCTCATCTATCGCTTATCGGGAGCTTGTATCCAGAGCACAGTTTAAACGAGGTATTCATTTACTAGTGAGTGAGCCTGAAAAACCAGGTTCGAAATTATTTAAGCCAGACATATATCTTAATTTGACGGATTCTGAAGAGGAGAGCGGGTTACGGGAGCAGCGAATAGCAATGTTACTGAAGTCTAGTTGGTATGCGCGTAACGTCGAAGTTTAAACCATTACCTGCTACTTGAACCATATTAACTAGATAGACGCGGATGAGGCTCTGAGATTACTGAAGTGTTGGAAAGAGGATATTGGCCGCCATGAGATGGCGGCACTCTATTGTTAATTTTCTTTACTTGGTTGAATGTAAGCTTTTGTTCCCCACAGCGGTACCGTTGACAAACTGTGTTTGAAACTACCAGACGTCTCTTTGGTTGAGTATGAAAGGTACATCAGTGTTTGATTTTCTGGATCAAAAATACGGCGAATCTTCATCGATTTAAAAAAGATACTTTTTGATTTTTTAAAAACAACCTCGCCAGATTTGCTCATATCAATATTAGCGAGCATTTCAGGTGTAATTTCACCCGTTTGGCGACAAGAGATAGAGCTATCACTCGGGTCTGCCAGACTAAAATCCGCTTCAATACTGGCTACGTGACAAGTAACTCCCGGAACTTCGGGATCGACAAGCGTATTGAGTTTGATATCTTTCAGGGTGAACATGCCTAGTGACACATCACCGACCTCATCACTACCACACCCAGCAAGTAGGGTAACTAAGCCTAAAGCAAGTATGCTTTTTTTCATTATTTGAGCCTTCTTAACAAAAGTTTGTGGATTTAATCTATCAGACGTTAGCAAGTAAAACAAAATTTGGCGTTACCTCAGGACTTTAGCTAGGTTTGTTATAGGCTTCATGCTAAGGTACGGCCTCAAAACGAAGCTATGCGACATCTCTTTCGAGTTTCGAGTGTAGAACGACTCGACACGGGTTTGTTGTTGTCGATACAAGGTGCAAATATGCTTTTGTTTTTGACTTGCTACTCCTTTGTAGCCTGTGATTGTTAAGGTATGTAAATGAATGAAATACAGTTAGCCAGCATAGAGCGCAAGAACGCGTGGCTGCATGATCTGGTCGAAGTCGAATTTCCCACTGCTGAGAGCTTGAAAGGACGAGACATCTACTTTCAAACTCTAGAACAGCAACAATACCAAGTCGTTGATAAAAAGGTGTTGCTAGACCCAGAGGTGGATTGTAGAGCCGAAGAACTATTTCTGGTGGATTTTCATCGCCTGACCATCATGTTTTCAATCCTTCAGTCGCAGCGATGGGATAAACAATACGATCAAGAGATGGTCGTTGAATACCTGACCCAAATCATTTTGACACCTGATTTTGAACTCTACGTTGGGTTCAAAGACGGAAATCCGGTTGGAGCGGCAATCGTGAGTCAATTTCGAGGTAACACCCTTATTTCAGACGTCGCGGTTTCTGATTCAATAGAGAAAACCCAATTCGAGTCTGATCTTGCTAAAAGATTAAATAGCGAAGAAAAGCTATGTGAAAAGATAATCCTCGAGCGCTAATACCGTCAATAGCACTTGTATAACGCAGCAATCATCAATTTCATTATTCGCGATGCTACGTCTGCGACTTCTTACCCTTTCTTCTGTATGCGTAGATTAATTGCTGCCCTTGTACGAACATCTTATTGAAAAATTCACATTTTTAATGGTAGTTATCTGTAAATCGGTGATCTTGATTTAAAAACAGATAATTGTTCGAACTCAATTTTGCGAAATGCAGTGTTCATCGTTCAATCAATCCTAAACTCAAATATTATTGCTCTACATAATAAAAAGTTCAGCGATAGCTTTAAGGCGTTTGGGGGAAGGTAATGGCAATTAACAAAGTTAAATGCGTGATTTTTGATTGTGATGGAACACTGGTCGATAGCGAACGTTTGTGTTGTCAGGCTTTAGTCCATGTATTCAACCAGCATGGTGCTGAGCTCACAATGGATGAGTGTGTCTCCCACTTCAAAGGTGGCAAACTCGTCGACATTCTTCTGGATGCCAAAGCGTTAATGAACGTTAATGTGCCGATTGATGTACTGGAGCCAGAATATCGTCAAGAACTTCAAAAGCTCTTCGTGCGTCACTTGCAACCAATGGATGGTGCTAAGCGACTGCTCAACTTTTTTGATTCTCACAACATTGAATATTGTGTTGCATCCAATGGTCCAAAAGACAAAATAGAATATGCACTAGAGTTAACGGGGCTGTTGGATTGTTTTAAAGGGAAGGTGTTTTCTGCGTTTGATGCAAATAGCTGGAAACCCGAACCAGATCTTCTTATGTATTCTGCAATGAATATGGGGTTCTTGCCCGGTGATTGTCTTTACATCGATGATACGCCAAAAGGGGTGGAGGCAGGAATAAATGCCGGTATCAAAACTGTTCATCTTTTTAATGGTGAAGACATCAATCGTGTTGACGACGAACGCGTGATCAAAATCCAACATTTGGACGAATTAAAAGAGCAGTTGTTAGGCTGCTCTATATAGGTTTTACAATCACAAGCTCGAAACAGTTAGTGAAACATACGGCTTATACTATGAATGTGCTTAACTTTAGATTGTAAGTACGGCGTTTGGTGTAAACACTGGACTGAAGAAAAGTTCTTGGTGTGAAAACCGCAAGCTGAACAAGTGAACTTTTCGCCGTCTGAAGAAATTAAATATTCATCGCATTGGCATAGGGGACAGTTAAGGTTTTCGTTATTGTTTGTATCTTTGTACTTATTCATATTGTTTATCCAGCAGCAATTGGAACCGACAAGTTCAAGCATAGCGGAACGTAAGCTTGTTGAACATTCTTTCACAAGGTACAAATTGAACTTTCGATTCACTTCAAATATTTCAATTAAGTCGACGGTTTGTAAAATTCCAGTTAATAGAATTGAAGTGAAATTCAGATCGATAAGTTCACTGGGCTCTGTTTTAGGAGCCCAGTTCGCGCTATTTAGTACGATAACGAAGTAATACCTCTCCCAAATCAATGGTCGCTTTGGTTAAATTTGCAACCCCAATAGTTGACTGCTGGGCCACTTCTCTAATCGTACTGGATTGTGTACGGATGTCTGTCAGTTCCGAAGCAATGTCGTTGGCAACAGCACTTTGCTCTTCTGCTGAAGTAGAAATTTGGATACTCATGTCCATTAGCGAACGAGCTGAGTCAGCAATGGAAGAAATATCATGACCAATTTCATCAATTAACTGGCTACTGGTTTGTGCCTGTTTTACGGTACGATCAGTGATAGACGCGATGGTTTGGCTTTCAGTTTGTAATTTCTCAATCATCGCCTGAATTTCAACAGTAGCTTGCTGTGTTCGGCTTGCTAATGTACGCACTTCATCCGCGACTACCGCAAAACCGCGCCCTTGTTCACCCGCACGAGCGGCTTCAATAGCAGCGTTTAGAGCCAGTAAATTAGTTTGTTCAGAAATTGCATTAATGGTGGTTATTACATCATTAATTTGCGTAGTATTCTCATTTAAATGGGTAACGGAGTTTGCCGCTTGCTCAATATAGCCAGATAAGGTCTCTATTTCACCAATGACATTTTGTACGCGCCCACGGCTTAGTTCAATTTTATGCGCATCCTGGTCGGATTGTGTGGTCGCTTGTTGTGAGATGCTAGAAACTTCCTTAGCTGAAGCTGTCATCTCTTCCATTGCTGTCGCGACTGAGTCGAGCGTTTGATACTGGTGAGCGATTTGGGTTTCGCTTAAGTGCATGTCTTTTTCGAAAGCAGACGATGTCTCACTCAACGTGTTGGCGTTATTTTTAACACTGTTGACCAGCTCGGTCAGAGTATCCATGGATTTATCGAGCGCACAGCCAATAGTACCAAATTCATCACGGCCTGGATGAAACCCCAGCCGAGACGTTAGGTCACCTTCACCAATCTTTTGAGTCGTGCTGTACAGCACCCAAAGCGCACCGCCAATGAAAGTGGCAACCCAGTAGCAAAATAGAGCGAAAGGTAGGATCCAAACTAAGCTCAGAAGCAGCGAGTTTAGCGCGTTGGACTTGGCTTGTTGATACTCTGTGCTCAGGTTAGCGGTTAATTTAACCACTTCACCATGGTCGCTCCTTGAATAGACGGTAACGGTTCCGTCGATAAATTGATTTTGTTTCTGGCTATTCGCTTTGACAATCCCATTTACCTGGTAAATATCGGTTGGTTTTGCATCAATAATCCCTGACAGCTTTGCTTGTGCTGAAACGATCGATTGATGTTCAAACAGGTTGATCTCGTTGTAGTAGCGACTTCCTGCAACCGAAGTTAGAGCCAGTAGAAACAGTAGGAAGATAACCCAGACCTTGTCATTTATAGACATCTTAATAAAGAGCCGATCTATAGTTCTAAACTCAACTTCTCTCATTTAACACTCCGTTTGAGATGTAAGGTATTTGAACTCTTATATCGTCAGGGAAGCAGAAAACATGAGACTAAAATCATCAAAATATGTAACAAATATAACGCACAAACATAAATGCGTGACAATGGTCACATTAATGCGCTAGTGCAACGATTAGATTCAGACTTCGCGTTCTACTGAAGTGAGGGACAACTTTAATGGTGATCAACGTGCAATCGATTGCTTTTGACGCTGCTCATAGGAATTAAAATCTTTACTTTTCGCTGTCATAAATGTGTCATATAAAGGTTATAAAAAGGGAGTCACTGATACTTAAGCGGAAACATAGAGTGTCAGTACGAAGAGGCAAGTAAGCTTCAGCATAAAACAAAGGAGGTCACAATGAGCGACCAATATCAAAACGATGAGAATCTAGAGTTACTCGATGCGCTTGAAATCGGTATCATCTTGTCAGATTACATCGGCCCAGAAAACGAATCTGAGTAGGGTTCACTTATTCTCAACGCCGTGCTTAAGCCGTTATACTAAGTTCATCTTACATCAAATCTAACGGCATACATGGCGTCTAATGAATTTTCTTGCCCATTTACACATCGCAGATCACTGCAGTAGCCACTTATTAGGCAATTTGCTTGGAGACTTCGTAAAAGGAGATCCAAGCAAACAGTATCAAGCTGATATTTCCAATGGTATCAAACTGCATCGTTTTGTAGACCGTATTACTGACCATCATCCTATCGTTGAAGAGTGCAAGCCTCATTTTACGGGGGCTGCGCGGCGCTTCGCTCCCATTGCTCTGGATATGTTTTGGGACCACTGTTTAGCGAAACATTGGCATACCTTTCATCAGTGTTCGTTGGATAAATTTGTGAGTGATACGCATCAGCGGGTCGACAGAGACGTGGGCGATGACCTGCCAGAGCGATTTTTACTCTTGCATAGCAAAATGTGGAGTGGCGGATGGCTTCAGTCTTATCAGGATTTCGAAAATATCGAATTTGCACTGCACCGGATGTCAAAAAGAAGCCCAAGATTGGCAGATCTTACGACCACATTCGCCATTTTAGATCAAGAATACGCAATTCTGGAGGCAAAGTTTCCGCCTCTTTACAGCGATGTACTTCAACAAGCACTTGAGTACCATCAGAATTTACTCAATGCATAGGGTGTAAAGGTAGTATGGTCTGAAGGGCTCTGGTAAACTCTGCGCTCCAAAAATTATGAGGTTTATCATGTCCGTTAATTTTGCTGACCTTGGCATTGAACAAAACCTGGTGGAAACGCTGAGCAGGTTAAATATCGTGATCCCGACACCGGTGCAAGAAAAGTCGATTCCCCATGTATTGGAAGGGAAAAACCTGCTCGCTGCCGCGCAGACGGGTACGGGTAAAACGGCTGCGTTTGGCTTGCCGATTATTCAAAGCGTACAGCAAGAAAAACTTAACGGAACGCCAAAAGCTCTGATTCTGGTGCCTACGCGTGAATTAGCGCAACAAGTCTTCGAAAGCCTGTCCCAGTACGCGTCACAAACGGCATTAAACATTGTCTGTGTTTATGGTGGTACCAGTATTGGTGTGCAGAAGAAAAAACTGGAGGAAGGTGCAGATATTCTGATCGCAACCCCAGGACGCCTGTTGGACCATCTGTTTAACGGCAATGTAAACATTTCAAAGACGAGTACGCTTGTGCTCGATGAAGCCGACCGTATGCTGGACATGGGCTTTTGGCCTGATCTACAACGAATCTTACGTCGCATGCCGGAAGATAAACAGACCATGCTATTTTCCGCGACTTTTGAAAAGCGGATTAAAACCATTGCTTATAAGCTGATGGATTCTCCGGTTGAGATCGAAGTTACTCCGCCAAATACGACCGCAGAAACGGTTAAACAGATGGTTTATCCCGTCGATAAAAAACGTAAGCGTGAGTTGCTCGCCTACTTAATTGGTTCGAAAAACTGGCAACAAGTGCTGGTGTTTACCAAAACCAAACAGGGTAGTGATGAACTTGCGAAAGAATTAAAGCTTGATGGCATTAAAGCGGTGTCGATTAATGGCGATAAGTCGCAAGGCGCACGTCAACGAGCGTTAGATGAATTCAAACAAGGTAAAGTGCGTGCCTTGATTGCGACTGACGTTGCAGCCCGAGGGTTGGATATTCAGGAGCTTGAGCAAGTGGTTAACTTTGACATGCCATTTAAAGCAGAAGATTACGTACACCGGATCGGGCGGACAGGACGTGCAGGTAACTCTGGACTTGCTGTATCCTTAATGAGCCGAGACGAAGAGTATTTACTGCATGCGATTGAGAACTTACTCGATCAGCGCTTGCCTCAAGAATGGTTAGCGGGCTTCGAGCCAAGCCTAATTGAAGAGGTTGAGCCTGAGCGTAACGGTGGTGGTCGTAAGAGCCGCTCGGCAGAAAAACGCAAACTAAAAGCCAAGTTAGCCATCCACAAAAATCGTGGTAAAAACCGCCGTTAACTTAGAGTGCTTGTCGTTGATGCGAATACATCAAATACGATAACGATTTAGCTACATTAATAAGGTAAGTATTTCCGATTTGGTCTACCACTGCAGTACAGCGTAAAGCTGCAAGTATTTTCGAACCAGCTGTTGCTTGTTTGAACGTCGCAGTGGGTGACCAAACTTTATATAGCATGGGTTGATATCAAACCGCGAACTGAGGGAATGCGTAAGCTGTGATTCACTGGTGTATAAAGTAATGCCTTGCTCAGTGTATTCGTTTATCGGTTCTGGTAGCTCTCCCATCCACCAATGCAAAAGTTCTCTGCTGGTTTTACTTCTGCTCATCCAATGATCACAAACAAGAAAAAGTAGATCGTTAGGTTGCAACGCGTAACCATATTCACTTTGCCATTCCGTAATCGAAGAAAGCATTTTTTCGCGACAAGGCTTACCCGCACTGACCATGTGATAACTCAAAACCCATACCGTGCCGATTTCTGAGGTAATGCGATAATGGTGGGGAAGGTCGGGAGCATTGAGCACTTCAAGTGATTTAATCACAGTACTGTGACCAAAGTGACGAAGTGTATGCTCCATGCGTCTCGAAAATGCGAGACCTAAATGATGTTCGCTCATCCCTTGGTTGTGAACCGCGGGGTAATGCTTTTCGCAGATCTTTAGGCAGTCTTCCTGAAAATCATTAACACTTTGTATGACTAAATCGAGTAGCAAAGAATATCCCTTAACGGTTATCAAAATGATGAGCGAAAGTTAGCATAGCCTTTTTAGCATAGACTAAGTTGGATCGGCAACTTCTTGATCTAAACATCAAAATTGGGAATGCTATTCATCAATATCTTAGATAGTCCGATTTTTGGATAGAACGAATAGTCGTGAATTCGAGAATTGGACGATAAAACTCAAAGGGCAGTAAATGATTAAACTGGATAGAGCACAGAAAGAAACCTTAGCAACGGCGATTCAAGATTATATGGAAGATGAACTGAGTGTAGAAATTGGTCAGTTCGATTGTGAGTTCCTGATTGACTTTATCACTGAAAAGCTTGGCGCGGTGTACTACAACAAAGGCGTTGAAGACGCTAAAGCCCTATTAGAGCGCCGCATGCTAGAGGTTTCCGACGAACTGTACGAGATAGAACAGGAAGTAAAAATGTAAAATTCATGAATTCTTACATTTAACTTATTCAAAAAATTCGAACAGGTTGGTAGATGTGCTGTAATTGGCTAGATGTAAATATTGGTAAATAATCTGTTTCATATAAAGTAAATCGGTTAATGTGTTGTTTCTTGTTCAACATCGACACAGATAAACTCTTGGGAATTGAGATGGATACATCCGTAAAAAACTACAACCTTCTTACCCGCATCATGCACTGGTTATCCGCCATATGTATTGTTGGCTTATTTGCAGTGGGTTTATGGATGGTTGACTTAAGTTACTACAGTGAGTGGTATCGTACAGCCCCTCATTACCATCGTTCTATCGGCATATTGCTTGCGATCGTCACTGTGTTGAGGATCGTTTGGAAGCACATGAGCGCTTCACCTAAGCCTGAAGGCAAACCCTATGAAATCGTAGCGGCTAAGCTTGCGCATAGTGTGATGTATTTATTACTCATTACCATTTTTGCGACAGGATATCTTATTTCAACCTCAGATGGCCGCGGCATCGAAGTATTTGACTGGTTCACCGTACCCGGTGCCGGGGAGCTATTCCCACAACAGTCAGATATTGCGGGCGAAATACATTTCTACGCAGCATGGGCGATTATACTCATTGCTGGTTTGCATGCCGTTGCTGCACTCAAACACCATTTTATCGATAAAGACAACACATTAAGAAAAATGTTAGGAGCTTCAAAATGAAAAAGGCACTCTTTGCTACAGGACTAGCGATGGCTATGGCACTTCCGTTTGGTGCGCAAGCTGCAGATTATGTTATCGATACGAAAGGAGCGCACGCTTCTGTTAACTTCAAGGTAAGCCATTTGGGTTACAGCTTCATCAAAGGTCGTTTTAATACATTTTCTGGTGACTTTTCTTTTGATGAGAACAACGTTGCTGACTCTAAAGTGAATGTTATTGTTGATACCACAAGTCTGGATTCAAACCATGCAGAGCGTGATAAGCACATCCGTAGCGGTGATTTCATCGATGCAGGTAAATTTGGTCAAGCAACATTTACCAGTACAAAAGTTACCGATAAAGGTGACGGCAAACTTGATGTAACTGGTGATTTGACACTTCACGGTGTAACCAAGCCTATCACTATTGAAGCGGAATTCGTTGGTGCAGGTAACGACCCATGGGGTGGTGAGCGTGCTGGTTTCGTTGGTACTACTCGTCTAGAGCTAGCAGATTTTGATATCCCTGTAATGGGTTCTTCTAGCTATGTGGATATGGAACTTCATATCGAAGGCGTTAAGAAGTAATTTATTGCCACTCGTACAACAATATTAAAGCGCTCTTCAAACGAAGAGCGCTTTTTTAGTGCCAACTAACTAAAGTTAGTGTTTTATTGTTATGCGGTTTCTAATTCGTCTTGTTCTACTAGATTCAAACGCTCACCGTAAACGGGGCGCAATGCGTTCAGTATTTCGGCGCGTGTTACTACGCCAACCAGAAGACCATTCTCTAATACTGGAAGCACTTGAGGCTTACTGACGTTCATACTCTTGGCACGTTCCTCGAGTGAAAGAGACGTTAAGCGCGTTGCTATGCCCATATTGCTTGTAGGGAACAGTTTTTCTTTATCAATACACATGAATTCCACCACATCGACAAGTCGGTCATTAGCATCAATTGCAACTATGTCACGGCTCATTAAATCAACCACTTTCTGACCTTTAACGGGAATATAATCCTCACACCAAAGATCAACCATGATATCGTGCGCTGAAAAGAAGCCTACTAAGCGGTTATGTAGATCAACGACAGGGGCGCTTGTTAAATGATTATCCAGTAAGGTATCAAGTGCGGTGACAACAGGAGTTTCTGCGCTGATAGTCACTGGGGCTGGGTTCATTACGTCCTTAACAAAAGAGCTGTTTTTCATGTTGGATTCCTTAACTGACATGAGTTGTGTAGTTTTAGTGATGGTTTCAATGTTGGCGGCTTTTAGTTCTGGTCGACGGAAAATACACCAGTTTGATAAGCCAACTAATACTGCGCCGCCGACAATATTTCCAAGAGTGACTGGGATTAAGTTTGCTGTGACAAAGTGAAATACATTTAGATCAGCGTATTGAGATGCCGGGACGCCGAGAGAGACCCAAAATGACTCTGGAGCAAAATTCGCGATAACGATACCTAGCGGGACCATGAACATATTGGCGACACAGTGCTCAAAGCCACTACTGACGAACATCGCGACAGGTAAAATGGTCATTACCGCTTTTGTCATTGCATTCGCAGAGCTAAAAGTCAGCCAGATTGCGAGACAGACCAAAAGGTTACACAGAATACCGAGAGCAAATGCCTGAATTAACGTGTGATGAAGTTTGTGCTGCGCAATGTTGAGCGCATTTAACCCCCACTGGCCGCCATCCATCTGGTATAAACCTGCAGCCGTGACCAGTGCGAGTAACAGCATTGCTCCTATAAAGTTACCAACATAGACCTTGCCCCAAATAGATAGCATTTTTGCAAAAGAGATCTGCTTATTCGCCCAAGATATGCTTGAAAGCACAGAGCTAGTAAACAGTTCACCGCCACAGATAACGATAAGAATCAAACCCATACTGAAAGCCAGTCCGCCTGCAAGACGACTTAATCCCCAACCTGCGCCTGCACTGCCCGTTGTCACCGTGATATAGAACAAGAACGCTAAACCGATAAATGCGCCAGCCATAGTGGCAAGACTGAGCGTCATTGAGCTCGTTTTTTGTGCTTTGCTCAGTGCAAACTTCTCTGCCTCAGCCATCATTTCTTTCGGAGAAAAGTACTGGTGATTGTCAGAGTTGATCACCGCCATATAGACTCCTTAGTTCTTGATGCCATAGAAACTCCTTGATTTATAAACTCAAACTATTGTTGTTGTATTTAGAACTGCGATATTCCTGAACCGCACAATCAGGCTAATAGGAAAATAGCGACAGGGAAAATTGATATTGTTTAAGGTTCACATCAATTACATTGATAACTGATCAAAGATGAGTAAAATGAACGCCGTTGCTTATGTTTTTAATCAAGTGAGGGTATGAGAATACTCGCTCGTAAAGGAGGACACATTGCGCTATTCATTAAAGCAATTAGCCGTTTTTAATGCAGTTGCCGATTCTGGAAGTGTAAGCCAGGCTGCAGACAAGCTGGCTTTAACACAATCGGCGACAAGTATGTCGCTCTCACAATTAGAAAAAATGCTTGGCCGACCATTATTTGAAAGGCAGGGCAAACAAATGGCATTAACGCATTGGGGGATGTGGCTGAGGCCGAAAGCAAAGCGTTTGTTACAAGATGCTTTACAGATTGAAATGGGCTTTTACGAGCAACACTTATTAAGCGGAGAAGTTCGCCTTTGTGCGAGTCAAACGCCAGCAGAGCACTTAGTTCCTGATCTTATCAGTATTATTGATAATGACTTCCCTGAGATGCGTATCTCTTTAAAGGTGAAAAGTACCAGAAGCGTCCTTGAAGGCGTATTGGATTACAAGTACGACTTGGGCATCATTGAAGGCCGTTGCGATGACAACCGTTTGCATCAGGAAGTCTGGTGTCGCGACCATCTGACGGTTGTCGCGGCTTCACATCATCCTTTTGCAAAGCGTCAAACCGTAAGTTTAGCCCAGTTAGAACAAGCAAAGTGGGTATTGCGAGAAGATGGCTCTGGGACACGCAAAACCTTTGATAGCTCGATCAATAAACTGATAGAGGATCTTGATGTTTGGCGTGAATACGAACACGTACCTGTACTCCGTAGTCTTGTTGCCAATGGGCAGTATTTAACTTGCTTGCCCTATTTGGATGTGGAGCGTTATATCCAAGCCGGTCTGCTGGTTGCTTTAGATGTTCCAGAGCTAAAAATGGAGCGTACGCTTTCTTTTATTTGGCGAGCTGACATGGCAGAAAACCCACTAGTAGACTGCATTAAGCGTGAAGGTCTACGTATGATGAAAGGGAAACCAACTGTTTTATAAGCGACTAGGTTTGTATGTGGTGGGGGTTTAATTATTTACTAAATCTGTTGATTTATCGTTTACGTCAAATTTATAGTGTAATAAATGAAACATAAACAAGTTATTTGTGATCAATGTCACCGATAAGGTCGAGGAATACTTCTAGTATCGGTTCTTGATTTCAATGTTTAAAGCCAGTTATCAAACCAGAAGGGTCTGATACTAGCTAAGCAGGTACGAATACCATGACGACACTATTAGCGATTTCTATTACTACTGGGATTTTGTCCGGCGTTTGGGGATGGATAGCTATCTCTTTAGGCCTTCTATCCTGGGCGGGATTTTTAGGTTGTACTAGTTACTTTGCCTCCCCGACAAGTGGCCTGAAAGGATTGGCAACCAGTCTTATTACTAATTTAACTGGTGTGTTTTGGGCTATGGTTATTATTCATGGTTCTACTTACGCAGGGTTAGAAATTTTGGGCTACGTAATAACGGCTATCGTAGCTTTCTTTATGTGTATTCAAGCCAAGCAAGCCTGGTTATCTTACATTCCTGGTACATTTATTGGCTCCTGTGCAACCTTTGCAGCCGATGGGAACTGGCAACTTGTCGTACCATCGCTTGTGTTAGGTGGTGTATTTGGTTACCTAATGAAGGCGACTGGTCTTTGGTTACACTCGAAATCAAATGCTACTCCTACCTCTTCGCTCGCTGAGCAAGTGCAGTAGTGACCCCCGATCTAATTGGTATCCACTGAGAATTGAGTATTCTTTTTCTCAATTTTATTCATCAAACTTATTGATATTTGATACAAGCACACTTTGACAGTGTGCTTTTTTTTACTAATTATTCGTTCTAGGTATTACCACTTGCCATAGTGACGATGCGTTTTAGCGTCCAACGCAAGAGTACTGGTATACATTCCATGCCATTCTCTTCACAATGCGAAACAATCGCTAGCGCTAAATCTGGCTTAGCATGTTTTTTTAGCACTCGGTTTACCACTTTTTTGGCAGGGATTTGATGATCATGAGGAATCTTTATCATGTCCTTAAAGAAAATTTCAAATCCATGGTTGTAAAGGAAATGTTCGATATCTCGATCAGGTAACTCTGTTAAGCGGTGGCGCTCTTGATCATGTTCTAGTTGTGATCGAACCGTATGAGCGTACTTTTTACCCGCCGCATCACCGTCTGTTACTACGTGCCAGTCAATACCAAATTCTTTGGCAACTTTGATAATTGAACGCAAGCCGGATTGGGCAAACTCGACTATTTGAACGCCCTCGGCCGCTAAATCATAACCACATTGACGTGCCAGTTCATTAAAAAGCCAAACTTCGGTTTCACCTTCAACCAAAAGCCAGCAACGAGCAAAGAGCGCACCTGCACGGTGAAAGCGAATGTGAAATCCAATTCGCCTTAATTCATCTCGACCAAACTTAGACGAGTTAAGGCTTTTCGCAATAGTGCGATCTGATAAGCGGTACAAGCGACGTATTGAATAGAGAGGAACAGAGCCAAGCAAACTCCCGCTGTTGGTCGTAAGGATTTTTTGCATCGGCAATAGCTGAAGTAAGGACCAGGCTCTCGCTAAATGGGTAGGATGTAAGCGACCTTCAGGGTCTTCAATGATTAAGATTGGTCGTGCACAACGTCTTAGCTCTGTTGGGCCTTTTGCTTGCAAGTAAGTGTTGAGCAAGCCCATTAGAAGTAAGCGACTTTGCTTGTCCTTAGTTTCCCTCAAGTATTGGCTCAGACCTTTATCAGAAGGGTGGCTGTTATAAAACAGACCATCTCTTGGTTTCCTTGGATTCCCTCTGCTGGTAGTGCGGAATGCAAAATAGTGGTCAACCAGAGTCTGCATAGAGGCAAGGCTACTGCGAATTTCGCCCTTGTTGACTTGACCTGGCATGGCTAATAGTCGTCGACATGTATTGTCAATACGCTTTTCAATTCGGGCGTTCTTACCATCTCCATTAACATGAGATGAATGAGGGAAGCGACGAGAGTCCCTTAAGCGAATAACAGGATGCAGTGTCATCAACTCGACTGCGATCTTTTCAGAATGATGTATCTGTTTAGTTTTACCCTCGCGGTCTAGGAATCCGTAACTAGTCGTAATGTTATGTTCATCTCGAGCGCCACTGATACGATAGTAGATGACGTGTCCACCGCTTTCTTTGGTACACCAAACAGGTTTTAGACGGCGGTAACGACCCGCTTTTATCTCTTGTTTGTCTTGTGCTCGAAAGCAAAGAATGATCTCAATATGTTGAGTTTGTGGATGAGCGATAGCGTAGTCAACATGAAAATCTTTCAGTTCAAACTCGTAAAGCTTGCCGTCTGGTGGTAATGCAATAGACAAGGCATCGAGTAATGAAGACTTACCCCATGTATTCTCACCAATGAGAGTGGTGAGTTCATCAAAAGAGAGTGAAAGGCGTTTGATGCCTCTAAACCCGGAGATTTCGATGCGTTCTAGTCTCATCTCAATCCTCCTCGCAATTATTTGAATTATAGAGAATTATCTTGCTGTCTCTAAGCATATAGTAATTCTTAAATGTTGCTATAAGCTCAGTTCACAAATTTACGAGAGCCTGCATAGGAAGTGGATCGATACGTTTATGAAATGTGAGTTAACCTAAGTAGGGTCTCGTAAAACTGAAATGGAAATTCGCTGTTTCATAAAATTCATGATTCTGTCATGATCCACTCCTTATTATTATAAGGAATGAAAAGAGAGAAGATGAAAATGAATAAAAATCATAAGCCAGTAAGAATCAAACTGGCACACATCAATGACACTCATTCCTACTTTGAGCCAACGTCATTACAGCTAAAACTAAAAATCAACAAAGAAGTTACTTTAGAGCCTTATGTTAGTGCCGGTGGCTTTTCGCGCATTGCAACACGAGTTGAACAACTACGCGACGATGCTAAACGTCAAGGGCACGGAATGTTGTTTTTACATGCCGGAGATTGCTTCCAGGGCACGTTGTACTTTTCTCTGTTTAAAGGCAAAGCCAATGCTGACCTACTAAACGCGCTACAAATCGACGCGATGGCATTAGGCAACCATGAATTAGACATGGGAAATGAGCCCGTAGCGCAGTTCTGTCAGCGTACCAATTTCCCGTTGCTTGCTGGTAACTGGGATCTGTCTAACGAGTCAGTCTCTAAATCTCATCGTGTGAGTGATTGTGGCGATGTACTGAGCTACCAGCATCAAACTCAAAGCGCACAATATATGGTGAAAGAGTTTGATGGCGTGCCAGTGGCGATTTTTGGTCTGTCGATCGATAAAATGAGTGATATAGCGAACCCCGACGCCGATACGCCATTCGTGGCCGCAATTGATACTGCCAAAGCGACCGTCGACCAAATCCACGCTGCTGGGATAAAAAATATTATTTTGCTTAGCCATCTGGGTTATGAAGGTGACTTAGAACTGGCAGAAAAAGTCGCCGGGATTGGTATCATCGTCGGTGGTCACAGTCATCGATTGCAAGGTGACTTTTCATCGATAGGCTTAGGTAAAGACGACCCATACGGCGTAAACGTGAACGGTACTTATGTGGTGCAGGCCGGTTACCACGCATTGACGATTGGCCATTGTGTGCTTGAGTTCGATGAAGAGGGAATAGCGACGATGCTAAGTGGTCAAAATGAGCTGTTGCTTGGCCGTCGTATATTTTGGGACTCCTCACTCAACCAACAACTGGACCAGGGCGTATTTGAAACAGCGTGTGACTTTATTCATGGCCAGTCAAATGTCGTCGTGTGTAAAAAACACCCTGAGACACAGGCTATTTTAACGGACAAGTACATCCCACGCGTGCGCGCACTTCAATCTCAGGTTATCGCGAATATCGAAAATAAAAAGCGCCATGTACGTATCCCAGATGAATTTGGAGGCAGTGAGCTTGCTTCTGCGGTTGCACATTCATTCCTGCATAGCTTAAATCAACGTGGACATGAGATTCAGTTCGCGATTCATAATGCTGGTGGCGTCAGAACGTCACTTAATCCGGGAAAACTTACGATTGCCGACGTTGCCGGACGTTTATTGCCATTTGCCGTCCCTATTGGTTTTTATAACGTGCAAGGAAGTGTGATTCGCCGAGCTTTAGAAGGCGCAATTAACAATGCGTTGAACAATGGTGTCGAAGGCACTGGCTCTGGTAGTTACCCGTACACATACAACCTGAACTTTGAGTACAAAGCCCACCTCCCTAAAGGAAAACGTATCACCGTATTAGAAATTTTCAGCGAGAGTCGTTGGGTTAAGGTACAAGATGAGGTTTGGTATCGTGGTGCATCATCGGCATATACAATGAAAGGCAAAGAAGGTTACGAAGCCCTATTGGATATGGAAGGAGAGGGCAGTGTCAGCAATCTGTCTATGGCGGATTGTTTCATTGAACTGCTTACTGATGATCCTAACTGTTTGAACCAAAGTCACAAATTCTATACTCAGCAGCGCAGTTAGCCATTTTTGGTGCCCATCTTGCTTATCATCTCACGATAAATGTGGTGAAGGTAAAACGGATGTGGAATAAAGACTGGAGTGATGTTGCGGTAGTTGTTGCATGGGTTGCCGCTTGGTCATTACTAGCACATGTTATGCCTGTGGTGGGGTATTGACCTGAGTAAAATATTAACAAAGGGGCGCGGTTGTGCTCCTTTTTTAGTTGGAAAAGATTCATCTAGCTAATGCACTGAATATTATAAAGTATCTCTGCTTTATCGATAGCAATTCTTTGTTGGAAAATAAAAATGACAGGCGTATGATTGCCTCGTTTGGGGAGTAGTTAGCGCAAGTTTACTTATCGTCATCTCGTTAAGCGTATGCTTATCCGGTAAGTAAAGGTGTCATAGATTCAATAAATTTGGCACTTCAACGAGACCAACGCATTCAGCAACTAACAGACACATTATCAATGTGACTGTTGGTTTAGTTTGTATGCGGAAGGTCACCAAACCAGTGGTTCTTCCGCGTAGGAGGAAGCATGTCTTTTATTGAAAATACCACTCAAGTTAGTCAATCGGTTCTGTTTCAAGAGTCTCTCAACATGTATGCCGTTTTCGGGCTATTTACACTCGTTTTAGTCGCTCTGGATATTTACCAAACGCGTGGCGGCGTTGTTACGATGAAAAAAGCCATTGTTTGGAGCATCTTTTGGTTTTTGTTGGCTTTTGTGTTTGCAGGTTCAATCTATCTGTTTTGGGATTTTTATGCGGCCCACAGCGACTATTCGAATACTAAAGCGGCAGTTTCGTTCCTCACCGGTTATCTGCTCGAAAAATCACTCAGTGTTGATAATCTATTTGTATTCGCGATCATTTTTGCTCAGTACAAAGTTCCTGAACACCTACGACCAAGAGCGCTGCTTTGGGGTGTCATCGGTGCTCTGTTACTTCGTGCCGTTATGATTGCTGTCGGGGTGCAGCTATTGGCTCAATATCACTGGGTATTGTACTTATTCGCGGCATTTCTGATCTGGACCGGCATACAACTCGCAAAGGGAAATGATGAAAACGAGGAGATTAATCCATATCCGGAGAAGTTCATCCGCAAGCTAATTCCAATAACCGATGATTACTACAGTAATCACATGATATTGAAACAGGCAGGTAAGTGGGTGGCGACTCCGATGTTGATCGTCGTAGGTGTGATTGCTGTAATGGATGTGATGTTTGCACTAGACTCCATTCCCGCGATTTTTGCAGTCACACGAGAACCTTTTTTGGTGCTTGCCGCAAACGTATTTGCTTTACTTGGGCTTCGCTCATTGTACTTTGTATTACAAGCCATGCTGGATAAGTTTGTTTACTTAAAGCCTGCTTTGTCAGTGATCATGATGTTCATTGGTGTGAAAATGCTTTTGGTTGGTACGGACTATGAAATACCGACGATTTGGTCTCTCACATTCCTAATTCTGGTGATGACCTCTGCCGTTGTCGCTTCGGTTCATAAGAACAAAGAAAGCACAGCCTCTAGGGTTAATATTACTAATCAAAAATATTGACGTGTTTAGTGTGTTAATTTGATATTGAATATTATATAGGTTAATGAAATGTTGCTAAATCGGATTTAAATATGAGGTAACTTAAAGTTATTCAAGCAGTGTTGGGCTATTTTGAATAAATATTCGTCTGGCGAGTATTAGTATATCCAGTGTTTGTTATAGGTTTGTTCCATTAGAAAAAGTAATTCGAAAGGGTAGTTTTTGTCACTTTTTAAACTGAAACGATATGACTATTATACACCCAACAACACAGATTACTGCTTTAAAGAGAGGCAATCATGGCACAAGCAATGCAAATGACAACTGTAGCTTTACCAACCTCTATGGATAAGAAAACCTATACGGTAAATTTCAAAGGATTGCTAACTCACTTACTCGACATTCTTTTTGTAGATAACTCAGTACCACGCGGTTACTACGCAGAAGATTTGTCAGCTCATATTCAGAAAGATATCGGTATGTATCGTTAATCTGAAGACAGTAAATGAACAGAGCCAGCTTACTTAATAGCTGGCTTTTTTGTAATTATTTGATGGTCACTACGATGTGATATCACTATCCGTAGAGGACGTCGCCTGAAACAAAAACAGGGTTCCGACTGGAACCCTGTTTTTACGATAAAAGTAACGTCTATTACTTCTTACGGCAGTACTCTGCGATCACATACATAGACTGACCACCGTTTGCCTTACCTGAAACCAATTTTGGATCGTCACCAAGACTGATACCACGGATAACCGTACCTTGTTTAATCACTTGGTTTGTGCCTTTAACTGGTAGATCTTTAATTACCGTTACATCGTCACCTTTTTTAAGTTCGGTGCCGTTACAGTCAAGAGTTTTGTCATCGTCAGACATCCCCTTCATTGCCCAGTTCATTTGCTCTTCTTCCATGTACATCATGTCAAGAGCATCTTGAGCCCAGCTTTCAGTGTTTAGGCGAGTCAGTTGACGCCATGCCGTTACTTGTACTGCTGGCACTTGGCTCCACATGCTGTCATTTAGGCAACGCCAGTGGTTAATGTCTTTAGGTTCTTCGATCTCGCTTAGACATTTGTCACAAACCATAATAGCGGTATCAACTGTTACGTTACCGTGTGGTGGAACAGCGTAAGCAGTTAATGGAGATTCAGATGAACATAGTTCACATTTTGACTCGCAGCGTGCAAGCAAAGTAGATTCGATAGACATAAGGACTCACCTTAGTAATGTTATTTTGTGGCGGTATTATCCACTTTATCCTGATAAATAAAAGGGTGTTAGGAAATTTAGGTTTGGTTTTTACAATATTGCAACCTGATTAATGTAAATATGTAAAACATTTGGTAATAAAATTGATGTCGAAATATGAAAGTTCATCGTAACTATAGACAGCTATGAGTATTTAAGCAGCCCAGGCATGCAAATGCCCCCAATAATTGAATCTCAACTATTGAGGGCATGACAACAAGACGTAGGATTTTAGTCTTAGATTTTACATCTGATGTTTATTTCAGAACTGACGTGTTAGAGACACCAGTTAACACATTATCCATCAGGAAATCGGTGTTCTCTGTTTGCATTTCGACGTGGTGGTCGAGATCAGCCAAGGTGCCACTTGGTGAAGCAAACGTACTGTGTGTCGCTGTTGAGTTGAACTGAACGAAGCTTGCAGTTGCTGACACTGAAGTGTCCAAACTATTAACTTCCTTTAAGCCAAGTTTCTCAGCCAGTGGTTCTGTGCCTGCGAATCGCGCGTTAGCAACGCTATTTGGCACGACTGAATCGCCATCCGTTTCTGTCATAAAGAATGGCGTTGATAGCGTACCTGAAGACATCAAATCACTAGCGTTAGTGAATGGGTCAACGGTATCAAGCGTTGTCTGGGCAGCGTAGATGAACTGAGAGAAGCCAGAACTTAGCTCGGCTAGCTGATCTGCAGTGGCCATCCCTTCAAAGTTTTCATAACAGGTTTTAGTATCTAAATCAGCACATTGTGCGTCAGCATATGACATGTAATCTGCTGAAGCAGAGTAGGCCACGCTATGTTTTATCTGAGGGCCGAATCTCTCAGAACCAAGTAACAAGTTACCAATTTGGCCACCTGAGTTCTGGATAGAAGCCGCACTAAATGAATAGAGCGCATCTGCCGTTGGGCTACCTAGAGAATTATTGGCTGCTGCAACCGCAGATGTACCTACGATGCCACCAAGAGAGTGACCGAGCATTTTAACCTGCGAGCCTGACATTGGGTTGAAGCCCTGAAGAGGACCACTTGCTAAAAGGCCACCTTGTGCGGATACCACCAAGCTAGCACGAAGACCTAAAACATCCAGCACACTTTGACGTAAGTTGTCACGCGCCACCGCTAAGTTCGACAGGTTCAGGTAAGCAAGCGCGTTTGCATTTGCAGAACGTTGTTCATCAAGACTACGTGTGCCATGAATAGGCAAGTCTATCGCAATCACGGCTAACCCAGCTTTCACCATGTTGTAGGCAAATGCATAGGCCGTTTCTTTTGATGACGTGATTCCATGTTGATAAACCACAATGTCTGTTGCGACACCTGATTGCGGCGTGAAGAGAAGAAACTCAACATCTTCAAGAGACTTGACTACAGGTACAGGAGAGTATCGCGTAATAATACGTTCACTGTCTAATTGGCTACCGTCGCTTAGATACAGCGTAGAACCAACCAGCTTAAGCTGTTCCGTAGGATCACTTGCCAACTTCGTCACATCCACAGGGTTCTCTGCAAAAACACCGGTAGAGAGCTGCTGAACCATGTTCGCTTGTTCGTTTGGATCGGCGAGAGCTGCGCTAAGTTTCGCAAGGCTTGGCATTGCAGAAACCATTGGTTGCATGTTCCAATCTGCGCCTTTTTCAAGGTAGTAAGGGAGCTTTACTGAGCCTTGAGTGACATTCACGCTAGCACCTGAAGCGTTGTAGAGGCCTTTTATCGCTGTCTTAGCTGCGTCTAGGTCACTAACGTATTGATTGAAATCCTGATCACTATCCAGAGCAGTTACAAAATCTTCAGTCGTACCAAACGTCATGGTATAAGCGGCATTGAGATCAACTGAGTTGTCATTTGAATCCGCTTTGTAAACGTCATTGAGCGTGTTTGCACCGGTAGAGAATCCCGTTGCCGTCATACCTTTAACTGCGGCAAGTGTTTCGCCGACAGATTGAGTGCTAAACCAAGATGAGTAGACGATATCATCAGAGTTAACGTTTGCTAAGCCCAAAATACCTTCAACTGCCGTTGTCACCGCTTGGACAGAAGCAAGATCGCCAGTTTCGTACACGACCTCCTTACTTTTCGCGGTAGCGTAGCTCGAAGAGGTGCCGATTGGTTCACCATTAACATCGGTGATGTCTTGCGTTACTGCAAAAATATATTCACTTGATTCGTCCAGCGAATCCATAAACTGAATGTAAAGCGAATTGCCATTGGTTTGTACAACGTAATCCGTGCCGAGCGTAAGAACTTCTTCGATCGGATTGCTGGTACCGTCCCAATCTGTCAGGCGCGTATTGATTTTGATGACTTGTACACCCGACGTCACCATACCTGATGAAAAACCATCGCCGTCGAAGTTTAATACGATGGGCATTGAAGTTGACCATCCATCCATCGTGTTCATGGAGGCTTTCGGGTTGGTAAGTGCGTTATCGCCTTCTGTCGGTATCCCTAAAGTACCATCGGTCGAATCCATCAGTAGATAAGATGGAGTTGGAACTGCAGCATTAGCGCCTTGTAGGGTAAATTGTATCGACGTTTGACGTTCAAGTAATGCCTGAACGGCTGATTCAAAACCTACTTGTGCCGATGTGCCTTGACTACCGGATTCGTCACCACAGCCAGCCAGTAGGATCGCAGAACAAAGTAAAGATAATTTAAAAGTATGTTTCATTGGTTTACTCCGTTGAACCTACTAATTGAAGGTGTAATTCATTTGTACTGAACTGATATATGCAGCGCCATCCGCGTCAAACGTGAGTTCTTGACCTGACGCATTAGTTTCGGTGAAAGAGTTGTCGTCAAATTGAACTAGAGCAAAACCGGCATCGAAAGTCAGGTTGTCGCTCCACGCATAAGTTAAACCAGCGCTGTACCAGTAGCGGTCTGTATCTGGAATACTCAATGTTGGCTTACCTGCTTGTTCGTCGTAAGCAACACCCGCTCGGAATGTCCAGTTAGGATTGAGCGTGTAAGTTGCACCTATCGAATAGCGGTTATTGTCATCATATTTTTCCTGTTTATTGAAACACACGCCGCCATTACATTGATCACTGGTCGCACGTAGTTCAGTAAATTTGCTCCAGTTGGTTAACATCCAACTGTAGTGAAACGCCCATTGGTCATTGACTTGATGGAAACCTGATAGCTCAAAAATGGAAGGCAGCTTGATCTTTATACGTCCGTCAACTTTCGCGGCAGTTGCGATGCCAGAGTCGTAGCTACTGAATTCACCATCATCAAAATCTAGTTCGACTTTAGAACGGTAACCGAAACCAAAGCGGTGATTCTCATTAATTTCATAGAGAGCACCTAGGTTCCAACCCCAAGAAAATGTCTCACCTTCCATGCCGATCAGTTTGTCTGAGGTTTGGCTTCCCGGTCCAAACAACGGAGCTAAAGCCCCTTTATGGCGTGTTAACTCCGCTTCTGCATAAACAAGGCTAACACCGCCAGCGATACTAAATGCATCATTAATACGATATGCAAGGTTCGGGTTTATATTAACCGATATCAATGATGTATAACCCGCCAGATCGCCAGCAGAGATGTCTTCTGGGTAGTCCGTCGCAACACCATAGGTTGTAAACATGCCGATGCCCCAAGCGAACTTGTCGTTGATTGGGCTCACATAGTAACCAGCCGGTACCAGGGCTACAGGTGCGATATCTTTTGAGTGTTCGTCATTAAAAGTGTCATAAATATCCACTTCAGGGTCAATGACGCTGATCGCGCCTGAAAATTGAGCTTGTTTAAAAAGCGTCATGGCCGCCGGATTTCGTGCCAGGACACTGGCATTGTCTGCGACAGCGGCTTCGCCTGAAAATGCTCGACCAAGACCAGATGCTGAGTGTTCAACAACTTGAAAGCCCGCTGACTGGGCATTACACGCAAACAATATTGATATTGTCAGCAGAGAGCAGCGCTTTTTGTTCATCCTTGACCCTCCTAGGGTGTCTTTAGCTAGACCGTAGTCCTTTTAATTGTTGTGTGGTGATTAGATTGCTTTTTTGTTATTAAAGTTATTTATAATGTAAATGCAATGTTAAACGCATGTTTAATTAATTGTCAAAGATTGAGGTGGATTTGTTTTTGAAATTTGATATATAGGTCAAATGATGAGAGGTAATATCATGTATTAACTATGTATTTTCTTAGTGAATGGTTAGACCAGAAATATTTCGTAACGCTAATGGGTAAATTGCGTTCAAATAGCTAACATTCGGTTTTTACCCAAGCCATGTAACCTCTGTTAAACTTAGTATTTTCAGGTCACTAGGCTAGAACACGTTGGAATTACTACATATTGAATTTTTAGGTCGACCACTCAGGTTGGAAGGATCAATGGCGGGATGGCAGCAGTTGTATTGGGACAACACATTAGTCTCTCAAATTGATGCCAATGAAAGTGAATCTGAGGAAAGTAAACATCTATTTAAACTCGTTGCAGGTGATGAGGTTTTGCAGTGTGAGCTCGGTTGTACGGTGCAGTGGCAGCCATTCAGTTTGTCTTATCAGGTCACGATGAATGACACGCTAGTGACGAGTGGCTCTCGTAATGAAAAAGACATCGAGCGTCAGACGCCACAAGTTACACCCCCAAGTGAAAAGCGCTTTAGCCTAATTGGTATCGTATCTCTGGGTATGAAAGCACTGAAAAGCGCAAAAGTGATTAAAGTTGCATTAGCTTCCGCTAGTCTGGCCGCATACTCTTGGTTGTTCTCAATCGAGTTTGCTCTCGCGCTGATTGCTTGTTTGATGTTTCACGAGTGGGGACACATTAAAGCGATGAAATACTTTGGTATGAAAACCAAAGGCATTTACCTGATTCCATTTCTGGGTGGGCTCGCACTAAGTGATGACAAAATTAACACCCGCTGGCAGGATATGGTTATCTCCATTATGGGGCCGTTTTTGGGTTTGGTATTGAGTATTATTTTTACCATCCTGTATTGGGTGACTGGCGAAATGATCTTCGCTGGTCTCGCGGTATTTAACGCGCTATTAAACCTATTCAATTTATTGCCAATCTTGCCTTTAGACGGCGGGCATGTTCTCAAAAGCATAACCTTCTCAATGAACACCTGGGTTGGGTTAGCGGGCAGTATAGTGACAGCGATATTTGGTGTTGTACTCAGCTATTCATTTGGATTAGCTTTGCTTGGATTTCTATTAATTATGGGGATGTTAGAAGTGGTGATGGAATGGCGGACACGTCACCATAGCCACTTATTGCCACTAACCCGTTACGGTCAATTATTCTCTTTTGCCTGGTATATCGCATCTGTTGGTGGTTTCGTAGCTATTATTTGGTATTTCGCGAGCCTCGGAGATAGTTTACTCAGTTTACCGATGCAGATTTTAGGAACTTAACCTCTAACGCCGAATGTTAAAAAAGCTCCACAATGGAGCTTTTTTAGTGTTCGCAACAACTTACTTTCTTAATCGCGGTTAGCCACACTTCGGCGCTTTAACGTTGTAATTAGGCAACTTTGTTATTGTCTCTTGTAGTTCTTTAATACGCGTACTGTGCGAAGGGTGAGTGGAGAAAAACTCTGGCGGTTGAGCGCCACCCGATGCTGCACTCATGTTTTTCCACAACGCAATGCTTTGATTTGGATCGAAACCGGCTTTTGCCATGTAATCGAGGCCAACAACATCCGCCTCAGATTCCTGAGTTCTTCCGTATGGTAAAATCACACCGTATTGGACACCAGCACCTAATGCTGCCATCGTCATTTCTTGATATTGCTTATATTCTGAAGCACCAATGGCAATATTTGCCAGCGATAGACCTGCGTTAGCTAGTTGGCTTTGGGATAAACGTTCATTACTGTGGTCTGCCAGAACGTGTGCGACTTCGTGACCAATGACAGTTGCCAACTGAGCCTGGTTTTTCGCGACACCAAGAAGCCCGGTATAGACACCAATCTTTCCGCCAGGCAGGGCAAAGGCGTTGACTTGTTCACTGTCAAACACGACGACTTCCCAATTCTGGAATCCCGTTTGTGGCGGAATGACATCTGTCACGTGTTTAGCCACACACTGCACGTAAGCATTGACCTTTTTGTCTTTGCTAATTGGAATGTCTTTCTTCATTTGGTCGAAAGATTTCGCTCCGAGAGAAGACATCTCTTGATCAGAAAACATCAAAAGCTGATTACGACCAGTAGGAGAGGCACTACAAGCGGTTAAACCTGCAACGGCCAACAGAGCAGAAGCTTTAATCCATACCTTCATATTTGGTTCCACACATTTATTTCTATTTCGTTCAACAGTATATACGTAATTATCGCTGATAAAAGTGCATCTGGCACTTGGAGAATATCTTGAAGTTTAGGCTCGATACCGACTATGCTACCTCATCCCTAATCCATAATTACCAACACTTTAAAAATAAGAGCACAAAATGAGCATTTGGAAAAAGCCAATCAGTGTAGAGATACTTAATGCAACGTCAAAAAATACCATGATGGAGCATTTACAAATTGAATATACCGAATTCACAGAAGACTCCATTAGCGCCACCATGCCCGTGTGCAGTATTACCCATCAACCATTAGGGCTGTTGCATGGAGGCGCTTCTGTTGTACTTGCGGAAACGCTCGGGTCTGTCGCTGCAAACTTCTGTGTGAGCGAAGGGAGCTACTGCGTTGGTTTGGATATCAATGCTAACCATGTCAGAGCGATGCGCAGTGGCTATGTTATAGGTACGGCTAAGCCATTGCATTTGGGTGTGTCAACTCAGGTTTGGCAGATCAATATTACCGACGAGCGTGATCGTTTAGTTTGTACCAGTCGTTTAACTATCGCTGTGAAACAGCAAAAATCGAAGTGAGTATAAGCCAAGATGGTGATTGAATTTTCACTGGGTAAAATCATCGCGACCCAGCGCGAAGTCGTCATTAAATTAAATGGTGCTTCAATGGTCACGCTACAGGCTCAGACCGACGCGATTCAACTTCTCGGCAGAGGGGCTAATGTCGTTTTGTGTCACGGAGCGGAATGTAAATGGTCTATAAAGCTGGATAACGACTCGCAATTAACTGAGCTTTCACATGAAATTGGTTTGGATATTCAATAAATCACCCATCTAAATTTGCACTTTTTCATAAAAATGAGGAAACTTGTCTTATTGACCTCTAAACAAGATTTTCCTCTTTATGAGTAGTCCGCGACTACGTGTTCAGTTTGAAACACTATTTGAAAAATTTTCTGGAAACGATACGGAAGTTCAGCTTGAAGATATTACTGAAACGCTTTTTTGTACGCGTCGTAATGCCCGAATTGTTCTCAATAAACTAGAAGAAGAGGGTTGGATTGAGTGGCATCCTGCTGCTGGCCGAGGAAAACTCTCAAAACTGGTGTTCAAGCGCAGTCGTAGTGATGTTAGTGAGAATCTAGCAAGACGCTACTTAGACGAAGGCAAAATTGGCCAAGCGTTGGAAGCGTTAGACAACGACGCAACCAAACTCACTCAGGTAATTCAAGGCTATTTAGGGCTTCAGCACAGCCAAGGTGAGCAAGTTATCCGTTTGCCGTATTATCGCCCACTGTCCATGCTCAATCCACAAAAGCCAATGCGTCGTTCAGAACAACATATCGCCAGACAAGTTTTTAGTGGCCTGACTCGACTTGATGAAAATGAACAGCTTAAGCCCGACCTGGCTCATACCTGGGAGTCGTTAAGTGATACACACTGGCGTTTTTATTTACGCCGAGGCGTGCGTTTTCATAACGGTGAGCTTCTTACTACGGACTGTGTATTGGAAAGTGTTCGTGCGCTTAGCAGTTTAAATCTCTTTGCTCATATAGCGAAAGTATCATCACCACTGCCTTGGACTGTCGATATTGAGCTAATGCGTCCAGACCGTTATTTGCCACTTGCACTAAGTGAATCTCAAGCCAAAATCCTATTACCTAAGGCGCAGCGTTCAGAGGAGTTTGATAGAAAACCCATAGGAACTGGCCCTTTTCAGGTTAAAGTGAACGATGATAAGCGTCTTATTCTGACCGCGTTCGATGGCTATTTCGGCTTACGGCCTTTACTGGATCAAGTTGAGGTGTGGGTGATAGATGAAGCCTACTCATCCATGGTTTACCCAAGTTTATCCAAACCTCAGATGAACAAGCATGCTTCAACCGATGAGGTGGAGCTGGATCCTGGCTGTACATTTTTGTTACTCAACAAGAATACAGGCATAGCCAAAGATCCAAGATGGGCCGAGCTTTTAAGTCAGGTGTTAAACAGTCACCAGATATACACACATGTACCACAAGATAAAGTCATAGAGCTTGGAGTGTTACAAGCTTTTGGGATCAAACCGGGCTGGATTGATTTAAGACCAACACAAGCGGGTAGTGTGCCTCAGCAGGGGAAAATCATCTCTGTTGCGTATCAAAAGAAACACCCAATGTTTCCTGTTATTGCTAAAGCCATCAAGAGTCTCCTGAAGCCTCATGGTATCGAAGTTGAGTTCATTCGATATGATAGCCAGCCGCCAGAGCCAAACGCAGTAGACATTTGGATTAAAGCGATGGGTATCGCTACGAATCGAGATGATGCGCTCGCTGGTTGGCTGCTGGACTACAGTGACATTGAGACGTTTAGCTCCAGTTATGACTTTGCCGATTGGGCTGCACTTGTTGATCAATGGCGTGCAGGCGTATATCCAGAGTTTCCTGCTCGTGAACTTGGTAGACAGTTAGTCAAAAGTCATCAGGTGGTTCCTATGTTCCATTGCTGGCTGGGCGTGAACAAAGATCATAGCGGCGCATTACAAAACGCGAAATGCAACGCTTTAGGTTGGTTTGATTTTAGTAACGTATGGGTAAAGCCAGATATCCCCAAAGAAGTTATAGATAACGATGGCAAAACCGAATAAAAAACAGCCGACGAAAACCGTCGAGATTTATTGCGCAAAATGTAAAACCCAGCTGTTTAAATACCGTAAAGGTGGTAAAGGCGCGTTGGTGAAATGTTTTAAAGAGCGCATTGTGGAAGACTTCACGCAAACACCTTGTATTTGCCCGGGTTGCCAGCAAGAGTTTGCGAGAGACACACTGGTAAGAGGCACACCAGCATATAAAATGATTGGTGGTAAAGTGACAATGAAGTAGGGAGTGAGTAATGTCCGTAGAGAATGATTACTGTATCGTATTAAGCACCACGGCTAATGAAAAGAACCGAGATCTAATCATTAAAGGTCTGTTAGAAGCAGAATTGGCAGCGTGCATTCAAACGATGCCAATCGAAAGTCATTATGTATGGAAAGGCGAAATTTGCACTGATACCGAATGGCTGTTGGTGATTAAAACTCGGCGTGAATTATACGAACTTGTTGAAGAAAAAATTGAGAACTTGCACGAATATGAAGTCGCCCAGATCGTACAAGTTCCTATTGTTGACGGTTTTAATCCGTATTTAGAGTGGCTTCGCGAGTCGACGCTGAGTCGTCATTAAGATCAAGGCGACGATCGCACCTACCGTGTCACATAGGATGTCTTTCTGGGCATCCCATGTATCGCCCTGTGAGCCCAAAAATGCGATACCCTCATCACCACCAGCGATAGCGGCGTACCACCACTCAATGATTTCATAGCCTGCCGCCAAAGACATAATGGCAAATAAAGCAAACCAACAAGAAAACTTAATATTGATCTTCTTTTTGTAGATCAAATATTCTGCGATCGGGTAGGCGTATAGCCCGATAGAGAAGTGAGCGACACGATCAAAATTGTTTCTTTCTGATCCAATTAAGTTGTTAAACCAGTCAAAAGGGACTTCCGAAAAAGTATATTTTGCGCCAACCGTATGGATACATAACCAAATAAACATTAAGACATAAGCCGTATTACTAAATTGGTAGCGAATAGATAACACCCAAATTGCTATCAGGATACCAATTGCAGGGAAAATCTCCGCAAACCAAACGGCCCGTGAGTTAGGCTCCAATGCTGAAAACAAAAACACGACGGCATAAATAATCGTTAGACCCAACAATGTAGAAGTACTTTTCATAAGTTGATTCGATCCTTCACTTGGTTTTTTACGACAAGTCGAACGAATTGAGAATTGCTCAACCTACCGAGTTAATGATTACATTTAATTGAACGCTGTGCAATTGTTTGTTTTCGCTTAATATTAATAACGATAACTGTTGGATAGTTTACACAGCGCGCAACATTGAAGCATTTGCACGTGCACATTTCATTAAAGTTTGATTTACAACATGCCGGTACATAGAATCCGTGACTCAACTAAATAAAAAAGAAGTAAAGTCATGAAACTGGAAACTGTCGATTACCTTGCTGATAACGCCGCTGAGCAGTTCGTTGCATCTCTACGTGAAACTGGGTTTGGTGTGTTAAAAAACCATCCTATTCCCCAAGAGTTGGTGGAATCAATTTATACTAACTGGCAGGCGTTTTTTAGCTCTGAACAGAAAAATGATTTTCATTTTAACGTTGATACCCAAGATGGTTATTTTCCACCCTCTGTTTCTGAAGTAGCGAAAGGGCACTCAGTAAAAGATATTAAAGAATATTTTCATGTTTACCCTTGGGGTCAGATCCCAGAGCAGCTGAAAGCCGAAATTCTGGAGTATTACCAACGTGCGGATGCTTTTGCTCAAGAACTTTTGGGTTGGGTTGAGCAATACGCCCCTGAAGAAGTTCAGGAGAGATTCTCAATCGCGCTGTCTGAGATGATCAATAACAGCGAAAAAACCTTGCTTCGAGTATTGCATTACCCACCAATGACTGGAGAAGAAGAGCCGGGTGCGATTCGTGCTGCAGCGCATGAAGACATCAACTTACTTACTGTATTGCCAGCTGCAAACGAGCCAGGTCTACAGGTTAAGAGCAGAGAAGGTGAGTGGATCGATGTGCCATGTGATTTCGGTAACTTGATCATTAATATTGGTGACATGCTTCAAGAAGCATCGGGTGGATATTTCCCGTCAACCACGCATCGCGTTATCAACCCAACTGGTGGTCGTCAGGACAAGTCTCGTATTTCATTACCGCTGTTCTTACACCCAAAACCTGATGTTGTGCTTTCAGAACGTTACACTGCACATAGCTACTTGATGGAGCGTTTACGCGAACTTGGCGTAATTTAAAACGAGTTTAATTAAAGAGTACTAAGGCTGGTGGTTTACTGCTATTGGCGTTTTTATTTAGGTAAGGAAAGATGGCAAGACGAAGCGACATGGGTCAATATGCTGATATAGAGAATCCGTTGTTGTGGCCAATATTTGAGCTCCTTAAAGAATATCCTTCAGGCTGGAAAGTACACACATTAGCCAGTCAGTTAAGTGCAAGAGGATGTCTTCACCAGCTTGACTCATCTCAAGATAAAGATTTGTTTAAAAAGAATTTCCTTATCATGAATGCGTTATATCAATTGCAAGAGATACTGCATCCAGAGCATTGGCTAAATGTCCAGGCGATGAATATTACGCTAACGGATACAATAGATTCATCACTCACCGCTATGGATCATACTGATCCATTACGTGGGTATTATTTGGATTGGGATCATTACGACACCAGTGAGGACGAAGTGCGTGGCCTACTCGACGAGTTTTGGCAGTCCTATCAAAAATATATTGGAGGACATTCTGTCACTCATATGGATAGAGCCAAGGCTCTCTCTTTATTTGAGTTAGATAGCGCTGCTACTCGTGCAGATATCAGAAAACAGTGGCGTAAACTGGCTTTTCGTTGTCACCCTGATCGTGAGGGTGGTAACGCTGAACGTTTTAGAGCGTTATGTGAGGCTTGGAACGTACTTAGGTCGGAATAATTGAGGCAGCGAAAAAGCTGCTGCCTCTACTTCTAAACTATTATTGGCTAGCGTGATGGTTTAAACTGCGATTTACGCATACGGTTCAACGCTGCCATCACATCTAATGTGCGAGGTTTCGCTAAATCCCCTTGTTTTGGCAACGATGTATGCCAGTCTGCTGACAACAATTCTTCGATTTCTTTCGCTGGGTTATCACACCAGCCAGGAAGCTGTGCTAACTGGAACCACAACCAACCAATCGTGTTTACTTCGTCTGCGGATTCCAGCTGCTCTAACGCACTCAAATCGGTAAACTCTTTGCCGAAGCGAAGTGAATCTTTGCCTTTGGCATTAATACGGAACTTACCATCAGTAAGGATGTTCATTAATGCTACGCGGTTTAACGCTCGTGGACGGAACGTTTTTAACGCTTGTTCCGATTCGTTGTGACGCTGAGTCGGATGCTGGGCAATAACCTGTTTCGCTTTTTCGGTAACATCAACCGCTTGGTAGTCATGCATCTGAATGACGGTATCAGCCACATCAAGGTAGTCGCCAGAACCGCCCATAACGATAATCGTCGAAACATCGAGCTCGTCTCTAAGTTGCCCGATACGATCGACCAGTGGGGTAATTGGCTCATCGCCTTTCGCCACTAATGCTTGCATGCGCTCATCGCGAATCATAAAGTTCGTTGCTGACGTATCCTCGTCAATAAGCAGGGAAGTTGCTCCCGCTTCTATGGACTCTTGCAGCCAAGCTGCCTGAGACGTTGAACCCGATGCATCTTGGGTCGCAAAGTCTGCAGTATCCTTACCCATTGGCAGATGGTTAATGTAATTCGCCAGATTCAAATGATGGACGCAGCGACCATCTTCAGCGCGAATCTTCATTGATTTATTGTCGGTGACTACATACTCACGACCATCTTCTGGAACGTGATCGTAAATAGATCGTTCAATCGCATTTAATAAGGTTGATTTACCATGGAAACCGCCGCCTACAATCAGAGAGATGCCCTTCGGAATGCCTAAGCCGGTAACATAACCCTTATTTGGCGCATGTAGCGTGACTTGCAGTGATTCTGGCGCTTTAAATTCAACCGCATCTTTCATTGGCAAATCGCAGTTGCCTGCCACACGAGGAAGAATGCTGCCGTTAGCAACAAACGCGACTAGATTATGCGCTTCTAATTGATCTCGAAGCGCTTCTTGATCTTCCACTACCTGGCAGTGCTTCATCAGAGCATCTTTATCTAACTCACGTTCGAGCGTGGCACGTCGAATAAACTTAGGTAAGTGGAAAGTCAGAATGTTGTTGGCCTTTTTACCAAGCACTGAGCGGCCTTCGGCTGGAAGATTTACTCGAAAACGCAGTTCAATACCTTCTTCAGTAAACAGAACGGCAGTATTGTCGAGTACTGTTTGGCCATTTAAAGCGATGGAAACTGAGTTTTCTTGCTTGGCAAAAAGGTCAAAACTGCGAGCGATAAAATCTCGTGCAGCTCGTTGGAAAGCCGCAGATTCATTTCTCAGCCACTCAAGACCGGTTAGAGACCATTCGCGAGTTGCACGCAAGCGAGAAGCAGAAGCATAAGGGTCACCTTGAATGTGGTCGATAAACAAAGTGAAATCAGTAAAGTCATATTGACCTTTGATTTGCTGGTAAGCACGGTAGTTCTGCTTTTCAATTTTCTTAAGCGTGGCAGTTAACTGATCCATGAAAATATTGGCCTTTTTAATAGAAGCGGGCGGCGATTATAGGAATCACCGACAATAGAGTAAAGCAGTATACGGCAATATACAGGTAACAGAGACAGCTAAACTGGAAGATCTATAGCAAATTTATTTAGGTGCAAACTCAGAGGAATGGGAAGGCCTCTCATCGAATGGGTGTTGACTGAGTAAACCTTGCTCAAATTCATTGCAAGGCATCGGCTTGCCGTAAAGAAAACCTTGTGCGATGTCACAGCCTTCTTCAATCAAAAACTTCTCCTGACTTGTTGATTCAACGCCTTCAACGACCACTTGAAGATCTAACTTTTTTGCAATGTGGATAATGGATCGAATAATGGCCCGATCGTTATCCGACTTATCCATTTGCTGGACAAAGCTCTTGTCAATTTTTATGGTATCAAACGGGTACTTCTTCAAATAACTAAAGGAAGCAAATCCGGTGCCGAAGTCATCGAGTGACAATGTCACACCCAACTGATGCAATTTGTTGAGTGTTGTAACCGCAATCGTTTCATCTGCGATTAAAGCACTTTCAGTGACTTCCAATTCGACGAACTGTGCTGGTAGGTGAAATGCTTCTAGTAGGTGCTCAATCTGGTCGGCAAAATTAACGTTTTGTAACTGGATAGGAGAAACATTTACCGCAATTTTAAAGTCATCCGTCAATTCTGACCACTGTTTGGCTTTTGCGACTGCCGTGCGGAGAACAAACAATCCGACTTCAAATATCAAGCCGTTCTGCTCTGCCATTCGGATCAAGGCTTCATTGGATACATCACCTAACACTGGATGACGCCAGCGCAATAAAGCTTCGGCTCCAATCCATTCGTGAGTGTTTGGGTTAACCTTTGGTTGAAAATAAAGCATGAGATCATCATTACGTACGGCTTGTAACAAGTAGCCTTCCAGTTGACTATGGTTGTTTAGATCGTTTGAGTGACTTTCGCTAAAGTATCTGTACGCTTCTCCAGACTCTTTGCATAACAGCATCGCATAGCTGGCATTTTGTAATAGTTGCTTGGCATTGCTATTTTTTTGAGCCCTTACAACACCGATGTAGGTGTGTAAATGCACTTCGGTCCCATTATTGTAAAAATTGCCTACGCTTACATTGGATATTTCTTCAAGCAATTGATTGAGTTTTGTCTCAACATAATCTCCGGAAATTAACAGCACCAAATCATTTGAACTTGGTCTTCCTGAAACAAAACTGGATTCATGCTTAGTTAGGCGAGAGTGAAATTCTTTGAGTATTTCATCAAAGGCTTCGAATCCATATCGTGTTTGTATACTTCTCGCGTTACTAAACCCAATATTGATGATAACGAGAGATTGCTGATCGTCTTCGAGCGCTTGAAGAAATTTTGCCACTATTTCCTCTAACGCAGAGCGGTTTAACAGCCCTGTTCCTTGGTCATGTGTTTTTTGATAGCTCACTTGTTTTTCAGCCGCTTTACGCCGATCAATTTCTTTGGTCAGTGAATAACTAAGTTGAGCAAGGTCTGTGGTCCTGTTTTCTACACGATTCTGTAGTTCATGGTTTAGACGTAATAACTTGTGCTGTTGAAACACTACGGCGAGCTGTGCCTCAATGGAATCTTTGAAAGTGCTCATTAGCTGAAGATATGTTTCACTGAACTGATTAGCTTTGGAGTCGAGCATGCAGAGGGTGCCGAAAACTTCACCATTCGGCCAGAGCAAGGGCAGGCCAGAGTAGGATATCATCCCTAGGTCTATATCGGGGTTGTTGCACCAATCTTTGTCTTCAGGGGCATTGGAGACGACAAGGGCTTGCTGGTTGTTAATCACATATTCGCAATATAGCCCACTGCCATATGATTCTTTGTCTCCGGGCTTATAGGGATTTCCTGGCGTATGACTCGAAATGTTAACTTCAAGGTAATCTTGGTGGGCACGCATTATGAGTGTGGTTGGCACTTCACCAATTTGAGCCAACAGGTTAACTATCTCTTGCCAACTTTTCTGCATTGAATCTGGGATAGTATAGCTTAATGTTTGAATTCTCCCCATACTGTTGTCCTTTACCTTCGAATCACACCCTGTGAATTGAACCTTATTACGGTTTGCGTTTTGATATCACTACTTATACCCATTAATTATAGAGGTGGGTCAGTGCGAAACATAAAAAAGTCCTGAAAATGGCTCAGGACTCTTAATAGTTGCTAGCTGTCTCAAATGTGATACGTGTGAGACGGAGTTTATGGTTTAAGTGACGCTAATTCTTCGCTCGATATGTCTTGGGAATAATCGATGTCTTCAAAGTTGAAACCATTTAGTTTCATGAATTCATCTTTAAAACCTTGATAGTCACCAATTTGCATGAAGTTATCACCGTTCATCTGTTCAACAAGTTGTTTTACTTCTTGTTGTACTTGCGGGTCTAACTCAAAATCGTCGATTCTGATCAATCTTTCTCCATCTACAGGGACGGGTGAGTGACTAAATAGTTTGGTGGTGAACAAGCGTTGCATCTGCTCAATGCACCTCTCGTGCGTGCCTTTTTCTTTCATCACACGATAAAGTGCGAGCAGATAAGGCGACATTGCCGGTATGAAAACACTTGCTTTTGTTACCAGTGCTTTGCAGACGGAAGCATAAGCGCCGCCACCAAAGTTAGCCAGCTTCAGGTTTAAAGCATGGCTGGTCTGGTGCAGATCGACTTTCGCACGACCTAATGTCCCATCTAAATAAATAGGATGTGTCAGTTCTGGCCCCATGTAGGAGAAAGCAATAGTCTGGCAGCCCTCAGCAAGGGATTCTGCATTGATCAACGCGTCAATCCAGCTTTCCCAGTCTTCGCCGCCCATCACCTTGATGGTTGCTTCTGCTTCTTGCTCTGTTGCTGGTTGCAGAGTGGTCTCAACCCACTGATCATTCTCCAGCATGATGGAAGCGCCGGTGACTGGAACACCAATCGGCTTAATGACACTACGCCATAGCTCGTCACTGTTTGGATTTGGACGAACGCCAGTCGCCAAACTGTAAATCACCAAGTCTACTTCGCCTTCGAAATAGGTTTCTATAGCTTCAATGACTTCGTTGCGCACAGAGTCTGAAAATGCATCGCCTATAATATTGATCGCTGTCCGGCCTGCATCGTTTGCCTCTTGTTTGAAAAAGACATTGTTATACCAGCCTGCGCTACCTACGCCTTTCTCTGATGGACCGTGTTCAAACGAGACGCCAATGGTATCGGCTTCTGCACCACCAAAAGTAAGGGCAATGCGAGCGGCAAGCCCGAAACCAGAAGAGGCACCAATAATCAAAACCCGTTTAGGTCCGTTTTTAATTTGCGGTGCTTGTTTTACGTAATCTATTTGCTCTTTTATTGATGCATGGCACCCGTATGGATGTGCAGAACGAGCAACAACACCTTGAATTAAAGGTTCTATTCGCATGTTGTTATCTAACCTCGATGAATGAAATCGTGTTCAGAATAACCTAAAGTTAGATAACACTTATTGAGCTAGACCATTAAAACTATAAGTGTTTAATCAATTCTTGAGCAACGAAATCAGCGATCCATGGCTGTGCTTCTGGTTTAGGGTGAAGACCGTCATTCATCATCCAGTCTGGCTTTGTAACCAGGTGCTCTAGAAAGAATGGCATTAATTGCACTTGTTGATGTTCTGCTAATTTTGGATATATATCGTAAAACATGTCGCTGTAACGTTTGCCGTAATTCGGCGGAACACGGATTTGCATCATGACGACTTCCGCTCCAAAATCTTTGATCATAGTAATCATTTTAGAAAGATTTGACGTAATAAGATTAGGGGGGAAACCGCGAAGGCCATCATTGGCCCCCAGTTCAATTAGAACGATAGAGGGTGAATGTTGTTCCAGAAGTTGCGGCAAGCGAGCCAGGCCATTACCTGTAGTGTCGCCAGAGATACTGCCATTAATAACTGTTACATTTTGGCCATGTTCTAACAAAACGTCAGGGAGTAAGCTAGGCCAACTTTTCTCAATCGGCATATTGTAACCAGCACTAAGGCTGTCACCCAAAACAAGCAGTTTTTCGTTCGCGAAGGCCGTAACGGAAAAACAGAAAAAGAGAACTAAGGAAAGTAATCGAATCATGCAAACACCTGTACTCAAAGCACCTATTGTTCAAGCGAATTTAGTTTCTAAACAAGTCTCTACTAATCACGAACGATTAACAATCCTTAAAAATGTAAATATTGACATCAGGAAAGGCGAAAAAATAGCGATCGTCGGAACTTCAGGTGCAGGTAAATCAACGTTAATGACATTATTAGCAGGCCTGGATACGCCAACGTCTGGAGAAATCACCTTACTGGGTAACGAACTTTCCAAGTTAGACGATGAAGCACGAGCAAAGATTCGGGCAGATTCACTAGGCTTTGTTTTTCAGAGTTTCTTGTTGATTCCAAGCCTGACTGCTTTACGCAACGTTACTCTGCCATGTTTATTGCGCGGTGATGTAGAAGATGAAGCCAGAGCGTCAGAACTACTTAAAGCGGTTGGATTAGAAAAACGTCTTGACCATTTGCCAAGTCAGCTTTCTGGCGGTGAACAGCAGCGAGTAGCCCTTGCTCGAGCTTTTATGACACAGCCGGAACTTCTCTTTGCCGATGAACCAACGGGCAACTTAGATCACCAGACGGCAGACAAAGTGATTGAGCTGCTATTTGATCTCAACGAACAGCATGGCACTACACTTATTTTGGTTACGCACGATAGTCATTTAGCCGATCGATGTGATCGTATTTATCGCATGGAGGCGGGTGAGCTTAAGGAGGCAGTGTAATGTCTGCAGTATCTTCAAGTGACCAGAGCTCGACAGAACAGGGCGCAACACAGAAACACTCTTCAACCAAAAGCTTAATTCGTTGGAGTTTAGGAGAAATAAAGCAAGGTAGCCTTTGGCCAATAAGCGTGGCGCTTGTTCTCGTTATAGCCAGTATATTTGCTCTTTCTGCTCTAGCGTCAAGGATGGAGCAGGTTATTGTAAAACAGGGGAAAGATGCGTTAACCGCAGATGCGGTATTTGTATCTGCTAATCCTTTAACAGAATCGATTCTAAGCTCGACTGAAACGCTCGAAACGTCACAAATGACGCGATTTCCAACTATGGCTTTTAGTGATAAAGGCATGCAATTGATATCCGTACGAGCGGTCGATGAACAATACCCATTAATGGGTGACTTAGTTCTAGATAACAACCCTTCTGGACGTTTAAAAGCGGGAGAGCTCTGGCTTGATGAACGTATCATGGCACAGCTGGATGTCGAAAAAGGTGACAATGTCACCATTGGAGATGCGGACTTTACTGTTTCTGGCGCTGTTTTGATGGAACCTGGTTTAAGTTTCAACCCCTTTCAGCAAATGCCTTCCGCGTACATCCATCAAAGTGATGTTGTGAAAACGGGGGCGATACAAGTCGGTAGTCGAGTGCAATACCGTCTGTTTATCAAAGCGGACAACAAAACACTAAAGGAACTACAGGATACCACCGAATTATCACCGAGTGATCGATGGCGAACGCAGGACAGTTCCAGTCGTAGTAACGAAATATTTGAAAGAACAACGCAGTATTTATCACTCACTGTCGCGATTGTGATCATCATGGCATCCACCACATTGGTTCTGACCTGCCAGAATTATGTGAATAGCCGCACTCAAACTATCGCTATGTTAAAGAGTCTTGGCGCTAGTCGACGTTGGATCGAAAAGTGGCTAATCATTCAAGTGGCGATTTTGCTCATCAGTGCGAGTTTGGTTGGGTTGATATTGGGAAGTGGCCTCGAGTACTTGTTACGAATTCCATTGAAAGACTTGCTACCTGAACCACTGCCTAGTTACGGCGTCACTCCATTTTTGGTTGCTTTCGTCTCTGCGGTGTTGATCACCGTACCTGCACTGGGGATTCCGTTGCTAGGACTCATTAGAACGCCCGCTTTAGAGGTGCTTCAGCAAGGTAAAGCACAACGTTCCTGGAAAACCATGTTGCTAGTTTTAGTACCGGTTATCCCTTTATTAGCGTTATACGCAAACAATACACTGGTGTGGATTGTTCTGATTGGAATTGCGGCGCTGTTTGTTGTTCTGGCATTAGTCAGTGTCTCGCTGACCAAGTTGTTTGCAAGACTTTCGACACAACCAGCAATGAAACTGGCGCTGAGCCGAATCAACCGAACCCCAGTCACCAGTGGATTGCAATTCGGTGCTCTGGCTTTATCGCTCATGCTGTTATCCATTATCTGGTTGGTTCGTAGCGATATTTTGGCGGATTGGGAAAGGACGCTACCAGCCGATGCCCCCAATGTTTTTGCTTTAAATATTGCTGAATATGAACTTCCTGCCTATCTGGAAACATTGGATAATAGTGGCGTTACCCGGTCACAGGCTTTTCCTATTATTCGAGGACGTTTAGCCGAAATTAACGGTCAAAACGTAAAAGAGATTGAGTATGAGGGAGAAGAGTCTGATGCGATCCGGCGAGAACTCAATCTTACTTGGGGAGATAACTTGCCCGAATATAATGAAGTACTTGCAGGGAAGTGGACAAATAAGGCGAGTGTTTCAGTCGAAGCTGAAGTGGCAAATGAGCTTGGTCTTGAGTTAGGTGACAAATTACGCTTTGTTATCAACAGCCAAAACTTTGATGTAACCGTGGACACGATACGACATGTAGAATGGAGAGATATGAAGCCTAACTTCTATTTCATATTCTCTTCCGATGTGATGGAAAGTTTGCCTGGCTCATATCTCATCAGTTATCGAATTACTGAAGACAACCAAGCGCTACTAACATCAATGTCTCGTTCGCACCCGACGGTATCTGTTTTGGATATCCGTACGATGGGGGAAAAAATTCAAGCATTGATCGAACAAATCGTTTCTGCAATTACCATTCTCGCTTTACTGGGCGTAGTGGCGGGTTTACTACTGATTTTCACCTTGCTGCGTTTGAGTTTATCACAGCGGCAGCAGGAAATTCGTTTGTATCGAACGTTAGGATCGAGCAAAAAACGCATCAGTACGACGTTGTGGGCTGAGTATGGGATCATGGCGTTAATCGCGAGTAGTGTGGCTGTCTTTGCCGCGGAACTTTGTGTTGCTGCAGTGATGACGTATGGGCTTGAACTCAATGCCCAGATACACCCAGAACTGTGGATAGCTTTACCGCTGGCAACCTTCGTGACGTTAGCATTGGTAGTCATGAGTTTACTGAAAAGATTGCTAACACCAATAAACACTTAGTTGCTCAAGCACTAATACAGTGATAACTCATCCATTACACTTTTATTGTAGTTATCCACAAAAACAGTGGATAACTTTTGGGATAACTGAAGAGTACAAAAAGTAAGGTATTTCGGCAGGCTTTACGCCGTGGGTGTTGTGGTAAATATCTTATTCACATCTAGCTAAAAATTGCTTTTACAAAGAACGCAGTCAAGCATTTTTTCGCACTTTTTTCCTTTTTAAAAACGGGTTTTGAGTACTATGCAAACCCATGAACTTTTTGTGATTTTAATCATGCTCAAAGACGAGTAGAATTAACCACTAGTAAAGAATTTCCCTTATAAAATATTCAGTGAAGCAATGAAGTCTGAGTTTCCAAGTTATAAAGAAAAACACATCGTTGTTGTTGGTGGCGGAGTCGCCGGATCTACAGCCGCCATTCATTTTGCAGAGCTAGGGTTTAAAGTATCCGTGATTGAAAAGGGTGCGTCCTTAGTGAATGGACCACCTATCTGTCATCTGCACGCAGGTGGCAACTTGTATCGAGAGATCTCTGAGCAACAGTGTCTAGACTTGCTTTCTCAATCGATTGATACGGTTCGGCTATATCCACTCTCACTGAATATTCGCCCAACCATTATTGCAGTACCACATTCTGATGGTGGCGACCCATCGACTCTTATCCCGCGTCTTGAGGTGATCAAAAGCGCTTATCGAACATTAGTGGATACGGATGAGTCCAATAGGGTACTTGGCGAGCCAGATGAATACTACAAATTGTATTCAAAACAAGACTTAATTGAACTTTCTAAGCGTATTCAACCAGCTAAGCCAGTTAGCTTCGATGACTGGACTATCCCATTCGCTCAACACGCAGATTTAGAGGCGTTAAAATATCCGGTTGTCTCTGTCCAGGAATATGGTTGGAGTGTGTTCAGGCTGGCTGCAATTGCATCTCTTACCTTAGAGCAATTACCTAATGCTGATGTTCTCACACAAGCTGAACTTAAACGAGCTGAGTGGGCGGGCGATCACTGGCAATTGAACTATCAGCAAAATGGGTCGGATTATGAGTTAACTTGTGACTATCTGGTGAATGCTTGTGGTTTTGAAACCGGTTCTGTTGATAATGCTGTTGGAGCGAAACGTGACCGATTAGTTGAGTTTAAAGCCGCTTATATCACTCAGTGGCAAGCGTGTGATCAGCAATGGCCAGAGGTCATTTTTCATGGCCCTCGCGGTACTGACAAAGGAATGGCACAGCTGACGCCATATGGCAATGGTTATTTCCAACTGCACGGGATGACAAAAGGCATTACCTTGTTTGATGATGGCTTGGTCGCGAGTACAAGTACTTCAGCTCAACCTGAACTTCCAAATCTTCTCCTGTCTAAAATTCGTCAGGGCTGGCAAGAAAAGGCGTTAGAGGCGAGAACCAACAGCGCAATTCAACATATGGCGCAGTTTATCCCGGCATATCACTCAGCGGTTAAGGGCGGTAAAGCGTTATTTGGAGCTCAGCAGATCCCGGGAATGGACCCGGTATTAAGGGCGGCGGATGTGACTTTTGAACAAAATAACTACGCACGTATTGAAATTGTAAAAGCCTCTTCGACCTTGCTAGCGGCACAAAAGATACTACAGCATTGGTTTGATATTGAACCGCAACAAGATGTCGAGTTACAACACCCAGTCGCGATACATTGGAGTGAACAAGATGTCGAGCAGTATGCAATACAACTGACGCAGGAGCGAGGTTATCCCAAGTCGCTGGCTGAACGTTACGGTATGTAGCTATTTTTGTTTAGTGCTTATCACTTTTTCCTTGCTTATCATTAGACTAGGGCTTAGTAACCGAAAAACTGAGCCCATTGACACCACAAGTCCTGCAATTCCAATCGATCACCTTTGACAAAGCTGACCTTTTGACCTGGTTTTGCTTGTGCGAGTCTGGGTAGGTCTATTCTTGCGACACATCCTAGCTTGGGGTAGCCACCGATTGTTTGATGATCGTTCAACAGGACAATCGGGTTGCCATCGTTGGGAACCTGTATTGAGCCAAGTGCGATGCCTTCAGAGAGTATTCCATCAAAAGGAGGGGAAATCGTATTACCCTGAAGTCGGTAACCCATGCGATTAGAGTCTGGTGAGATGGTAAACTCACTTGAGTAAAACGTATTTAAAGCCTCATTATCAAAGTCATCGTTTTGGTAGCTTTCTATTACACGTAACTTAACGGGTAAGTTGTAATCGGGCTTAAATCGGAAGGTCATTTGTTTTGGTTTATGTCGGGGTAATCGATGTGAGGTAAAGGACAATACATCTCCCACTTTTAAAGCACTACCTTGACCGTCCAGTCCACCCAGTGACTCTCTACTCACCGTTGATGAGCTACCAAGATGTTCAGCAATATTGAACCCGCCTTTCACCGCCAAATAAGCGCGCAATCCATTTTTAGGCATACCAAAACGCAGTTTTTGTCCCGTCTTCAGTATAAAGTCAGACCAATTCGAAATGGGTACACCATCAACTTTCGCGTTTAAGTCGCCACCACAGATAGCGAGATGGCAGTTGTGTAACGCAACAAACGTCGCATTGCCTAAAGTGATTTCGACTGCTGAACAATTCACCGGGTTTCCGAGTAGGTAGTTTGCCCAGCTATATGCGTAATCATCGACAGGACCACCTTGGGTAATACCGATATGTGCTAAACCAAAACGACCAAAGTCTTGAATCAGTGACAGAGGTCCAGGTTTTTCTACCAACAATCCAGCGTCACTCATAAAACCCCTCCTAACTCGATAAACTCTTGTTTAGTAATGGAAGTAAACGTCACCCTGTCACCAACATCAAACGGAATAAAAGGAGGAGTATCAGAAAATAAAACAATCGGGCTTCGACCAATAATATTCCACCCGCCTGGGCTATCCGCTGGATAAACGGCAGTTTTACTGTCTGCGATACCGACGCTACCAGCAGGAACGTGAGTTCTTGGGGTGGTAAGTCTTGGCATGATGAGCTTGTCACAAACATCCGAAAGAAATGCAAAGCCTGGTGCAAATCCGATCGCTGAAACACTGTAGTCCGTTTGAGTATGCAAATGGATTACATCTTGCAAAGACAACCCACAATCGTTAAATCGAGCTAAATCCAATGCGGTTTCTTCTGAGTAATAAACGGGGATCGAAATATCGTTTGGCTGCCGACGGTCATACACGGCAGGGTCGAACTGACTAATAACTTGGTTTACGTTTTCAATCAGTGTGCTTTCACCGACTCTAAAGGGCAGGTAGTCAATTAAGATGGTTCGATAGGAAGGAACAACATTCATGATAACACTCGCCAGTTGTTCCCTTATTTGGCGTGTGAGTTCTCCAATATAATCCTCAAGAATGCTATCCTCGAATTTGATAAGGATACTGCACTCTGAGACAGTCGAAATACTAAATGTTTCCTGTTGCATTAACTCCCTCCCGCATACAGGCTTTGACGAATTTTCTTTATCAAAGCAATGGATTCTTCGTTATCCCCATGCACACAAATGGTATCTGCTTCGAGAAGAATGTAATTACCCGATGCGGTTTTTACACGGCCAGACTCTCCCAGCATACGAACTTGTTCCAAAATTGCGTGTTCAGTTTTTAACACCGCATTTGGCTGAGTTCTTGGCGTGAGCATACCATCATCTTGATACAACCTATCTGCAAACGCTTCGAAGAGCAGAGGTACATCAAAATCGTCGGCAATTTCTAAATATTTTTCGTTCTCTTGTGAAGCGAGAATCATCAACGGGACTTTGAAAAGGGCTGCAGCTTTCACAACGGCTCGAAAGATCCCATCGTTCTTCATCATGTCGTTATACAACGCGCCATGGGGTTTGATATAGCCAATATCAGCATGCTGGGCTCGACAAAGTGCTTGCAACGCTCCAACCTGATAAACAACCATGTTAGTAATCTCATCGCCAGTCATACTCAATGAACGTCGGCCAAAACCCTGTATATCCGGATAGCCGGGGTGGGCGCCAATTTCCACATCATTCATATTGGCGAGAGTGATTGTTTCATGCATCACGTTTGGATCGGAGGCGTGAAATCCACAAGCGATATTGGCCATATCTACATGAGGCATCACTTCTTCGTCAGCCCCCATTTTCCAAGAGCCAAAGCTTTCGCCCATATCGCAATTTAATGTAACTTGTTGTTTATTCAATGTCATAGGTTCAATTTACCCAAGCAATCCACTGACGATTCAGGAAGATAAGCCTGGCTTCAGTGATTCAGTTCATTATTTTAACATTCAAACGAGGCTGGACTCGCTACAGTAATGGTTCCTTAGATTATTTGAATTGATTAAAGTTTTCACGTAATTCATTCAATTTAATCTATTTTTAAAGTCGTTTACGATGTACCTATTCAAACCCGCTTCACACTAAATTAAAGATTCGCTTGGTGTAAACGACAAGCAAAAACTCAAATTATTTCTGTCTGCGCTCGTTAAGCTATCCAAGGTTACATCGTTAAAGCCGTTGTCACATAGTTCAAGTAGAAATGACATTGACATCTTTGTATCAAACTTAAAAATCTGCAAAAGAATAAGCGATATTAATGGGATATGAGTTGTAAGAGATAGTTTAAATTATAGCGTTAAAGTTTTAGACTACGTTTATTCGCGTCAGAAGGAACATAAAATGAAAGTACTTGTTACAGGCGGTATGGGCTATATCGGAAGCCATACTTGTATTCAGATGATTGAAGCTGGTATGACACCGGTGATTTTAGACAACCTATATAACAGTAATCCTGCCGTATTACACCGTATCGAAAAAGTTTGTGGTGTAAGCCCGAAGTTCATTAGGGCTGATATTCGCGATAAAGCGGCGCTAGTTGATGCACTTAAAACCAATAATATAGAAGCGGTTATTCATTTCGCTGGCTTAAAAGCCGTGGGAGAATCTGTCGCTAAACCGTTAGAATACTATGACAATAACGTAAACGGTACATTGGTGTTGGTTGATGCAATGCGAGAAGCTGGCGTTAAGTCATTGGTATTTAGTTCTTCAGCGACAGTTTACGGTGATCCAGCTTCAGTGCCAATTACCGAAGATTTTCCAACAAGCGCCACAAACCCTTACGGACGCAGTAAATTGATGGTAGAAGAGTGCCTGACCGATTTCCAAAAAGCGAACCCTGATTGGAGCATCACTCTATTACGCTATTTCAACCCGGTTGGCTCTCACCCGACAGGAGAGCTTGGCGAAGATCCTCAAGGAATTCCAAACAACCTAATGCCATTTATCTCACAAGTTGCTGTTGGTCGTCGTGACTTCCTATCGGTATTTGGCAACGACTATCCAACTCCGGATGGCACTGGTGTTCGCGACTATATTCACGTCATGGACTTATCTGATGGACACGTCGCTGCATTAGAGAAAGTAGGTAACAAATCAGGACTGCATATTTATAACTTAGGTACAGGCAAAGGTTATAGTGTCCTTGAAATGGTTGAGGCTTTCCAAACGGCAAGCGGTAAAGAAGTACCTTACAAATTAGTTGACCGTCGCCCAGGTGATATCGCTGAGTGTTGGGCGGATCCTTGTAAAGCGGCCACAGAATTAGGCTGGAAAGCAACTCGCACACTCGAAGAAATGACCAGTGATACTTGGAGATGGCAATCAAATAACCCACAAGGTTACCCTGATCTGAGCTAGGTGATTTAACAAGTTAACAACAAAAAAGGCGCATTCTTGCGCCTTTTTTGATCTTAATCGTAAAAATAGTAAATTTGAGGTTAAAAGGTAGCAACGAATCATAGACGTGGTAGAATACGCACGATTTAAAATTTTGGTCTTTTATTTCTCATAATCACTAGGGTAGTAGTTCATGGAACTCGGTCTAATCATCGCTTTCATCGTTGCAGCAGCTGTAATGGTGAAAAAAGAGATGGCACAACAGTAAGTTTTCTTTTCCCAAACTTTTCTTTACCTTTTAGAACTGAAAACTTTATAAAAAGCCAGCTTTAAGTTGGCTTTGTTGTATCTAGAACTAAAGTAGTCATTTTCTGCCCAAGAAAAGGGGAGTCAGCGATTCCCACACATCTATTTATTTTCTTCTGCGCTCATTTAGCCGGGCTATGTAAACCAAACTAATCGTTGAACGCTCAGAAGAGCCTTGCAAAATAAGCATTTCTCGTCTTTGTTAATCAATGTGTTATATTGTCGTTTCTTGATTCCTTAACTGTCTGTTTAGACACTATTAATGTGATGATTTCATGTAAGGGAAGGTAACGTGCACAGTCCGATTACTTTAGAAGCACTCCATATCCTGGATGCGATAGACCGACGAGGCAGCTTTGCTGCAGCAGCTAATGAATTAGACAGAGCTCCTTCATCACTTAGCTACCAAATTCAAAAACTTGAGCAAGATTTAGATATTATTATTTTCGATCGCTCAGGGCATAAAGCTCATTTTACCGAAGCTGGTAAACTCATTCTTGAACGCGGGCGAGATATATTGAAAGCCAGTGAAAAGCTGGTAAACGACGCTACGGTATTGGCAAATGGGTGGGAATTAGATATCACCGTTGCATTTGATGGCATTATTCCTGTTTGTAACTTTTTTCCTATGGTGGATGCGCTATCTGAAGTCAGTTCTACCCGAGTCAGATTGCAAGAAGAGATTTTGGCAGGTGGTTGGGAATCGCTCAACACAGGCCGTTCTGATCTATTAATTTGTCCATCCCTAGACACGCTACCTCAAGAAGTTAAATCAGAAAAAATCGGTAAGATGACCATGCTCTGGGTTGCTGGGGCGCGTCACTATGTTCATAAACGCAGTAGTGGTGATTTTGATGATGCAGCAAGAGAAAAGTATCGTATTATTGCGATCGCAGACACTGCGCGTGAACAACCAGCACTCTCAATGAATATCATTCAGAAGCAACCACGCTTAACGGTGACAAATTTTACAGCAAAGGTTGATGCACTCAGAGCTGGGTTAGGAATTGGAACACTGCCAAGCCAAATTGCTCAGCCATTGATTGATAGTGGCGAACTCAAGCTAATCGAGGGTACTGAACCATTACCGATGGATATCATCCTGGCGTGGCGTCGAAATACAATGGGAGAGGCGAAATCCTGGTGTATTCAATATTTGAAGAAGAACTGGGCGTTAAAGTAACACTGTCACGTTAGAAGCTCATTTTTCATTACCCAAGCGAGTAAAGCCCAGCTGGTAACGGCTCTAATAAACATAGAGGCCGTACACAACTGGGCTTTCTTACTAGTTTAAAGGTAAGACCATATCTGCAATGCCATCCTCAAACTGAACATCAATATCAAACCCGAGGCTTTGTGCCAACATCAGCATTCCTCGGTTAGTTGGCATCGTCATTCCTGATATTTGCTTGGTGCCTTTTACTTGGCAATAGCTAATAATCTTTTGCATCAGTACCTTGCCAAGCCCTTTTCCTTTGAGATCAGAACGGATCAGAATCGCAAATTCAGCGTCGCTATTATCAGGGGTGATCAGTGCACGTGCGACGCCAATAATTGACGGGCCACTTTTATCAAATGCAACGGCAACAAATGCCATTTCTCTGTCGTAATCGATTTGAGTAAAGTTAGCCAACGCCTCGTGGTTGAACTCACCAACTTCAGAGAAAAATCGCTTATAGAGGTCTTCTCTGGATACATTATTGATGAATTGAGCATGTAGCGGTTCATCTTCAGGCAAGATAGGGCGAAGTAAGACAGGTTGCCCATCTCGCAGAGTAACGGTTTCAACGAACTCGGCAGGGAAAGGGCGGATAGCAAGACGTGTTTGCGCATCGCCTTCATATTTTGTCAGGGTTAAATCCGCATCAATGATAGTCAGTTCGTTTCCAGATACGAGTACTGGATGGATATCCAGTCTATGGACTTCAGGTAACTCAACCGCCATTTGAGAGATACGGACCAAGAATTTCGACAATTCAGTGATGTCTAACGCATCTTTATGTTTTTGTAAGCGGATCTTGCCCGACTTTAAAGCAACGACGACGAGATAACGTGCCAGAGTCATGTTCAATGGAGGAAGCGCTGCCACGGCATCTTGAGCAATATTCCATTCGGATCCGCCCTGACCAAGTAAAATCACTGGCCCAAACACTTTGTCCACAGCAATACTGATTCGTATTTCTTCTGCACTACCGAGTTTAGCCATGCCTTGCACCAGCAGGCCATGGACGTTGGCGGATGGATAACTCAGCTTCACCGCATCTAAAATAGAATTTGATGCACTTGCGACTTCATTACTGTTTCTCAGATTGAGTGCAACACCGTGAACGTCTGACTTATGCGGGATATCGGGAGAACGAAGTTTCACCGCGACCGGATAACCGATATTTTCCGCCATATGTACCGCTTCTATCGCATCAGACGCAATCCAGGTTGGCAGCACATTGAAACCAAACAGTTTAAAAAGTGGGCTAGTTTGGTGTGTATCTAATGTAACTGTGTTTTTATCCAGTAGTCGTTCATTTACCCATTCCATTGCAGAATGGATGCTACCTGAGTGCAAAGGCTCTGCCGTTGTGGGCGTTTCCATCAGTTGTTTTTGGTTTCTCCTGTACTCAACAAGGTGCATGTAGGCAACAACCGCACTTTCTGGTGTACGGTAAGTCGGTATCCCTGCTTGAGTAAACGCCAGGCGCGCCTCACGAGACGTTTGTTCTCCCGACCAGTTAGTTAGGATATTAAAATGCTTGTGCCTTGGGTGGGATTTAATCGCCTCAATGACATCATAGGCCGTATCCAATGGATCGGAGACCGCAGACGGACTGTGCATGATCAATATTGCATCTGCACAATCGTTATTCATGAGTGCATTTACCGTATCGACGTAGCGTTTTTTAGTCGCATCTCCGGAAAGGTCAATCGGATTCGCTTGCCGCCAGTTTGGTGGTAGAACGGCTTTTAACTGCTCGGTCGAGGTTTCATCAAGCGTCGCTAAATTGCCGCCACGTTCAAAGAGCGTATCCACTGCCATCACAGCAGGGCCGCCACCATTTGTGATTATCGCTAACCTTTCTCCGCGTAGTGGGACAGAGTGTGTTAGGGTTTCTACTGCAGCAAATAGTTCATGAGTATTACTCACTCTCAACATACCGGTTCTACGGATCGCAGAATCGTAAATGATGTCTAAGGTGTCACCATCTTGTTGTTCGAGCGTATTCATCTCTTTAGAACGTCCTGCTTTTAAAACCAGAATGCGGCGATTTCGCGAGGCGGCCCGAGCGGCTGACAAGAATCGGCGAGCATCTTGTATGGAATCGACGTAGAGCAAGATGGCTTCGGTATGACCATCCATACTCAAATGATCAAGCAGCTCCGCGAAATCAATATCTTGACCTCGGCCAATGGAGATAAATGAGGAAAAACCGATATTTTTGTCGTTTGCCCAATCTAACACAGTAGTGCATACGGCGGCGGACTGAGATATAAAAGCAATTTTACCGGGCTTAGCGGCAACGGGAGAGAACGTACAGTTAAAGTTGTGCCAAGGAAGAATAATTCCTAGGCTGTTCGAACCCAGTACCCGAATATTTATTGAAGACACATCGATGATTTGGGCGTCGTCGGAGATCACGATGGCAAACTGAGTACCACGTTCGTCCAGCTCCTTTAGTAGACTTTCGTTGCGCGACGCATTAGTACAAAGAATTGCGATATCAGGGCTAAAGGGCAGGGAGGCAATGTTTGGGTATGCGATAACGCCCAATACGGTTTTGTGTTTTGGTGTTACCGGCATAATTGCACCACCAAAGCCACTTTGAAGGAGGTTACGCATGACCACATGCCCAGCGCGTAACTCTCTCGGTGATGCGCCCACTACCGCAACCGAATCAGGTTTAAAAAGCTTATGTAGTTTATTCATGCAGATTCCTTGCCTTTAACACGAGATTGTTGAGAGCTTTACTGTATGGATACCAACAATCATAAACGAATACGTCTTAGAGAAAACATGTCCGCGATAAACAACGGAGAAAAACTGTACAAAGCTTGTAGAGTTTGTGTCTCTCATCACATCAAATAGGCAGATTATTGTATTTGATGCTTGATAATCGAGCCTCCTATCGGCATGATTTATCGTAATATTTATTCAGAGCGTTTGTTATTCATGAAAAAGACCGCAATCATCGGCTTAACCCTTCTTCTTTCCGCTTGTGCATCTGAAACTTACACTACGGATGTTACCTCAGAGAGTTTTCAAGAGGATTATTCTTCAGATGTCATATCAAAACCAATTATGGCGTCTGAAAATTCAGTTGTTGAGAAAGACGTAACACCGGCCGTGGTTAAGATGGCACCTAAGCCAGCAGAGAAGAAGGTCGTAAAACTGACTCCAAACGATCAGGTAAAACCAGTTAAGATCATCCCGCCAAGTAATGAGCAATCAGCCATTCAACGTTTCGGATACACCATTCAAGTTGTCGCAGTTGGTAGTGAAGATAAAGTGACTCAGTTTGCCAACAAATTGCCGCAAAGTGAGCAGCCGATATGGGCGAACTACAAAGTCGTTAATGGCACAAAATGGTACTCAATTTTATACGGAGATTACGCAACGAGTGCGGAAGCAAAACAGGCGATTTCATCACTTCCAGCGCAATTTCGTCATCTAAAACCTTTTGTTAAAAGCATTGATGCGATTAAAAACTCGGCATACCCATCGCTTAAAAAGCTCAACTGACCAAACCAACCAGGGGGCATATCGCTCCCTTTTTATTTTGTTCAAATCGTACCCGAACGATACGCCTCACAGTAAAATAACTGTACCTCACTACTCAAAGGGTTATCATAACAACAAGTATCTTTTGTAGGTCACGGAAAGATTGATTCATGATTAAAAATATTCTTCTATTATGCGGTGGTGGCTCTTCAGAGCACGAGATATCATTGCTGTCTGCTAATTTTATCGAACAACAGCTGAATCTTATTGAGAACATCAAGGTAACGCGTGTAGAAATCAAAAATGAAGGTTGGATGACCGACCAAGGCGAACTGGTTTACTTGGATCTCAACACCAAAAGCTTATGTTCTAGCGAGTCTAATCAGCTCATCGACTTTATCGTACCTTGCATCCATGGCTTTCCTGGCGAAACGGGTGACATTCAATCCCTGTTTGAAATTTCAGGTATTCCTTACCTTGGCTGTGGGCCAGAAGCGAGCTGCAACAGCTTTAACAAAATTACATCAAAGCTTTGGTACGACGCGCTCGGCATACCGAATACACCATACTTGTTCCTTACCAAAAATAATGAACAGGCTCACTCTCAAGCGCATCAAGCATTTGATAAGTGGGGAAAAGTATTCGTCAAAGCCGCAAGACAAGGTTCTTCAGTCGGGTGTTACAGTGTAACGGAAAGAGAAATGCTTTCGGATGCGGTTAACGCTGCTTTTGGTTACTCTGACCAAGTTTTAGTAGAAAAGTCTGTTAAGCCTCGAGAATTAGAAGTTGCCGCTTATGAAATGAACGGCGAACTCTACGTTACTAAACCAGGTGAGGTAATTGCACCTGACGGTACGTTCTATTCTTACGATGAGAAATACAGCAGTGCCAGCCACTCATTGACAGAAGTTGAAGCGAAAGATCTTACTCCTGAGCAGGTAGAGACGATCAAACAAGAGTCAGAGACCGTGTTTAAACAGATGAATCTTCGTCATTTATCTCGTATTGACTTCTTCTTGACCGAAGAGGGAGAGATTTACCTGAACGAAGTAAATACGTTCCCGGGTATGACACCAATCTCCATGTTCCCGAAAATGCTTCAAAATAATGGTCACAAATTCCACGAGTTTCTCGAAGGCTGTATCAATAGTGCAGTGTAATTAACGTCACTTAACAACAGGTTGTGTTAAAAGTATTTATGCAGGGCATCTAGAGCTACGGATGCTCATTAAACATTCTGAGTCCACCGAAATTAATACAAAAAATGGGGCATTGGTATGGCAGTTGCGACGTATAGAGGCTTTAACTTAAAATCCAGTTTGGATGGGAGCCTGTGGAAAGTAAAGATCAAAAGCCACGTTTTGCAAGGTAATCTAACCTCAGTTAAAAAGAGTATTGATTGGTGGTGCGATACCGCCTCAATCATCGATCCGAAAGAGTTTGCATCTCTCGCTCAAACAAGGCAAAACACCGTGGGAACACAATCAGTCGATTTTAACGGCTATACTTTAAAAAATGACTCTGGCGAGCCAAATGAGTGGTATTGCATGTTTAATGGCAAGCTACTTAAAGGCAGTAAAAGCGCTATTCAACGTCATATTGAAGCTTATTTAGTCGCGAAGAAAAAAGCGCTGCAAACTCAACAACACAAGAAATAACAGTATGACCTTAGTATATTCAACGGAAACCGGCCGAATTAAACCGGAAGAAGAGAAAATTGCTCGTCCTAAGGGTGACGGCATCGTGCGTATTCAACGCCAAACGAAAGGCCGTAAAGGCAAAGGGGTTTGTATTGTCACTGGGTTAGATCTCGATGACGCTCCATTAAAATTGCTCGCAGCAGAACTCAAGAAAGTGTGTGGTTGCGGCGGCTCAGTTAAAGACGGCAATATTGAAATCCAAGGTGATGCTCGAGATAAAATCAAAGCACATCTGGAAAAGAAAGGCATGACCGTTAAGCTAGCTGGCGGCTAACAATCTAGATTGAATAAAAGCGTCGATACAGACGCTTTTTTATTTTCACGTTTGTATAGTATTCAACATCTTGTTTAACCGCTAATTGAAGATTGAGCAATCGCAGATTGATAGATCGATATTAGCTATTTTATGGTAAATAGCCATTATGTTTAATGAAAGCCTCAAAACCCTGGATGGAATTGAAATAAGAGAGGGATAGGAGGCTAATATCGATAAGATCTGGCGTAGCGTTACATTTCATTTAACATAACACATATAATACGCACTTAAGGTGTAGGAGCTATTTAGAACTGTCCGGTTCGTTTCCATGAGTTATCGAACAATAGCTCTTGAGATGCTTTGCGGCTTTCATGCAACGCGTTCCTTGCTTCGTTATTGCTTTGCAGCGTTCAACCATTCTAGCTTCTGTAAACTTATATGTAGCAATACCATTTTCCAAGTTTGATTTTTCATACACATCGACGCTGTAGCTCTCCCAGTCTGACGGCAGTTTTTCATAACGGACAACTTCACAACTCTCTGTGATACACACATCGCTTGGGACCGTTATTACTTCGGTTAAAGCACGACTATTAAAATCGACTAGCTCGATATTTTCATTGCTTGGGTGTTCCGTCAGATGGACTGTAACTTTTCCTTTTGCCATTTATTTTTCCCACAAGGTTTCTTTTAAGCCGGTTCGTATCCATCGAAGTCGCCACTTTGTCGCATAGACTCGTACATTTCCGGTGTAAATTCGATAAGCTCTAACTGTTCACCGAACTCAGAACCCAGTGATGCATGCATCATGTCCATCGACTTGAACGTATACCAGCCTTCACCTGGTGTGAACGTTGAGATCATATCTGGTGCAACTTGTTCGTAGTAAATCTTCATTTGGTAGTTCCTCTAAGCATTTTTTGTCATAGGTTCAATAAGTAAGCCAAAGCGCTTCAACTCTAATGACCCATATTGATTGATAGCGAAGCTAGATGGATGGATTGTGTAAAGCCCCGCAGTATATGCAGGTTGGCCTTGATCCAGTTGAATTTTCATCTCTACAGGGAACTTTCCACCTAAATGTGCATAAGCGACTTGTTCATAGATGTTACGCGACGGCTTATCATCTCTGGCTGGGATAATACGAGTTTCTGTTTGTTCATTTTCTGAGAAGATTTCGATTTTTAGCATAGTATTTTCCTATTTTTTAAGCAGTTAAACGGATCACGTTGTCTCCACCATAGCCATACATTCGAGATATATGCCCTACTTTTGGCTCTATATAGTCATCAGGGTGCTGTTGTGAGAAGTCGATTTTGATGACCTGTAAAAGTGGAACAACATTATCTTTTTCATTTCCTTGAAGATTTTGTAATTGGGCCTTTGAGAAGCCTATATCGAGCAGCGCATTTAGTTGTCTAGAGAACGTAGCTCTTGAAGTAAACGACTGATAGACAGCGTGATAGCCGTCAGATACCAGAGAACGGTAAAAACGGAACAACTTGTCAGCTTTGGCATATGAGATATTTCCTTTGGGCGTATATCGGAAGTAAGTTTGTTTAAGCTTTCTATGCACTTCTTCATCGTTAAATATGGTCATGTGTTGCCCCTCTAATGCTTCAAGTAACGGTGTGAACGCCTTTGTCCAGATATCTGCGATTAAGTTGCGGCCTGATGATTCGTATTCTTTCTGGTAAATAATGGCGTCAGATAATTTGTGTGGGATGTTTAGAGCGTCTAAGTATCTTCGGTGCGCACCAGCTTCTAAGCGAACTAAGTAGCGGGCATAATTGATCAACTTTGGATCCGACATTACATCGATAACTCGATCATATGAGTTATCACCTTTCTCCTTTAATGAGCGTAAGTCACGAAGTTGTCGATTAAACTCTGGGCCTTTTAAATACGCTTTTCGATCGCAGTGGCGCGAGTTTTTATTGAAGTAAACGGTGGTTTCATGATCATTACGTACAGCTGTACGCATCTGTTTATTCGATACATTCTTCAGTTGCTGGATTACTTGTTTAGCCTGTAACTCAGTTCTCAACCGAGCTGAGTAAGTTGCGTCAAGCGCATCCAATGTCGCTGATGGAACATCAAGCATTTCATACACTTCAGGATAGTTATTGAAGAACGCCATCAACATTTCTGTAGCTCCAACTTCGATAGAAGTTGGCCCGTAGACGTTGTGTCCTTGGAGGATTTTGGCTGGAGATGCCTTTAACTCGATACAAGGAGATCGTAGACGAGTTCCCTGATAAATTTTGAATGCCATTCCAGTAAAGTGAGTGGGCAATGACTCAAAAGCATGACGAAGGTCTGCTACTTCATACTCAGTAGAACCAACATCACCAGTAAAGAAGATTGTTTTAGCTTCAAGGCCGATCCCACGACGAGAGCACTCTTTAATATCGACGTAAGACACGACTTCACCCGACTTCGCTTGATGCGTAGTAAAGGTAAATTCTGTCTTAAAAGGTATCGATATTTTGAGTTTGTCTATCACACCAAAAACCTGTCAATAATCCTAGAGAATGTTTTTAATTAATCCTGTAGGATTAGTTTTGTCCTATGTGGTGAATATAAGGGGTTATAATTGTGCTTGCAAGATAAATTTGAGGTCAATAATGTGGCTATAGGCGAAAACTTAAGACGTCTCAGAAGAGATAAACACCTAACTCAAGGTGACCTAGCAGAGCTATGTAATGTACGAGTTGGGCAAATTTCAAAGATAGAAAGAAACGAAGTAGATCCAAAGTTGAGTACAATCTATTCGTTGATCGATGCTCTAGAGTGCAGTCCAAACGCACTCCTTAATGACGTATCTGAAACAAATTTAGATGGTCTGTTATCGATGGTGTTAGAAAGAGTTCAAAAACTCCCAGACGCAAGCAAAAACAGTCTCATAGATATAATGGATAAATACTGTATAGCGATGAGTATGCAGGTATTACTGGATAGGACTGATAATAGAGTCTTCGGTTTGGCTAGCTTTGCTGGAAGCAATGAAGAGATGAGCAAGAAAAAATAGTTATCCCCAAACGTTTCAAATTGAAACAAGAGTACACTATTAACAAGAGTACACTATTAAAGATAGTGTACCTTCGGCACGAAAGAGCCATTTTCGAATGGCTCCTTCCCCGACGAAACGGGGCCCCTTCCATTCGTAAATGTCTTGCCCTGACCTGCTCCTCAATTCTCCTCGCTCAGTCTCGCTCGTCGATATTCGTCATAGGTCTGGCTAACTGGTATGGCAGCTTCTTGAACACCAATAGCAACCATTAGAATTGAGATAAAACTTTTTAGCTGCTTTTACAGCATCCTCGCAGTTATCAAACCAACCAACCAATGTTCTTTCAGTATTTGGTAAGTGATTACAGTCTAAGGTATGAACTTCATGGTCACCGTTATCATCCATAAGATTATTAACAAAATAAAACTTGTGCATATATAGGTCCTTGGAACATTGGGAACTGCTAAAGCTGCCGCGCGATTAAGCAGGACAGACAGCTTTGAGAAAGGTGGAGCTTGGCTACTCATTTTCTCTCTACAAGCAAGCTTATAGCAGAGAAAATCGAGTTAAGATTGTTCGTCGTGAATTAGTCGAAGAGCTTCACTAATCACCGCCTCACAGCAACCAGAAACCTGAATCTCAGAAGTTTCTGGGTCATATGAAACTTTAGGGTGTTGATTGTGAATTTCACATACTAATTCAGAAACATCTTCTTGAATTGTTTCAGAAATAAGTTCATCTAAGTCAAACATGTCAACCTTCCTTTATTGTGATGTAGATCACAATATTACCACAAGGGAGAGGGGGTGATATGAAGAAAGGTGAACAAAGTTACAAAAATTGCACAAGTACGCATTATACGAGTTTATGTTACGGGCTATCGTTTCAAAGCGATTCTCTCTCATAGCATGTACGCAGCAAGCTGCGACAATGAGCAATTCGCCCCGCCCACCCTTTGTTCACACTAGGTCTACGACAAACCACTCAACATAAACACCGGATATAACACGCACTTATAGTGTAAACACAAAGTGAAAATGTCCTAATATTACTAAGTGAATTTGTCCTATATTTGCTTGGAGATTTAAGGATGCTTATTGCCATGAACGATCGCGAACTACAACGACTAACTGTTATCCAAGACGTTTTGTATTGTCATCTTTCTCGACAAGATGCGCCGAGAATTCTTGGTATCAGCTATCGGCAGCTTTCCCGACTGATAAAATCTTTTCTCAGGTTCGGTGCGGCTTCTTTAGCACACTACAACCGAGGCAAACCTTCACCCAATCGAATCGATGACAAAGTAAAAGCCCAGGCGTTAAAAATCCTTTCTGGAATCGATGACAAAGTAAAAGCCCAGGCGTTAAAAATCCTTTCTGAGCGGTATCCAGACTTCGGCCCCACGTTCGCGCATGAAAAGTTAACAGAACAACATCATATCAATGTATCGCTTGAAACCCTTCGTCAATGGATGATCGCCGATGGCCTTTGGGTGCCACATTCACAGCGTAAGCCCCGTGTTTATCAACCTCGTTATCGCCGTGACTGCTTTGGGTGAGCTCATCCAAATTGATGGCTCTCATCATGACTGGTTTGAAGGACGCTTTTAACAAAATTAAGTACGAGCTTTCATGATTTGGAACCAATATCAATTGACCTTATCACCCTGCAGTACTAACTTTACTCCATTCCCCTATAAATAATAAGGATTAGTACTATGGATAAGCTACTTGAATCTGCATTACAAATAAAACAGAGAACAATGGTGACTGGATTCTTCGCGAAAAACGGATTTAAGATCGCGATGACCGATTTTGATGATATGACATTTGAACGAGAAGGCGTTCAAGTTAATGTACATTTTGATATGGAATCGAATGTTGAATCAGCTGACATTCTGAACCAAAGCACCAACATTATACGGGGTCTGAAGCCCAATGGAACGAAAACGTACGCTAAGCAAAATCTTCCTGTTCTGACGGCTGTTTAAGCGGTCTTAACTCACCATTTAAAACCTGTTCGGTCAATGTAAATGAGTAATGCCCCAACATATTCACATGTTTATGGCTGAGTGGTGATAGTCTTGCAATGTCTTCATCTTTTAGTGTTTCACCTTGTCGTTCTACGTGCTCTAATGCAGCTTGCATATAGATGGTATTCCACAGCACAACGGCATTAGTGACTAAGCCAAGCGAACCCAATTGATCTTCTTGCCCTTCTCGGTAACGTTTGCGGATTTCACCGCGTTGACCGTGACAAATAGCTCTGGCAACGGCATGACGACTTTCGCCTCGGTTTAATTGGGTTAGTATTCTGCGTCGATAGTCTTCATCATCGATGTAATTCAGTAAATATAATGTCTTATTGATACGACCAGCTTCGATAATGGCCTGAGCAAGACTCGATGGTCGGTCACTTTTGAGCAACGACCGAATCAGTTCTGATGCCTGCACTTTTCCCAGTTTAAGAGAGCCTGCTATACGCATCATGTCATCCCAGTGAAGCTCTATTTTTTGTGGATTTACGCAGTTTCGTGCTAGCTCATCGAGTACACCGTAATCCGCTTCTTTATCTACGCGCCAAAATACCGATTCGCCTGCATCGGCTAACCTTGGCGAGAACTGATATCCCAATAACCAGAATAAGCCGAAGACCATGTCACTGGCTCCTGCTGTATCTGTCATGATTTCAGTAGGGTTTAATCCGGTTTGCTGTTCCAATAACCCTTCGAGTACGAATATGGAATCTCGTAGTGTTCCTGGTATAACGATTCCGTGAAATCCAGAAAACTGATCGGAGACGAAGTTATACCATGTGATACCACGGCTGGAGCCAAAGTATTTTCGGTTCGCACCTGAATTGACGGTTCTTATTGGTGTGATAAATCGCATCCCATCAGCAGAGGCAACTTCACCTCCGCCCCAATGCTTAGCTAGTGCAAGAGTAGACTGAAAATCGACCAGTTTCGCGTTGGCTTTTACTAACGTTTCAGCACGTAAATAATTTTGTTTAACCCAACTGAGTCGGTGTCTGGTTAAAGCAGGGATATGAGACTTTATCAGTGGCTCAAGGCCGATATTGCAAGCTTCGGACAGTAACACGGCGCAGATACTTACCGTTAAATCATTGGCACGTGCGTTAGATTCGCTAATATGAGTGAATTCATCGGCAAAGCCAGTATGAGCATTGACTTCAAGTAGTAGTTCTGTGAGGTCTACGGCAGGAAGTAACGCCTCAACTTGTTTGGATAATCCCTGTAAGCTCGGAGGGTTATCTAGTCTATCAATATTTGTGATGGTCAGAGCTGGTCGTTTCCCCGAGATATCAATATCCACCGAACCATTATCGTCAAAATTTGCGGCAACCTGATGATAGGTTGTATCCAGTTGCCTGACTAACGCATCGATGGCTTCTTTTGCGTTTAGCGGATGTCCCAGTGATCGACAGACCTGAATTCGGTTGGACTGCCACTCTTGCCCCTGCAAAAGTTTGGCTCTCGGATCGCCCCAGCGATCGCTGTTTTCGACATAGATATCTCGTCGGCGCAAGCTATCCTGTAATTTATCCAAAAAACACAGTGTGTAGCCTCGTTTAGTCACCCGACCACCTTTATCTAATACCAATCGCTTCCATGGATTAGATACGATATCCACTGGCGCATCATCAAGAATTTGTTTTTTTGAGTCGAGTAATTGCGCTAAGTACTGGTGAACTTCAAGCGTTTTGTCTCCCGCAGGAGCGGCGGAAAATTCGATATCACGGAGCAGTTTTGGTAGAAAACGCCGAACTCGCCCGTACTGTTCAACCATCTCTTCATGAAAATTGTCATCATAAGGTCGGGCTAACTCGTGTACGGTAGAAATAGATTGCGCTAGCTTTTCCCGTGAAAATTTAGCAAAGATTGACGGACGTAGCGACTCATCATCTAAGTTGTCGTCTAGCAGCAGAGCACAAACTTTAGCTAAAGCCAGTGCAGATTTATCCAAATCTTTTAGAGTACGAAGACGCTTTTTCTGTCCTAATTTCTTCGCTTCGCCAGCGATATTTGTAATCAAAAGATCCAGTACATCCAACGCTTCATCTAATGCAATAATTTCATAGGCTTTCACAAAAGCCACGAGTATCGCAGTACGCTTAGTCTCCGGCATACGGCCTATTTTGTATGCCGAGATCATTCCAGCATGACGGGCAATATGTTTAAACCGGACGGGAGGAATACCAGTAAAATCCAGTTCAGTTATTCCATAGGTTTGAAGTGCTTTGTAACGTTCAATAGCCTCATTAAATGCAGGGCCACTGACATTGACCGGCCCCTTACGAAAACGGTCGAAGTGTGTTGTTCTGGCTGCTTCAGGAATTTGTAGTAAGGAATCCAACCTAGCTTGCTGATCCGAATTTGGGAGACTGGATAGTTGCTGCCACAATCGGTTTTCTGCTCGGTCTCTGATTTGTGAAATTAAACGGGTTAAAGTTGATGCGCCTGGTAAAAGGATTTTATGTTGGATCAGCCATCCGGTCGCTAAATCAAACAGTAAACTCGGGCGTTCATTACTGATCCAACTCCGGCTATAGAGAAGGCGGGATAACCGGAATGACCACGGCCAAACAAACTCACGATAACCATACTGATTGCGGATCAGAGCGGTATGCTCGCGGCGTGTGGTTTCGCGCTGAGAATAGTCAGACAAAATACCAATATTGGTTATATTCAGTTGCCTTGCGACAAACCATTGGGTATTCGTTGGGATTTGATTTAAATCGATCAAGAAAGTACCAAGAAAGCGAACACAACCTAATTGCAGCGCAACTCCAAATCGATTGTGTTCACCACGTCTTTGTGTAACAAAAGCTAAGTCAGCCTCGTCCAAATGGAAGTACCGCGCCAATTGAACATCATTCGGCTCCCCATTAAATTGCCCGTAACTATTTTTTTGTTCAGTGGTTAAAAAATCTACGGGCATAGCCAAAACCTCTTATTGGTTACACAAACTCAAATCAGTGACGTATTGTTTTCCCATTTCCGGCATGTAAGCCATGAGGAATTTTAATAAATATCTGGATGGAAATGCCGCAATGGTTCCATCTGCTGATGAAGAATACGGATTATGTAAATACTATGAGGTTGTGGGCGATAAAAAATAGCATGTTTATGGTGATCGTGGCGGCGAAGCCCTTCGGCAATTTCGGGGCACTCGTAACCCATCAAAGGTTGTTCTGCAAGCGTTAGCAAAACGTCATGCATACTGTCTGTATAAGCATCCGCTTGCTCTATGCCAAAGTTCAATAGGGTGTATTCAAAGATATGCTCAAAGTCTTCTGCGGCGAGGTTGGAAAGTTTATACATTGTGTCTCTGCTTTACTTTAGTCGCAATGTCATGAAGTGATAATGAGCATTGACCACTCTGCTCTCCGGCTTCAATCGCCATTTTTAGAGCCGTGGTTTGTTTCTCTTGCCTTTCGAGTAGCCGCAATGCAGAACGAACTACTTCGCTTGTTGAGCCATAGCGACCAGTCGCTATGAGTTGGCCGACAAACTCATCTAGCTGAGACCCAATCGTAACACTAGTTGTGCGTGACATATTTCCACCTACATGTGTGAATAATTAACACACCAATAATAGGTCAACTAAAATTCAAAATCAAATCACGATCTTCGTATGACAATGAAGTATACTTATAAGTCACACGTAAAAATTGACACGAAAAGTAGATTTGTCATAACCTATTTGTCACACTTGTTTAGATCATAATCTAAATGTCACTTTGAGGGGCTTATGTACATCTTTGGATACTTAAGAGCATCAACCTCTGATCAGAATGCAAAACGTGCTCAAGGTGCTTTACAGGAGTTTGCACAGCAAAAGGGCTTTCGAATAGCAGGTTGGTATATTGAGAATGAATCGGGAGCCTCATTACAAAGACCTGAATTACTCCGATTACTTGATGATGCTGCAATTGGTGATGCGATCATAATAGAGCAAATTGATCGTCTTTCTCGACTTGATGAAGAAAGTTGGTTCAAATTAAAAGAAATGCTGAACCAAAAGGAACTTAAGGTAATCAGTATCGATTTACCAACTAGCCATATCGCTTTTGCGCCACACATTCCCGACGAGTTCACTCGTTCGATGATCAGGGCTATTAATGGGATGATGATGGATATGCTCGCTGCAATTGCACGAAAAGATTACCAAGATCGACGGCGGCGGCAAGCTGAAGGGATCATGAAGGCTCGAGAAGAGGGAAAATATCGAGGAAGACAAGCAGATCTCCAGCTTCATGAAAAAATCTATCAGTTAAGAGTTATCAATGGGTTAAGTATCAGTGATACCGCTAAATTGACGAATGTGTCCACTAGAACGGTAATTCGGGTGGCTAAGAAGTTAGCAAGTGAGCGTTCATTGGGATAAGAAGCTTAACGTTTCTGTTCCTTATGGGCTTTAGTCCCCTAAACAAGAAATGCCCCATTTGGTGTTAACTCAATTACTCAGTGGCAGATCGTGCCACTGGTATAGCAGTACTTTTCCTCATGGCTGACGGTTGAGGGGCGGTGCTCAGAAACTCCCAGAACTGAGCAAAATGCCGAATTTATACAGGTAAACTTAAAATGAATACTCATATAACTGTACTGACTATAAAGAGAGAAGTGGCGGTGAATCTTGTGGGATATCATTGGGTGTATCCAAACATTCCGACTTAATTGAGTTTACGATCTCAGATACGGGTGTGAGTATCGAGATCGAGAAGTTAAAAGAGGTCATAAACCCCTTTACTCGTCTAGACTCAGCAAGAAGTGCAGATTACTCTAATGTCGGATTAGGCCTCTCTATCACGAAAGCATTGGCGAACAATTACGGTGGAAATCTACTGTTAAGTCGCAATAAACCTCATGGTTTGAAGTGTACATTTACGATTGCCATACATTGACACCATTCCTCTACACCTAAGGTACCTTGACGGTGTTTATCTTCAAGGTACTTAATGAGGTATTGCGCCTATTTGAGCTCGCTTTGCACTAAGTCATAGAGCTGCTGTGAACCAAAGCTCTCTAAAGGTTTCCCGTTTACAAAAAATGTTGGCGTTTTTTGAATCCCTAACGATTTTACATCCGCTGTATCTTGTTCAAGTACTTGAATTATGTCTGGATCTTCCATGTCTTCGCGAGCTTTAGAAATATCCAATCCTGCACTTTCAGCAATGTTCCAGACATTTGCTAAATTTGGTTTACTGTGTGAAGCCCAAGAGTTTTGTCCTGCTAATATAGATACAAGCACCTCACTATAAAGCCCTTGGCGCCTTGCCGCCTCTAACATTAATACGACTTCATCTGAGCCTTCATGAAACGCAGCGTAACGCAATACGAGGCGAATATCGTCTGGGTTTTCGTTCATGATTTTCTTAACAAAAGGGTAAAATGCTCTGCAAGCCTCACAAGCAGGGTCAAAAAACTCTACGATGGTTACTTTGGCTGTTTCGGGACCAAAGCTTACTGAGTATTGCCGTTCGAGCTCATTGTTTTTAACTGAAATATCAACATTATTTTGCTGTTGATACCAACTAAACATAAAAGCAGTGAGCAGTGCTCCCATTAGCAAAGTAATTGAAAGTACGATTTTATTTTGGTTCATTATGCATTTTTTCCTTAACCTTATAGAGGTTTGCACCAAGTGTTATCGTTATCATTGCGAGCAACAAGGATAAGCCAAAAATCGATAGGTCAGTAAAAGTTATGTTTCCATACAGTGGAGATGGTGTCCCGCATGGGCCTTTAGCTTCGAACATGGTTGGGAACCATGAATCTAAAGGCATGAAACTCGGAAATGGAGAGCCATAGCTACAACTTGAAAGTTTTTGACCTGTTTCAATCAAGTGGTTATCCCACGAAAACTGCAATGCAAAGTAGGTGCCGATGAGCGATAACAACAACGTCGAAATCTTAGTTATGTCATTCTGATTTGCAAAGATGTGTAATATACCCGCTATACCAAGAAACAATATAAATAGTCGAATCTGAACACAGTTCGCACAAGGTTCGAAGCCTAGGTAGTATTGTGTGAAGAGGCCAAATAGCTCCATCCCAACACTCGATAAAAGTAAGAATATCCCAACAAATGTCGAGTTAGTTAATGTCTTCAAAGTAACTCCATATTAATAAAAATGTATATCATTCTTTATTGTTATTAAAGGCGAATCCATGATGATATTTATCAAAATGAGTAGTTTAAGCCATCACTTCTTCAGCAGCCTCAACCCATTGGCGACAACAAGTAAACTTGCGCCAACATCAGCAAAAACTGCCATCCACATAGTACCCACGCCAACAAAAGTTAGGGCTAAAAATAGGGCTTTTATAGCAAGAGCAAAGCTAATATTCTGTATCAGTATTTGGTAGGTACGTTTAGACAAGCTGACAAATGTCGGGATTTTTCGTAGATCATCATCCATCAATGCGACATCAGATGTTTCAATGGCGGTATCAGTTCCCATAGCTCCCATTGAGAATCCAATATTTGCAGCCGCCAGTGCAGGCGCATCATTAATGCCATCTCCCACCATACCTATAACACCGTTACTGGAATAAGCTTCAACAGTACGATACTTATCTTCTGGAAGCTGATTGCCATGAGCTTCGTCAATACCGACTTGAGACGCAACTGCTGATGCGGTATGTGAGTTGTCTCCAGACAACATAATCGTTTTTATGCCCAACTCATGGAGTTGTTGAACCGCGGCACGACTACTTTCCTTTACAGTATCTGCCACTGAAAATAGTCCCAGAACTTGGATACCGTTATGAAGCAATGACACGGTCTTACCTTGTTTTTCTAACTTGTGAATATGGCTTCTAATGTCCGTGGGGATAGTAAAATGTCTCTCTACAAGATTCTGATTACCCAAGTAATATTTATGTTTGGCGATTGTTCCAGATACGCCTTCGCCAGCAATAGCTTTAAAATCGTCTACATCAAGCCTTTTTTGAGTAGATAGCGCGGTGGCAATGGCGGTAGAGACTGGGTGGTCAGATAGATTTGTAAGATTAAACCCTATTGAGTAAACGGAATCTTCTGTCCATTCGTTGAAAGTCATTACGTCAATCAACATTGGTTTTCCGTGGGTAATCGTCCCAGTTTTATCTAAAGCTAGTGCTTCTAATTTTCTCCCCAGTTCAAGATACACACCTCCTTTAATCAGGATGCCTTTACGTGCTGCCGCTGTCAGGCCGCTAACAATAGTGACAGGCGTAGAGATAACAAGTGCACAAGGACAAGCAATCACCAACATAACAAGCGCTTTGTAAATCCAATCTAACCACTCACCATACCCCAAAACGGGTGGTAACACAGCAACTGCGAATGCAATCGCAATGACAGCGGGTGTGTAGATTTGAGAAAAACGATCAACAAAACGTTGAGTTGGAGCCTGAGCACCTTGAGCTTCTTCTACTGCATGAATAATGCGTGCCAAAGTTGTATTGTTAGCTGCTGCGGTCACTCTATACTCAATAGCTCCAGCCTGATTAATCGTTCCTGCAAAAACTGAGTCACCTTCAATCTTATCGACAGGCATACTTTCACCAGTAATAGGGGCTTGGTTGATGGTGGTTTGCCCTTTAATGATATTGCCATCGAGACCAATACGTTCCCCCGGTTTTACTCTGACAATGTCACCAAGTTGCACGGTTTGAGCATCAGCTTCTTTCCAAGAGTTATCTGATTGCTGAACTATCACCGTATCAGGTGTTAAACTCATTAATGAGCTGATAGCGTTTCTAGCTCGGTCGAGTGATTTTGCTTCAACTAGTTCAGCAATAGTAAACAATACCATTACCATGGCCGCTTCTGGCCATTGACCAATAATAAATGCACCAGTAACCGCGATACTCATCAATGCATTCATGTTGAGATTAGCATTGCGTATAGATATCCATCCTTTTTTATAAGTTGTTAACCCACAAGACAGTACAGCAATTAATGCTAATGTGGCTTGAACCCACTCCGGTATCCCAGTCCAATGTGCCACTTCCGACCCTATCGCTGAGATACCAGCCAAAACCAATGGCCACAATGGTTTCTCCTTTTCATGAGGAACTTTGTGAATCTGACTGTCATCAGATACATCTGGTTCAAACCCAAGCGAACGGATAGCAACTAGTATCATATCCAAGGAGTCTGGTGTGTGAGTGATAGTTAGCACCCTTTGCATTAAATTGAACTCAAGTTTCTTTACCTGATTCATCCCACCAAGTTTTTTCTGAATTAACTGCTCTTCAACGGGGCAGTCCATCTGCATAATACGAACTTCAGTACGGACATCATTTCCGATCTTTTCAGAGCCAGATAAGCTCTTAAGTTTGCTAGGAGCAGACGTACAACATGAATCACAGCCATTTTTATCATGCTGGAGAACCGTTTCAGCATGTTGGTGAGCACCCATGTTATCTTTTGTTATATGAGAATGCTTATGTGTTGAACTACAGCATGTATTAGCATCCTCACTAAGATGTTTGTCCGTACAATCACTCATTTTCATCATCTCTATCATTGACTATAATCAACATTAAAAAACCTGATCCTACTACAGAGTCAAGACTTAAAGAGGCATAGATGAAAATTGGTGAACTCGCGAAAAAAGCGGACTGTCCGGTGGAAACCGTTCGATACTATGAAAAACAAGGGCTATTACCTAAAGCTCAAAGAGAATTGGAGAACAATTACCGCCGTTATAATGTCACTCACCTAGAAAGGCTTTTGTTTATCCGCCGTTGCAGGGCTTTGGATATGGCCCATGATGAAATACGAACGCTGTTGCAAGCGATGAGCTCAGATAGTACATCTTGCTCTCCCATTGATAATGTTATTAGTCAGCATCTGGAGCATGTGCAAGATCGAGTTAAAGAGTTGAAACTATTAGAGAGCGAGTTGAAAAAATTGAGAAATGAATGCGATTCTAGGCGTTCGCTGGAAGAATGTGGCATTGTAGAAAAACTAAATGCTAACGAAAAGGTTGTCTCTACGAACCGCAATAAAAGCAAGCATTTAGGTGGGGTTCATTAAAAGTACAGGCTTCACATGTCCGTGTCGTTGTGATGGTGTTTAGCGTGAATTAGAATATTTCTTTCAAGATACTCATTTATCAACATTCCCAGCCAAGTTTTGCATATTCTTAGGAGCACATTGCATAAATTCACAACTGATAACTCTATCAATAATGAATGATTTTGTCCAATTCCGCGCAGATAGACCATCGCTAACAACGGTGGTCTTTGACGTTTTAGGGTACGAAAAGTTATCCGTAATAGCCTAAATTAGCAAAGCAGCTAGCACGTTTCTGTCCAAAACCTTCTCAAAAATGGTTCAGAAATCTTGTGAACACCAAGCGATTTTGTCATATGTTCGTATTTTATAGGGCTAAGAAAGAAAATATGCCGTAGCCCTCAGCCCTTATAAATAAAAGGCTGAGGGCTCACATTGGACTTTTCGCTGAAATGGGCGCAAAAACCCATGATCAAATCTATAAATAGCATGATGATGGATATGCTAGCTGCTATCGCGAGAAAAGATTACCAAGATCGCCGCCGCCGTCAGGCTGAAGGAATAAAGAAAGCCAAAGAGGAAGGGAAATACAGAGGGCGGCAAGCCGATTCAGAACTACACGAAAAAATCTATCAGCTACGAGTAGTCAACAAGCTGAGTATCAGTGATACCGCCAAACTTACCAATGTTTCAGGTCGTACAGTAATACGGGTTGCTAAAAAGTTGGCAAGTGAGCGTTCAGCGGGGTAAGAAGCTTAGCGTACGTTTTCGTTCCATTGGGCTTCAGACCCCTATACCAAGTCGTTCTCGTTAGCCTCCCTACAAGTCTAAAGATGTAACCTTAAATGCCGTTCTCCAAGGAGTTCGGCTTTTTTAGCGCCTAGTCGCCAGATAGGCTCAAAACCAAAAAATCGGCTTCGACTATTCTGTCAGTTTGTTATTTATAGCGTCATGCGAAGCTCGATAATTTGTAACAATAGGTATCTATTCTTAGACCCAAGATAAGCAATAGTTTGGTTGAAATCACATAAAAACCTATAAGCTATTAAGATCATAATCAATAAAGCGTCGTTTTAAGACAATCGAAGATACTTACGAAGTATGTGATCGTAAACAAGTTAGGCATATAATAATATTAAATTGATTTCATATTCAATAAGAGCTATGTTTGTTGGATACCCCACAACTAAGAAGGAGAATTGCCATGGATAAACTGTTAGCGTCAGCACTAAAAATAAAAAAACGGACCATGGTTACAGGCCTTTTTGCTAGAAACGGATTTAAGATCGCGATGACTGATTTTGATGACGTGACATTTGAGAAAGAAGGCGTGCAAGTCAATGTGCATTTCGATATGAAGTCGAATGCTGAATCGGCTGATATATTAACTAAAAAGACCAGAATGATACCAAGTGTTTCTCGCTAGCTCCCCCCTATAGCGAAGACAATTAAAAAACGAGGACTGAAGAGCCGAGCTGACATAGCTCGGCTCTTTTGGCTTTGTTATTGGTCATGAAGGTACACGACTAATAAATCGGCTTCTACTGAATTGGCGAGTTTCGGAACTGAGGAAAAGAAACGACTCAATAAGTTGTGGTGATGACCGCAAACAACTAAATCAATGTCTTCCTGCTTGACTATCCCTTCCAGTTTAATGTGGAGATCACCAATGACAACCATCGTATCAGAAACTGGATATTTACATTCTGATGCAAGCGCTTGTAACTTCCTGTTGTATTCCTCTTCTTCTTTAGGTTCTAACACAACTCTATCAACATCTACGTACACAAAAGAGAGCTTGCAGTTGGGATCCGATGCCTGACTAATCGCTTTATCGATAACCATTTTGCTAGAATCTGATAAATCAACTGCGACTAATATATGCTTATAGCTCATTACTTTTCTCCCGATTAGTTTTCATAGACTTACAATAAGTCTAGTTCACTTGAACTAATTCAAGGCACGCATTAGTTCAAAACATCAAAACTTCATCAATATTTCTAGCTTGAGATTTCTACTGTTACCGTTGAAACAGATACAACATCATCAGCTCAAATCTTTAGAAAATGTGCAAGTGCTTACTGTTACTCAACTTCAAGTATTTAGTGACTTCTATTTTTACAAATAAAAGTGACAACGTAGCGAGCGCAATATATCAGCATAACTCACTACCCGATTAATACGTAAGCCATCCTTATGTAATTTAATTACAACAGTAACTGTGAGTTACGCCATACCCAGAGTTAAACTCCGTAGTAACATATTGTTTTTAAATCATTTTTTATTTTAAAAGTTAAAAATAGCAAGGCCGTTTTGCTTTTTGTGTGGCAGTTAATACTATTTTGGTAAAATTTTACCTTTTGTTTGCAGTACTATTTTCAATAATAGAATAGCTTGCGTAAACCAATATACGTGACAATGTCACTGCTATAATGAGTGAGTAGTATTGTTGGAGTTACTTGTTTAGGTATGCGTCAGGCACAAAAAAAAGCAGAACATTTTACTGCCCTGCTTCTTTGCTTATCATTTTGTTTATTCTTCGTCTTGTTGCTGTTTCGCTGCGTACTCAGCTCGAATATTTTCAGCAACAATTTTTATTGCTTCAGCCGTACTTGTGCCTTGAGACATTAGCTCTTGAATCTTTACCACGGCTTGCTGTTGTTCTTCGTGAGATAGAGGGGGTAGATCGTCAAACATAAAAAAGCTCCTCATTTAGAGGAGCCGACTATAACGATTCGTTTAATAGGTCGCAAGGAAATTAATTGACGCACCCATCGCGTTTTCATTTGTATAACGAGCTGCTATATCCAGCTCAAGCAAGTTTAGTGGCGAGAGCCCTATTCCCGCGGTGATCGTCCCATCATCATGGCTTCGAGCTAAGTTTTTCATATAACCAGCCCTCAGTGCCATTTGGCGCAGAATATCAAATTCAACACCGGCGCGAATCATTTGCGTATTATCATCAAAGGACGAAAAGCGTTTTTCTTCATTTAAGTCGTAGTCGACACTCATGGTAAAGTAATCTGCGACGAAGCCTGCACCTATCGTATAAAGTGGTCTCATGCTGTATTGATAGGACTCGATGGTTTTACTGTTATACTGAAACGACTTGGTTTCCACATCTCTTCCGATTAAATTCTTTGCCGCAATACCTAATCGGTAGGGCCCAAAAAACCAAAGTGCACCTGCGTCCAAGTTAAACATGGTTTCAGCGGTTTCATTTTCACGTAAGTCAGCGGCGTCAAAGTTATTGAAGCTTGTTGCGTATGAATAAGTGTAAATGCGTTGAAGTTTTGGTGTGATACCAACAGAGAGATGCTGCCCCATGTAATTGGTGTATTTTGCCAATGAGATACCCGCTTCCGCTACGCCAATACTCACGCCTTGAACATAAGTATTGTCCATTGGGTTAGCGCCAGAGGTATCAATGGATGGCTGTACAAAAGATTCTGTGTATAGTTTTCCGTAAACTGTTGCTGATAGAAATTTGTTAGGGATGCCAACAGCAACGACACCACCAAGGTCAAAGTTTAATTTTTGATTACCTTGAGCAAGTGCATTCAATGAACTCTCTATTTCGCCATCGTCATTAAGCTTGCTGATACGATCAATTTCATCAATCAAATCGTATTGATCGTCAAAGCTAATACCAAAACTTGGGGCAATGATACCCGCGTCATCATTGCGGCGATAGATGGCACTTAAAGCAGGGTTAAAAAATGGTGCGGTAAGGTAACTGGCGGAGACTGTGCCAACACCACCCATCGCATCACTGCGGGCTTCAATTGAGTAGTTAGCAGCTGAAGCCACATTGGAAAACAGTGCTGCGCTGATGACGGTTGATAATATTCTGAATTGAGTTTTCATACTACACTTGTGATTTTGTTCTTCCTGAACTTATATCGGCACAAATGTAATTTCTTTAGTTATTCTTCTTGTGAAAGATCATAAGTACGACTTATCGTTTGAGCTTGCTCAACAATGATATCACCTTGCCAACGGCGGCTATTGATACTTACTGCAAGAACGTAGCGATCATTTGGTACACCCGCGAGTTCTAATGATTCAGGATAGTTCGACTCATAGGCCTTTTTCCACATTTGCTCATACTGACCTTCGATGTAGTCATAAAGCCCTACTTCAAGCTGTGGCAATGGACAATGCGGATTTCTCAATGCGCTCTTTTCAACTTTCCAGTTTTCTTTAGAAGTCCAGCGAACGTACTGACTTGAGTTTGAATCTCCCAAGATAACCCAAGTCCGATACTCAGATTTATCTTTGGCGACGACCGTTAAATGATATAGCCCAGATTCAAGCTGGCCAGTTAAGTTATAGCGTTTGAGAAAACTGCGCTCATTTGCGATTTCAGTTCCCGGTGGTGTTTCTTCTATCGCAAATGAACTGTCTGCCGAAATCGAGCTATCAACCCAACGTTTGAATGTGATCTGCTCTACTTCAGTGGTTGCTCTTACCTTAACAACTAAACGGAACGTGTCACGCCCAGGACTCTGAATGGTTTGGCGTATGACGTTAACACCACTAATCCAGGCTGGCAAAGTCACAGCCGTTAGTGATTTCCCGCAATCCTTAGTCAGAGACTGACCAAGCAGATCGTTTAAGTGTGAGGTTAAGTCGCGACTGGGTTCTGTCTGCCACAGTTCAACTAATGTGTTGAACATCCCTGAAAGATCATCTTCAAGCAGGTGTTGATGAGCCTGAGTTAAGGGCGTATTGGTTCGAAACCAGTCCATCGCTTGGACTGGCTTCACTAACACTAATGACAAAACTACCGGGAGTAGTATTTTCATTATTCTTAAGCTTTCATTTTGTATCCGACACCACGTAGTGTCTCTATTTCTAAGCCAGGTAGTTTCTGGCGTAACTGAAGTACGTGAGTATCAACAGTTCGTGTTGTTGGGAAGTGATTGTAACCCCAGACATGATCAAGTAGCTCATCTCGAGTAAACACACGACCTAGATTAGACGCTAGGAACAATAGTAGATCGAACTCTGTACGTGTCAGTGTAATTAATTCGTCTTTAAACAGGACTTCACGAGTCGCGCGATCAATTTCTAAATCTTTTGTGATCACTTTATCTGAACTTGCACCATCTTGTTCTGCGGAATCCGGAGCGCGTAATTGTGCACGAATACGTGCAAACAGCTCCGCCTCTGCAAAAGGTTTAGTCAAGTAGTCGTTTGCACCTGAATCCAATCCCGCCACTTTATCTTTTACTGTCACAAGGGCTGTTAGCAGAATGACTGGAACATCCTTGATATTTTTCCATTCAGGAAGATGTTGTACAGAGTCACCGTCAGGCAACTGGCGATCGAGAATCACTAAATCGGCTTTCTTCCATTGCGATTCAACGTCCGCAATACGCTCCACATGTAAACACTCATATCCTGCTTGTTCCAGGCTTACTAACAGGCCATCAGCCAAGTTTTTATCGTCCTCAACGAGAAGCAGTGTCTGTTTCACAAGGTATCTCCAATATAAAGGTTGTAGGTGGTCCAATAAGGGACATTTTTCCGCCCATGCGGCCTACCATAGATTCAACGATTGTTAGTCCAAGCCCTAATCCGCTCTTACTTACGAACGGTTTTTTCAAATTTGTCCAGTCTTTTGCGGTTAAGTCACCGGCATCACGGACTTGGAAAACGATTTTATCTTCACTCGTTTGAACGTTCAGCTCAACCGGTGGAACACCATACTTAAGTGCATTACGAAGCAAGTTATCAATACAGGTACCAAGCCAGTACACGTTAACTTTAGCAGCCACGTCTTCGTTTATGTTGATAAGTACAGCGTTATCAAATTCTTCTTCAATCTTAAATTCTAACCATTCAGCAACAGATGGAACCCAATCTGTTGCAAGCATTTGGTTATCAGACTGCAAATAATCCTTACTCGCCTCCGCCAACTGGCGTAATCGACGTGTATCTTCGCACAGCCTACGGAATTCGTCATATACACTTTCTGGTAAGTGCTCAAACTCTCGACGAAACCCTTCAACGGTCATGGACAGAGATGCAATTGGCGTTCTCAATTCATGAGTCAAAATTTGCAGTACCAGCATACGGCTGCGTAATTCTTCACGTTTACTGTTCCAACGATACACCGCCCAACCAATAACGAGAAGTATGTTCGCGATGACCAAGACAATCATGCTGATACGAAGAATTTGTGAATGATCTTCTACATCCCAGCAAATATTGCCTCGTTTCACGAAACAGCTTTTGTTTTCTGACGCTAGTGAATAGGACAAACCTGCATTCGCAACGTTTTCCTGCCATAACTCTCTTTCGAACACAAAATAGCGATCACCTCGGCGTAACCAAAGTTCACTCCCTTCAATGAACATACTCGCTCCGGCGATCAGCGCATTAATGGCGTCGTCGTTCATATTTTGCAAGCTTTCGAGTAATTCATCACCCTCTTCGTTGCCACGCTCTTTAATATGCATGTATTGAGCGAGCTTTGGTCTAAGTTCTGGATGCTTATCTACATATCGAGCCGCGTAGGTCCCTCCTCCTGGGTGGATGAGCCCACTACGAGAAAACCATCGAGGTGTAAGCTCTGTGCCCTTACAGATAGCCCGGGTGAATACGAGTGGCTCAGTAATCAAAGGACTGAGAGGCAATTTACCACGACAAGTCTTATCTAAATTATAAAGTTGTTGTACGTCTTTTAACGGGTAGTCTGACGTTTGCGGCAGTAATGAGTCAGGCGCAAGTAACTTGGTTGGATAATTTGATTGCAGAATACGAATATCATACGACTTAAGCGCTACTTCATAGTTAAATAGCTCTGTAAACGTATCTATTCTCTCTGGTAATGAATCGGCTGCTGCCGTTGCCGAAAAAACCGGCAGGATAGTAGCTAAACCGAGCAAAATCTTGTTAATCAAACTGTTACCGTTACTTATTAAATTACGCCAAACTATACAACAATCTAGAATCAATTGACATTAGGTAACTTCAGGATTTGCATTACTATAACATTGAACCAGAACAAAAAAGGGCCAGCAATTGCTGACCCTGAGTGATTTTAAAGCAGTCTGCTATTACAACGCTTTAAAAATGTTCTCCACGCTTTCTTTCGCATCGCCAAATAGCATTGACGTGTTTTCTTTAAAGAACAACGGGTTTTGTACGCCAGCGTAACCAGTATTCATTGAACGCTTGAATACAACTACGTTTTTAGCATTCCAAACTTCCAGTACAGGCATGCCTGCAATAGGACTATTTGGATCTTCTAGCGCTGCTGGGTTAACCGTATCGTTAGCGCCAATAACAAGTACCGTATCGGTTTCAGGGAAGTCATCATTGATTTCGTCCATTTCAAGAACGATATCATAAGGAACTTTCGCCTCTGCCAACAACACGTTCATGTGACCTGGAAGACGGCCCGCGACAGGGTGAATACCAAAACGTACTTCAATACCTTGTGAGCGAAGTGCGTCAGTGATCTCATGTACTGGGTATTGAGCTTGCGCTACCGCCATACCGTACCCCGGAGTGATAATGACTGATTTTGAGTTTTTCAGCATTTCTGCAACTTCTTCAGCACTCGTTTCACGGTGTTCACCCTGCTCTTCATCACTAGAAATAACGATCTCCTGACCAAATCCACCAGCAATTACACTAATGAAAGAGCGGTTCATCGCTTTACACATGATGTAAGACAGAATCGCACCTGAAGAACCAACCAACGCACCAGTTACGATCAATAGGTCGTTTGCAAGCATGAAACCTGCCGCCGCCGCTGCCCAACCCGAGTATGAGTTCAGCATTGAAACGACTACCGGCATATCCGCACCACCGATTGATGCTACCAGATGGTAACCAAACGCAAATGCAATCAGCGTCATTACGATAAGAGCAAACATGCTGCCGTCAGCTTTTACGAAGTAAATCATAAGAAGCGTAGACACAACAATCGCAGCCAGATTCAGTTTGTGCTTGTGAGGAAGATTCAGCGGTGAAGAAGAAATCACACCACGCAACTTGCCAAATGCAACGATAGAACCAGTAAACGTTACCGCACCGATAAACACACCTAGGAATACTTCCACAAGGTGGATTACGTGCTCAGCGTGCGTTGCCGCTTCAGGCGCATCCAAGTAGCTGTTGTAACCAACAAGAACCGCAGCCAAACCTACGAAGCTGTGAAGAATCGCAACCAGTTCTGGCATCTCGGTCATCTCTACTTTCTTAGCGTAGAAAATACCGATCGCACCACCGATCGCCATCGCGATAATGATCCAGCCAAAACCTTGAGCATCCGGGCTAAAGATCGTCGCGATCAACGCGATCGTCATACCTGCGATGCCGTAGTAGTTACCGTTACGTGCAGACTCTTGCTTAGAAAGCCCCGCCAAACTCATGATGAAAAATAATGCAGCAACAATGTAAGCTGCTTGTACTAATCCTGCAGACATTGTGACCCCTTATTTATCTTTGCGGAACATTTCAAGCATACGCTTGGTGACGGTGAAACCACCGAATATGTTGATACTCGCAATCAACACGGCGATGAACGAAAGGAAGGATACAACGCCATTACCTTGTCCAATTTGAAGTAGAGCACCAACAACAATAATGCCCGAGATAGCGTTAGTCACCGACATAAGCGGCGTGTGTAGCGCATGCGTTACGTTCCAGACTACGTAGTAACCCACAACACACGCTAATACGAATACCGTAAAGTGTGAAAGGAACGCCGCAGGAGCGACCGATGCAATCCATGCAAAAGCACCAACACCAACGGCCAAACCAACAAGCTTTTTGGTCGGAGAAGTTGGTTCTTCAACTTTTGGCTCTTTCTTAGCAACAGGTTCTTGCTTAGCCTGAGGTTGAGCAGAAACTTGAATTGGTGGTGCAGGCCAAGTGATTTCGCCTTCTTTAACAACAGTCACACCGCGAAGTACCACGTCTTCAAAGTCGATATCAATATTGCCGTCTTTCTCTTTACAAAGAAGTTTAAGTAGGTTCACAAGGTTTGTTGCGTAAAGCTGAGAAGATTGCGTTGGCAAACGGCCTACCATGTCAGTGTAACCAACAACTTTTACGCCGTTGCTTGTCGTAATGACTTGGTCTTTTACTGTGTTTTCACAGTTACCACCGTTCGCTGCCGCTAAGTCAACGATTACGCTACCCGCTTTCATGCTGTCCACCATTTCTTTGGTGATCAACTTCGGTGCAGGTTTGCCTGGAATCAATGCCGTAGTAATAATGATATCAACGTCTTTTGCTTGATCAGCGTATAGTTCAGCCGCTTTCTTGTTGAATTCATCTGACATTTCTTTCGCGTAGCCGTCGCCCGAGCCAGAATCTTCTTGATAGTTCACTGTTAGGAATTCAGCGCCCATCGATTCAACTTGCTCTTTTACTTCAGGACGTACGTCAAATGAACGTACAATCGCCCCAAGGCTACCAGCAGCACCGATCGCCGCCAAACCCGCAACACCAGCACCAGCCACAAGAACTTTAGCCGGTGGAACTTTACCTGCTGCCGTAATTTGACCTGTAAAGAAACGGCCAAACTCGTGAGCCGCCTCAACGACTGCGCGGTAACCAGCAATGTTAGCCATTGATGACAGTGCATCTAATGCTTGAGCTCGAGAGATACGAGGAACTGAGTCCATCGCCAGAACGTTAATGTTCTTACTTGAAAGCTGCTCCATTAGCTCTGCATTTTGTGCAGGCCAAATAAAGCTAATCAGAGTCGCACCATCTTGTAGTAATGCAATTTCGTCGATGCCTTTTTCTTCATCTACGAGTGGCGCATTTACTTTTAGGATAAGACCTGATGTCCAAACTTCGTCACTAGAAACGATTTTCGCACCTGCAGCTTCATAAGCGGCATCATCGAAACTCGCTAGCACCCCCGCCTGAGATTCGATCGCGACATCGAACCCCAACTTAATTAACTGCTCAACCGACTTTGGTGATGCAGCTACTCGCGATTCACCCGCGAGTATCTCTCTAGGTACACCGATTTGCAAAACGCATACTCCTTGTATACATATCTATTAATTAGTCCCAATTAAGAGCCGTGCTCTACTCTAATTCTTTTTTATTTCTTTCTGTTTAACTACACAAGATAAATGCAAATAAAAACCGATGTTTGGGTCCATCTATTTACACTGTCATATCCTGTTCAACAGCCCTGTTATATTCTTTTTGTATCTAAGGCGCGCTGTGACTGCAAGTATTTTGTTATATAAACACTAAATTTCATTACATATAACGTTTAGTAATCAAATTTTCTCGATTTTGAACCCAAAACCCTGAAATATCGTACACAAACAAGAGGTCCAACCAGGGCTTAACTAACTCCTTAGTTAACAGGTATTTAAGCCTTAAAAAAGAAAGAGCCATCAGCATATATACTAATGGCTCCTATTAAGATGATTCGTATCAAATTACAGTGATTTGTTAATCGAAGATCTTGTTACCCATTTGATCAATGAACAGTTGCGATTTTTTCAGCATCAGCTCGTTGGCATCTTCTTCTGAATTCAATAAGTCTGAACGAATGAAACGATGTGTCTTTAGCTCGCCATCAAACTCTTTTTCTATTCGACCAGCAATTCGAAATTGGCCGCCTTCTGCAATGCTTTCCTTGTATATCTGGAAGCCTTTGTATTCGACTGGCTCTACGGTTTTCACTTCGACAGATTTCTCACTGCCACCAAATAAACGAGAAAAGAATCCCACAATTCCTCCTTGGGCCAACACAACCTCTATACTTAGACAGATACCATGTTGAACATTCATGATCGATGTTACTTAAGAATTGGTTTTTCATACCAATCCAGCGATTTATGTTCATCATAACGGGTATGTGAAAAAAGTAACAGGCGCATTGTTGTTGTGATTTTTGCTTTTATTGCTGATGTTGTACTGCTAGTAGGTAGTTAACCACTTAGTTGACAACTGGAGTGCACTTATTGTGGAAATAGATTAGGTACCGAAAGCATATAGTCTACAATGATAATGTTATCTTGAGTGTATTGTGATGTATTTGTGTATTCAACTAATCTTGTAGGCAATTTCCCAAATGTCCTATTCCTTAACGACATCATCAGGCTTTAAGTTCGTGTTCCCAATAGTACTATTGGGTTTAGCGATATCAGGTATGAATAGTATTATTCAGATGACTGAGTCAAACTGGGGAATTGCCGCAAATTTGCCTTATATACTGCTGGGTTGCGCGCTTTTGTTTTGCTACTCTTTTAAGCAGGGGCGAGAGTCCATGGTATGCCTCTCGATGCTAGTAGCTTACTTTATTATCCAGCATCGTCTTCAGATACCTGGTAATAGCGATACAGTGCTGATCGAACTGACGATGCTTGCAACTCTGCTGCCGATTTCTTTTTTAGCCGTGTATCTATTCAGAAAAGATGGCGCAAACTCAAAAGCCATGTTTGTCTATGTTTTTATGTTGGCGACATTTCTGCTGTGGTCATACATTACTCTGAAATTTCAGATTAATGGCCAAGTTGAGGGCTGGACAAACGGTATTTTATTTATCGTACCAAGTATCTCCAAACTCCCTTTCATCCTCGTCTTATATTGTATTGGCATTGTCGGGGTTTTAGGCATTTTGGTCTTAGTGACGAACAAAATCATCCATGCGATGACTTACTCTGCGATGGCTTTAGCCTCCATTACGTTTATTTTTTTCGATGTTCAATACATAGCAAGCACCATGTTTACTTTGGCGGGGTTGCTTATGATCGTGTATTCAACAATGGCTAGCCATCATCTTGCTTTTACAGACAGTTTAACTCAGATTCCTAGCCGTAGAGCGCTTGATCTTGATTTTAAAGATCTAGATGGTAAATACACCATCGTAATGTTAGATGTAGACCGTTTTAAAAACTTTAACGATACCTACGGACATGAAACCGGTGATGACGTACTTAAACTCGTCGCAGCATTGTTAATAAAAACGCGTGGTGGTGCGAAAGTTTATCGTTTTGGTGGTGAAGAATTCACTATTTTATTTAAAGGCAAATACTCTGAAGATTGTTTGAAACAGGTCGAAGAAGTCCATAAATTGATTGCAAATTATAAGATGGTCTTACGCGATTCCGCTTCTCGTCTAGACGATCATAAACAAGGAAAAATGAAGCGCGGAAATGAAAAATCGAAAAGAACGTCAGTATCAGTGACGGTGAGCATCGGTGTTGCAGACAGCCGGAACGCATTGGATCCGGAAGATGTCCTATCATTTGCGGATGAAGCTTTGTATCAAGCAAAAGATTCTGGCCGAAATTGCATTAAGTGTTCCAACAGTGGGTTTAGGTCACGCCTTTCCTGATGATAAACGACGCCAGCTGTTTCCATTTTTAACTGCACTTCCATTGTTAGTTCTACTATTTACAATACAGCGTCTACAGCACTGAGTGACAACGTCACTAGCATCAAGATAATTGATTTAGTTTGAGTTTTTATTTACCAATGTATGAGTATCACGACCTTGTGATTTTGATGTGTAGAGCGCTCTATCGACCATCGCATACAAATCGGCTTTGTTTTCTTTTCCGGTAGCCTGAAAGGCAAGCACACCCTGTGACACTGTCACTCTATTTGTAATGCTTGAATACTCATGAGGATAGTTAAGGAACGCTATCGCCTCTTGAATACGTGCAGCCTCTCTTTCTGCCATTTGTCCATCGGTGCCACTAAGTAATACGACAAACTCTTCCCCACCATAACGCCCAACGTATTCACCCGAGCGACAAAAGGTCGCTTCTAGTTCACTTGCAATCGCCTGCAAGCATCTATCCCCTTCTATATGGCCATAGTTATCGTTAAACGCCTTAAAAAAGTCGACATCTAACAAAATCATTGCCATCGGCATATGGCGGCGCCCATGCCACGCAACCATTGATTCAAGCTTCTGATCAATGTATCTGCGGTTATAAAGCTTTGTTAATCCATCCTCATTCGCCTGCTGGGTTAAGAGTTGATTGACTTTTTCGAGTTGTGCTGTCGCTTGTTTTAACTCGCACCTCATGCGAGCAATACGCTGCATAGCGATGAGTTTTGAATTTAGGACAAGTTTATCAACAGGTTTGATAAGGTAATCATCACCGCCAACTTCTATCGCTTTAGCGATGATCTCAGGCTCTTCATGGCTACTCAGGAAAATGATAGGAATCCAGTCGGTAAAAGCTTCTCTGATGGATAATGAAAGCTCAAAGCCATCCATTTCCGGCATTGTGATATCGAGCAAAACCAACTCGGGATCAAAGCTTTTATAAATGTTTAACGCTTCAGCGCCGCTGCCTACTGTTTCGACGATATGTCCCAGTTGTTTAAGACGAATAGCCAATTGCATTCTGTCTAATTGAACATCATCAACCAGCAGAATGCGCATTGATGTCCCTTTAGGCCGCATAAGGTGTTCCACTATCTTATTATGTCTTAATTAACCATATATCATATTCAACGACTTGGTACCTATCACTAAAATTTAACCACTATATTTTTGTTTAATTGACCCGTAATTAAAAGACTGTGTGTCCAAATAACCTCACCCTTTGGGCGCAACTTGACGTCATTTGGGTATAATGGTAGATATTTGAAACATTTGGTATTACTATTCCCGCCTTTTTGTAATGAGAGACACAGCATGTCAGAAGCAACTAACACCGAAAGCAAAAAAATCGATCTAGAAACCATTTCTCCAGAGCTACGTAAAGTTATTGAATTCGACGAAGTTCCAGAGGAAATGTTCGAAATGGTTACCTCTATCCATGAAGTGTCAGAAGAAGCGGTTCGCGCGTCTTGGGACGAAATGCCAGCAAGCGCACAAAACATTCTTGATAACTTTGAACAGTTTCATGCTCTAGTTTCAGTAGGCCAAGCATTCGCTGGAATTAACGTAATGGAAGAATTCCCAACTCTTAATCTGCCAGAAAACATGACAGATGAAGATAAAGAAGAGTACCGCGCTCAGTTGCTGGACAATGTTCTTCACAACTGCGTGAAAGACATGGTTAAGCAAATGAAAAAAGCGCGCCGTGATCCTCTGCTAAAACGTGAATTCAAAGAAGTGTTTGCGAAGTAACCTGAACTCGGGTTAATTAATACTTAGTGGGTTAGAAAGGGCTGCATTGCGCAGCCCTTTGTTTTAATTAGGTATGAAGGTTCGATTGCCACCGTCTGTGAGGAGCAGAGTGTTGTTGCTAAAGATGTGGCAGAAAATGTGGTCGGCATTTCCGATATGGCGACCAATATAGCTCAGGATGCACAAAAACTGGCCCGCAACAGTGAATCTTTAAATCAGTTATCCAGTGAGCAGAGCGATCTTGTATCGCAGTTTAAGATCTGAGTGTTGCCTCTCTGATATTGGTATATCTATATAAAATAAAGGCAGAGTCATAGGAGCACCCCGTGGCTCTGCCTTTTTTGTGATGCCTCGAAAAAACGCTTTAACATCAGCAGATTAATTTCATCTCTCTTCTGTTTCATCAGTAAAGTATGCTTGTTATTGATATGAGCTTAAGGGCTTACATTGGTTAGTAGACAAATTATCAGGTACCTATTGAATGAAACAGAGCAACACCAAAGAGTATCCCGTTTCTTTTTACGGTAACGGGAAGGCATTTTTTCGTATATGGATTGTGAACGTATTGCTTTCGGTGGTGACCCTTGGCATTTATTCCGCCTGGGCCAAGGTCAGAACCCGGAAGTATTTTTATGGTAATACGGAACTTGCGGATCACCGGTTTGACTACCATGCCAAGCCAGTGCAGATCCTGAAAGGACGGCTGGTTGCGATTGTCTGTGTATTAACCTGGTATTTTTCCAGTCAGCTATACCCTGTTGCCTCTTTAATTCTTATGGCGGCGTTCTTCTTACTTTCCCCAATCCTCATTCGTAACAATACCCGGTTTGATGCTGCGATGACCAGTTACCGGGAGGAGCGCTTCTCTTTTATCGGTAGTCTGGGTGAGGCGTACTTCTGTTATGTTGGCAGACCCTTTGTGTCTCTTTTAGTTATGTATTTTATGTTCACCCTATCCATTATGCTCTTCTCCAGAAGCACGTTAGTGGGGGCGATGATGATCCTGGCAACCATGGTGATGGGGATTTATCTGTGGAGCGGCATAGCCCGCCGGATCACGGAATATCATATTGATAATTATCAATATGGAGAGCATTACTTTACGACTCATTTAAGTGCACGTTATTTCGTTGTGACATATTTTCTGGCATCGGGGGTTGCTCTCGTGGCACTGCTTATTATCGGCGGTGCGGCCTATGTTTTCTCTGATGAACTTATTCAGCAGGTGACCATGGAGGAAGGAGAGCCGTCGCTAACTTATGCCATTACTGTGCTGACGTACGCTGCCTCTTTTGTGTTTGGTATTATTGCGAATGCGATTATCAGGGTCAGAGTCCGGAACTATGTGTTTGCCCAGACTGCTTTCCATTTGAATCGTGCGAACAGCTCTGAGAAGCAGCACCTGTGTTCTGAGATGATGCTGGGGAGTTATTTGTGGCTGGTGATCAGCAACTTTCTGGCTCAGCTGTTCACGCTGGGGCTGGCCAGACCCTGGGTACTGGTCAGAACCCAGTCGTATCTGGCTGAGGTAACCAGTCTGAAAGGTGATTTGAGTGAACTGACTGTGACCAGCCAGAGCTCAGATTCAGGTTCAGCGGTCGCAGATGAAGTGGTGCAGGCATTTGATATGGAGTTAGGGCTCTGATGAGCAGACCGGATGGCTGGATCACCCGGATGGAAAACAGCAGCCGTGTGGCGGTAGTCAGTACGGTGATACTGATCCTACTGATGTCCGGTGGCTTTGTATACGGGATACCCTGGGTTAGTCAGAAAGCGGTGATGTTCTTGCCTGATACAGTGGCAACGCATGTGGGTAAACAGGTATTAACCACTCTGGACGAAAAGTGGTTTGAGCCGTCGGAGCTTCCCTTGTCACAACAGCAAGAGATTCGGCAACGTTTTCAGTCACATATTGACAGTCTGGTGGCGGATGGGGAAGCGTTCCCTTCCCCGCCTAATCTGGTTTTTCGCCACTGGGATGAAGGGGTTAATGCTTTTGCCCTTAGCAATGGCACCATCATCGTAACGGACGATATTGTGGAAGCTATGGTGACACCAGCTCAGCTAGACAGTGTTTTATTTCACGAGCTGGGACATGTGAAATATGAGCATGTTATGCAGTCTGTAATTCGGGCCAGTCTTTTATCGGTTGCTGTGGCTCTGGTTACCGGAGAAAGTTCTGGTGTGATAGACAACCTGGTTGGTGCCGGTGTCTTTCTGTTTTCTAATGGGTATTCACGGGATAATGAAGCCGAAGCTGATCAGTATGCCTTAAAAGCGATGCTCAGAATTTACGGAACGACAGTGCCTATGCAGGAGATGTTTAAGCTATTACAGGCATCTTCGTCGGGTCACATGCCTGAATGGCTGAGTACTCATCCAGATATTAATGCCAGAATCGAGGCATCAATCACGTTTAATGAATCGACAAGCGAAAATTAACAAAAGTTAATCTTATGAAAACAGTGGATTAATCCGCCTCTCTACACCCTCAACCAGAGGTTTGATGCTCTGCCAGATAGTCTCAGTGTGGCTGTATAAACCATCAATGATAAGAGTGTGGTGAAAAGGCAATGTCACGTTGTGTGACACTCACCCCTTTGACTTGCGCGTAGACTGCATCTCCGAGCTTTAAGTTAAGATCATCAAGTGCCCAAGGGGTAATTTTTGCCCACAAGCAACAATTCTCGTCCAGTTGCAAAGAGACAGTAATGCTTTGCTTATCGTCTCCGACATTAACTTGCTCTATAGACTGAACCGTCGCAGGCAAAACATTTCGAATCGATGTGCCAACGGGACGCTCTAGTGCGATAGAGACATCACTAGCTCGCACCTGAAGTCGAATCGGTGTACCCGGCTCACCCTCAACCTTTTGTACCCAAAGCGACGCGCTATGACCCAGCGTTACTGAAGTCAGAGCATATTGAGCGTGATGCGCTGCAATCTTTCCTTCAAATAAGCTACTGTGTTCTGAGAATGACTGCCATGGTCTCATCGCATGAGAAGCCCAGACATCTTCCAGCTTCCCTGAGGTGACAATTCGACCGTGGTCAATAATCGCCAGGTTCTGTGCCAGTCTGATGATCTCTTGTAGACTGTGCGTCACATACACGATGGGAATATTTACTTTTTCAGACAGTTCTTCGAGAAAAGGCATCACTTCTCGTTTTCTGGGCATATCTAAGGATGCTAATGGCTCATCCATTAACAATAAGTTTGGTTTAGACAACAATGCGCGCGCGATGGCAACTCGCTGTCTTTCACCACCAGAAAGCGAGGTAGGAAAACGCTTCAGTAGCGGCTTTATGGAAAGAAGCTCTGTCACGGTATCAAAGTAAGCGTCGTCTTTCTCTTTAACGCCATACATCAAGTTCCCTTTAACTGAATAGTGTGGGAATAAACGTGAGTCCTGAAAAACGTAGCCAATCTTACGCTTGTGTGTCGGTAAGTTTATCGACTCGTCACTATCATACAAAACGTGCTCACCAATGGTGACTTTGCCTTGTGTCGGCGTGACTAGCCCACTGATCACATTGATTAAGGTTGTTTTGCCTGCACCTGATCGACCAAACAGCGCGCTTATTCCGTTACAGGGTAATTCTAAGTTAATATCAAAGTCAGTTTCACCAAGCGACTGTTTAAATTTAACTTTAATGCTCATTATTTAGCTCCCAGCCGGCTTGATGCTTTTCGATTCAGCCACTCAGATGCCATTAATGTCGATAACGCCAGTGCAATTGAAATAATACAAAGGCGTGCCGCTTCCATCTCGGCACCAGGCGTTTCTATAAAGTTGTACATCGCGAGCGGTATCGTTTGTGTCTCTCCCGGAATATTAGACACAAAGCTAATTGTTGCACCAAATTCGCCCAGGCTACGCGCGAAAGACAACATGGTTCCGGTAATGATGCCAGGGAGAGTCAACGGCAGTGTAATTGTCATAAATACTTTTAGCCGAGAAGCACCGAGTGTTGACGCTGCATGTTCAAGTTTAGGGTCAACACTTTCTAGGCTTAAACGTACAGAACGAACCATAAGTGGCAGTGCGACGACAATACAAGCGACAACCGCCCCTTTCCAATTAAAGCTAAATACCAAGCCGAAATGTTCATAGAGCCAACTACCGATGACCCCCTGCCGCCCAAGGGATAACAGTAGCAAATAACCAATAACAACCGGTGGCAAGACCAAAGGCAGATGAATCAGGCTATCGAGCACAGACTTGCCAAAAAAGGTTTTGCGAGAAAGTAACCATGCCAGTAAAACCCCTAAAGGGATGAGCCAAAGTACCGCGAACGCACCTACTTTGAGACTTAAGATTAAGGCTTGGTATTCCAGTTCAGTCACGCTTATTCCTTATTACTGAAACCGTATTTGACAAAGACAGCTTTGGCTTGATCTGTACTCAGGTATTGGAAAAACTGCTTTGATTCCGTTGAGTCACTGATCATTGCCGCCGGATAGACAATGGCAGAGTGCGTGTCACTCGAGAACTCGTCTACTATTGTTACTTTGTCTGTCAGCAACGCGTCGGTTTTGTACACAATGCCTAATGGCGCTTCTCCACGCTCTACCAGAGCTAACGCGAGACGAACATTCTTGGCAGGAGCGACTTTAGATTCAATATTTTCCCATACGTCCAGTGTAGTCAGTGATTCTTTAGCGTACATACCCACAGGTACCGATGTCGGATTACCGAGTGCAAGACGTTCATCATTTAACGCAGCTAGCCACGCGTTACTATCTGAAAAATTAAAACTCTTCGTGTTAGACGGTTTAGGAGCAATCAAAACCAGACTATTCCCCACCAAATTTGTGACATTGTCACGTAAAATGACCTTTTCATCCACAAGATAGTCCATCCACTTGGTATTTGCTGAGATGAAAACATCGGCGGGAGCTCCGTTCATTATCTGACGAGCAATAGACGAGGAACCACCGTAAACGGGTGTGATAGTTACATCGAACTTATCTGAGAAATTTCCGCTAATTTCGTTGATCGCATTGGTCATAGAGGATGCAGCGTACACTTTAAGATCTGCTGCAGCATGAGCAGAAAAGACAACGCTTAACAATGCCGTTAAGCACACAGGTGTTTTCCATATTTTCATTAATAGGCTCCTTTACGAGACAAGCTTTAGACAGATATTACGTTCATCAACTAATTATTTTATTTGAACAAAAAATCTAAGTTCATGTGTTGCTCTATCGCGTCTGCAATACGATTAATCCCAAGCTCTTTAATCTCTTCAAAATTTTGCTGTTTAATTTGAGCGCCATTTACCCACTCGGCAATTAGATTTAACACTTCCACTTCATCAAAGAAGCCGTGTAAATAGGTGCCCATAACCTGACCACATTCACTTAGCGCACCATCCACAGCTCCATTTTCAAGTTTAAGTGGCTGTACTCCTGAAACTTCGCTTCGGCCAACATGAATTTCGTAGCCTTTTGCGGTCGCACGTTTACCATTTAGGCTCACGACAGCTTCTGTCTTTGTCAGTTGCTTACTACCAGTAAGGACAGTATGAACGTCAAGCAGCCCTAAGCCTTCACTTGTGCCCGCTGCACTTTCCACACCATCAGGATCGTCAATGGTTTTACCAAGCATCTGGTAACCGCCACAGATACCCATGACTTTTCCACCTAGGCGAATATGGCGCAATATATCTTTATCCCAGCCCTGGCTTCTTAAATACGCTAAATCGTCTCTGACAGACTTTGTCCCTGGCAGGATAACCAAATCAGCCTTGTCGATTTTTTCGCCTTTCCCCACATAGCGTAAGTTAATGTCTGGGTTGAGACGTAACGCGTCAAAATCAGTATGGTTACTGATGCGAGTTAGTACGGGTACCACAACATTGAGCTTTACTTCAGAGCTTAATTCTTGCTGCTCAGTAATGGCATCTTCAGCTTCGAGGTTAAAACCATGCAGGTAAGGCAACACCCCTAAGACTGGCTTACCTGTTTTTTCTTCAAGCCAGTCCAAACCTGATTGCAACAAACGAATATCGCCCCGGAATCGGTTAATCACAAAGCCTTTAACACGTGCTTGTTCTGATTCTGAAAGTAACGCTAAGGTGCCGTATAAGTGAGCAAAAACACCGCCTCGATCGATATCAGCAACAATAATCACGGGGACGTCGGCGGCTTCTGCAAAGCCCATATTGGCAATATCCCCTTCGCGAAGGTTGATTTCTGCCGGGCTGCCTGCGCCTTCAATCATGATCGAGTCAAACTCTTCAGTTAGACGAGAAAAGGAATCGAGTACAGTATTCATTGCGACTTTTTTGTAATCATGGAAGCCCGCAGCATCCATATCAGACAACGCTTTACCTTGCAGAATGATCTGTGCGCCTGTATCGCTGTTCGGTTTTATAAGCACCGGGTTCATATGAACAGTGGATTCAATATTGCAGGCTTGTGCCTGAACTTCCTGAGCGCGCCCTATTTCACCACCATCTTTGGTTACCGCGCTATTGAGCGCCATGTTTTGCGGCTTAAATGGGGCAACTTTAATCCCTCTTCGAGCTAATACACGGCATAAACCTGCCACAAGTACACTTTTTCCGGCATCCGATGTGGTGCCTTGAACCATTAAAGAAGGGATTGCTGATTTCATGAATATTCGTAAGAGAAGAAATAGATGAGCAATCATAACGTTATCGTTGCAGGTTACTCAAGCAAATGAACCGAATAACAAGGTGAATCATCGCTATTCTTTTGCTTTTCGTATCCGGACAGAGGATTAAAATGGTAATGGGCTGGTTGGAAACCATAATATTGGTTAAAAGCCCCCCATTATCATTTGTGGCCTGATTTTTGCTTTGCTCCCAGTTAATTTTAATGATCTTGTCTGGAGTCACCATGCTAGGTAAAGCGCTAAAGGTCACGGCCTTTGGTTTGTGCGCGATACTGCCACTTTCCTCTTATGCCAATAATTTTAACTACAATACATTGGAAGTCCGTATGGGTACCAGTCCAGCGACTTTTGGTGGCGAGATGACTAGCTACTTTACTGAGAACACCCACTTTATTGGTCGCGCTGATAGTGAATTTAGTGGTGATTGGGATGTAGCCGGTGGTATTGGCTTTAATGGCCCTGCCGGGCAATTTGCTGATATTTATGGCCAGATGTTGCTGCACAATATTAAGCAAAACAGTAGCGATAAAGTAGGCGATGAGTGGCACGCAGAAGTCAATATTGGTACTCGTATCTGGTTTACGCAAAATGTAGAGCTTCACGCTCGATTAGGCCAGTTGATGGACAGTGACGATTCCCACACTGTTTACAATTTCGGAGCGCGATTCCATTCGACTCAGCAGTTGTCACTTGGTGCCGATTTAAAAAACAACGGTGTTTACGGACAGCAACTCGTAATGTCTGCCCGCTTTGGGTTCTGAATGACCAAGAAGTTTAAATAAAAAATGGCCTCCAATTATGGAGGCCATTTCAGTTTTGAACATGTGGCTATTTATTGCTCGGTTTGTCCTGAATGTATTTTTTCGATACGTCCACGACAGCAATATCTCTGAAGAAGCTACGTCCCAATAACATTGGGAACTTCATATGCCCTCTTTCAGCCAAGGTAAACTCCGTCTTTTCTTTATAATCACCGACTTGGATGTAGGCCACTACAACCGCACGTTTATTTACCTCATCTGATGATGACTGTTTTACCTTTGCCCAACGCTCTACGGGCAGCTTAAATTCTTTGCTCGCCTTGTCACCAAGGTCGATTTTAAACTGTACCCAATCTTTGCCATCACGTTCAAACGGCACGATATCAAGCGCACTGATTGACGATGTCGTAGCACCAGTATCGACACGTGCTTTAAACGTTTCATCAATGCCTGGTACATAAACCCACTCTTCTGAGCCAAGTATCAGCATTCCGTCAGGCGTTTTTTGTACCTTAACTGGCTTTTCTGGTTTAGGTTCAGGTTTCTTTTCTGGCTCTGGCTTGATTTCCGGCTTTGGTTCTACTTCTGGCTTAGGCTCAACCTCTGGCTTAATTTCCGGTTCTACCACAACAGGTTGTTCTACTTCTGGTGTTTCTGGCTCAACAGGCTCTGTCGTCGTTTGCGTTGACGTACAAGCAATTAAACTACCACTCATCATAAGCGGTAGAATCAGTTTCCAGTTTTTCATCCACACTCCGAATTAAAGTTGAGAGACTTTATTGATGGCGTCAGCTACGTAAGGAATATGTGTTTCGGTTAGGCCTGCGATATTAATTCGGCCATCACCGACACCATAAATGCCATAATCTTCACGCAGAAGCGACATTTGCTTTTCAGTAAAGCCTAGCACAGTAAACATGCCTTTGTGACTCTCAATGAAGTCAAATTGATCTGTATTGTGGTTATTTCTCAATTCGTTACACAAGTTTTGACGCAGACTTACCAAACGCTGTTGCATTTCGCTCAGTTCTTGTTTCCAAACTGACGTCATGTTGGTGTCTTGAAGGATCGTTTTGACCAGTGCAGCACCATGATCTGGCGGCATTGTGTAAGTAGAACGAGCCAGAGTTAATAACTTACCTTTCGCGTTAGTCACGTCTTGCGTATTTTTTCCGACGACGATCGCTGCACCAGTACGCTCTCGATAAAGGCCAAAATTCTTCGAGCACGATGTCGTGATGAGCATCTCCTCGACGTTATCAGCCATAAAGCGAAGGCCTTTCGCATCGTCTTCCAGACCGTCACCAAAACCTTGATAGGCGATATCAACAAAAGGGGTGAAACCATTTTTCTGCGATAGCTCTGTAATCGCTTGCCAAGCAGCGAAGTCGATATCTGCACCTGTTGGGTTATGGCAACAACCGTGAAGGAGAACGACATCAGAAGGGCCAGCTTTTGACAAATCGTCGAGCATTTTAGCGGTATCAACTTGCTTGGTTTCTGGAGAGAAGTAATGGTAGAACCTGACCTTGAGCCCTGCAGCTTCCATCACCGGTTTGTGGTTCACGTAACTTGGATTAGAAATCCATACGGTTGTATCTGGTTGTGCAACTTTCATTAAGTCGCCCAACATACGCAAAGCACCACTCGCCCCTGGAGTTTGAATGGCCGCAACACGATCCATTGCGGAAGTTCCGGATAACAAAAGATCAACCATGCTTTGGTTAAACTCTTCGCAGCCCGCTAGGCCAACGTAAGCTTTGGTTTTTTGAGTTTTTACAACAACGTCTTGCGCCATCTGAATGGCTTTCATGATTGGCGTTTCACCAGCGCTGTTTTTGTACACGCCAATGCCAAGATCAACCTTGTTCGGACGAGTATCGTTACGATATGCAACGGATAAAGATAAAATAGGATCTAATACGGGAGTTGGTAGATTAGAAAACATGAAAGTCACAACCCTTTGAAATTCAAGTACAGACTTCACGTTAACACTATCATTTAAAATGACGAAATGATTTTTCACGAATTTCGTCAATTATAGGATAAAACTCTGTATGCAATGGTGCTTTGTGCACTTGGTTGGTTACAAAGAAAGCAAATCATTATTCGATATCTATCTCAAGGCGCCCATTTTGTCTGAATGATCTTGGTGTCAAACCAGACCAAGAGCGAAACCTTGTACTGAAATTAGCACTGGTTGGATAACCTACAATTTCACCTATGTGCTGAATCGGCCATTCAGTAGAACGCAGCAACCTTGCGGCGTATTCCATTCTCATACGCGTTAAATGTGCCATCGGGCTTCGTCCAAATTGCTGTTGGCTTAATCGATACAAGTGCGCTTGGGAGCAAGGGTATAACGCAGCTAATTGTTCCACGGTCCACTCTTTATGCAACTGCCTTTGAACAAGATCAAATACGCGACGTAGCTTTAACTGCTGTCGGGAAATGGATTCTGATTGAGGCATATTTAGCATCAACTCTAATTGAGCAACACTGTGTGCACCTACGGCACCACCACAGTTAATTGGCAAGTTGATACTGCGGAGCAGAGTTTGAATACAAGCGTACATTACCTCTGATGCTGATGTCAGCTGGTAGCTTATGTCTTCTTCCACGATTGACCAATCCGTGTTCTGTGAAAGAAAAACCCATGCTATCTGCCAGGTTTCATCCCCCATACCAAATCCATTTTCAATCCCCGCGGGAACGGTTACCAGAGAACCTGGTTCTAATTCATAGCGACATCCTTTGCTTTCTAGCCAACCTTTTCCACGCACGGTATAGAGCAGCATGTGCTTTTTTTGGTTTTTCCTGTACACCGAAAAGAAATCTCTGCAGGTTGCGATACCGCATTGCACGATACCTCGTTCTTCTAACGCCAAAACACGTGTGTGGTCGATCATTTCCTGATACGTTTTTTCGGAAATGGAGTAACACTCTTGTTTTTCTTCCATATTTCGATCTCTCACACGGTATTTATTGCGTCTTGGCAACATTAGATTTAACGGCTCAAATTACTTGAGAGCTTTGCAAAACTATTGGATGCCTTTGAAAAATACAACGCGAAATCATGGGGATAAACTACTCGCATTATTCTTAAAGGAGAAATGCGAGGCTCTTAACAAGTGAGTAGTTCACCAAGCATTTTGGAAACGGCTTATTGTAAGCGCAGAAGAACGGACAATTGCGCTCAGACTAAAAAGGCACGTTCGCCATTGACGAATATGCCCTTTTTATTTGTTGGTTGAAACCAGCATATGTTTGGTTTAAACAGACTTAAAATGATGTATGACTTGGTTGGAACTGCCACGCCATTCCAAATTCAGGTCTTTCTTATCTTGCTCAAACTTGCCATCGATAAGCACATCGATGTATTTGGTTATTTCTCTTTGGGCATCGTCAAGCTCAGCCAAAGTGTAACCTGTCCAAACCCAGATATCTTTACCCGCACACTCTTCTCTTACCCGCTTCACCAATTTTAGGATGTACGGTACATTTGCCGGATGGAGCGGATCACCTCCCGACAACGATAAACCCCGGCGCTTAATTCGCGTATCATTTAGATCAGCAATAATTTTATCTTCGAGTTCTTGAGTAAATACATGCCCAGAATCCACACGCCAAGTCGATTGATTATAACAACCCCGACACTGGTGAATACAACCTGAAACAAACAGCGTACAACGCGTACCTGGTCCGTTTACAACATCGATTGGATAGTATTGGTGATAGTTCATCGTCGCGTCTCATCGTGTTTGCGAGAAAAGAAAATCAACCCGCTACAGGTTGATTTTCAAAGTGTCCAATTTAGGTATTGATTAGAGGTGTTTTACTCGGCGCTTCACTTCTTCTTGTTTACCGAAGTTAAACGGACGTGCATCAGGACTACCAAGGTAACCACAAACACGGCGCGTTACCGACACTTTGGTGGAATCGTGGTTACCACAACTTGGGCAGGTGAAACCTTTGCTGGCACATTCAAATTCACCCGTGTAACCACACTCGTAACATTCATCGATAGGCGTATTCGTGCCGTAGTAAGGCACTCGGGTGTAGCTGTAATCCCACACATTTTCTAACGCTTCAACGTTACGCTGCATGTTCGGGAATTCACCGTAACAAATAAATCCGCCGCTTGAGATCTCTGGGTACGGCATTTCAAAGTCAATCTTATCGTATGGGTTGACCTTCTTTTCTACGTCTAAGTGGAAACTGTTGGTGTAGTAACCTTTATCTGTCACCCCTTCGATCACGCCGAACTCTTTAGTATCAATACGACAGAAACGGCTACATAAGTTTTCACTCGGTGTCGCGTATAGACTGAAACCATAGCCGGTTTCGTCTGCCCACTGATTCACTGCGTCTTTTAGGTGTTTGATCACCTCAAGCGCTTTTTCACGTAAAACCGCATCGTCATACACGTGCGCTTCGTTGCCAAACAGTGCGTTAATCGTTTCATGCACACCGATATAGCCCAATGAAATTGACGCGCGACCGTTTTTAAAGATCTCGGCAATAGAGTCATCCGCTTTCAGACGAACACCACATGCTCCTTCCATATAAAGGATTGGCGCTACGCGTGCTTTGACGTTTTCCAGGCGCGTAATACGAGTTTCTAACGCTCTGCGCGCCAAACGAAGGCGATCATCAAGTAGTTCATAGAACTTCTTCTCGCTTCCTTTGGCACGAATCGCGATACGAGGCAGGTTCAAGCTCACAACACCAAGGTTATTGCGGCCTTCATGGATTAGCTCGCCCTCTTCTTCATAAGTGCCCAAGAAACTTCTGCATCCCATTGGCGTTTTGAATGAGCCAGTCACTTCAACCACTTTGTCGTAGTTGAGAATGTCTGGATACATACGTTTAGACGCACACTCAAGCGCAAGTTGTTTAATGTCGTAGTTTGGATCTTCCGCTTTATGATTCAGACCGTCTTTAATACCGAATACCAGTTTGGGGAAAACAGCGGTTTTACGGTTTTTTCCAAGCCCCGCAATACGGTTTTTTAGAATCGATTTTTGGATCAAACGAGATGCCCAGCTTGTACCTAAGCCGAAGCCAAAAGTAACGAATGGCGTTTGGCCATTTGCGGTATGCAGGGTGTTTACTTCGTACTCAAGCGATTGGAACGCGTCATAACACTCTTTCTCTGTGCGCGCTTCTGCAAACTTTTCAGGCTCAGCGATGTCCCACTCTTTGGCGATTTTTAGATGCTTCTCGTAACTTGTCATTACGTACGGCGCGAGTACTTCATCAATACGGTTGATCGTTGTGCCGCCGTAAATATGGCTCGCAACCTGTGCGATGATCTGTGCCGTTACTGCGGTTGCTGTGGATATCGATTTCGGCGTATCAATTTCCGCATTACCCATTTTAAAACCGTGCGTCAGCATGCCTTTTAGGTCGATCAGCATACAGTTAAACATCGGGAAGAATGGCGCGTAATCTAAGTCGTGATAATGAATATCACCCACTTCGTGAGCTTGTACGATATCACGAGGAAGGATGTGAGTTTTCGCATAGTGCTTCGCTACGATCCCGGCAAGCAAGTCGCGTTGAGTTGGGATAACTTTGCCATCTTTATTCGCGTTTTCATTAATCAGGTCAAGATTGCTTTCTTCAATCAGACCTTCTATTTCACGCGTTAAAAAGCTCTGTTTCTCTCGGGCAATATCACGATCATGGCGGTACTCGATGTAAGATCGTGCCAGAGATTTGTAAGGACCTTGCATGAGTTCATTCTCAACCAGATCCTGAATCTCATGAATGTGAACTTCATCGTGATCTTTTAGCTGTAACTCGACAGCAAGAGCGACATTGAGAGCATAAATGGCGACATCTTTATCTTTGTTTTCCGCCGCGGCTTCGACTGCTGCTTGAATACGATCCCTGTTGAACGGAGCTCTTGAGCCGTCACGCTTGATTACGATTGGTTTCACTTTCTTCTCCTTACCCCAACATACCCACAGAGTTATCCACAAATACACTATATGGAGTTGTTTTTTATTCTTTAGACACAATATATTGTGGCGTATTTAACGAGAAGCACCAGTCGAAAACATTGATTTTGATCAACAAAAATTGGGTAGCGGATAAGAACAAATCGATCTTATTGCTGAGGCACTGAATTGCAAAGTAATCGATGAAAATATCAAAATTTGGACGTAATCCACTTGCTTTTTTTAGAGGTCTTATAGGATAAAGGTTACAAAGGGACACATACTCAAACGGGAGTGAAACAAGCCAATATGCGATCACTTTTTACTACAGCCTTGTTAGTTTATTGCTCTTCTTCATTTGCTCAAAATTCAATCAGCCTAACCAGTTGGAATATTGAATGGTTAGCAATAGACGGAGGAAAAGTATCGAGAACCGATAACGATTTTGTCAAACTCAATCACTATCTGGATAAGTTGCAACCTGATGTATTAGCATTTCAAGAAGTTGATAGTGAAGCCGCGATTAAAAAAGTGGTAGGCGATGGATACACTATCTATTTATCTGACAGAGCTAAGTTGAGCAATAAACATATGCAGTTCTCAGACACCAACCAATACACAGGTTTTGCTGTACGTGAAGGCACTTCAATATCCGATCCCTCAGATTTTTCAATATCCCAAGGTAATGGCAAATTGCGCTTTGCGAGCTATATAGTGTTAAACCCAGATGAGAGTAATGAAACACATCTACTTTCTGTTCACCTAAAAGCAGGATGCAGCGGAGCTTATAAAAGCAGTCGTGAATGCAAAACGCTCAAACAGCAAGGTGAAGCACTGAGTAGGTGGATAAAAGCCCGTGAGAAGAACCAAGAGCAGTATGCGATATTAGGCGACTTTAACCATAATTTGGCTTATCAAGGTGATTGGTTATGGTCGACGATGACATCGAACACCAACGCCAGGCTAGCTACCAAAAATACCCAAGCAGAATGTAAGGTGCGTTCGAATCGTAACCCAAACAAAACCCATCAGTTCCGATCCGTGATTGATCACATCGTTGTGAGTGAGAGTCTGGCAGCGCAACCAGCAAAACAGTCGCTATTTAAATCGCAAGATGTGTTGGATTATCAGCTGAGTGATCATTGTCCGATCAGCACGCAGGTAAGGCTCTCTATAAACTGACCTCCCTTATACCACCCTGGGTCATTCCAGCGAGCATTAGCGAGACTAGGAATCTAATATCAAAGTGCTCGAAAATAGATCCTGAATCACGCTCCTTCGTCGCTGTTCAGGAAGACGGATTGGTTAGAATATGCCGCCCGCGTTTAAACGAGCGGCATTGAGCGGAATGTTGTACGTTAAACTCTTACCAAATTATAGCTCTCTCGGGTTGAGTATCACTACATCGCCCTGCTTGAGTCCGGTCCTTACTCTGTCCATCTCTCCTAACTGAACTAATCGCGTTTCAACTTCACCACCTTCTTGCAGCACCTTCACGTAGTCCAACTGGCCTACTTGATAAACGGCTTGTTGCGGGATGCGTAAAACGACATCATCCGTTAAGGTTAGCGCGACCTTTGCAAAGGTTCCCGGGTACACGGTATTCGGTGACTCAAATTGCAATTTGACCGTATAACTGCGTGAATTCGCGTCAGCAGAAGGGGTCACTTCCCTGATCGTCGCAGTTGCGCTCACATCATAAGACGGAAATGCCACGTCCACCTGTTTATCGTAACTGACATAAGGCATGACTGATTCGGCGAAGTTAACCTCTATTTCAAGTGATTCCGGGTTGTACATTGAGAGCAAAAGCGATCCGGGCGTTGCGGTATCTCCTCTGTTGATTGGTTTCTGAGTGATTAAACCGTCGAATGGCGCAGTGATGATGCTGTAACCAAAGGTGGTCTCGGCTTCGGAGACCGCCGCTTGAGAACGATTGAAGTTAGCTTGTGCAGTTTGCAGTGTGCTCTCGGCCTGATCAAACTGCGACTGTGGTATCAGTTTTCTGTTCAACAGTGTCTTAACGCGTGCAAACTCCTTTCGAGCGGCGTTAAGTTGCGCTTGTGCAGAAGACAACGCCTGCTCGCTCTGACGAACTCTCGCGTCCAAATCATCACTTTCTAAACGCGCTAACACGTCTCCCTGCTTGACGTTATCGCCCACTTTAACCAGTACCTCAACGACTGAGGCTGTAAGTCGCGCGGCAATATCAGCTTGCTGATCGGCTACTACAACGCCCGGAAATTCCCGCACAACCGGCTCGCTGGTCAACATCATCTCATGGGTTTTGACTGAGCTGGCATCAATCACGTTGGTTTTCGCGGAATGCTCAGTGGGTAACTTTTCGGAGAAAAAACCAGCCATATAGAGAAAAAGAAGCGCGAGCACAATAATTAAAATGATGCCGAGCAATTTGTTATCTAATTTCATTGTTCTTCCTCCACCTGAGGCAATCCATGTCCTTTCGTATTCTGGTATGCGAGGTTATACACCACTGGAACAACCAGAAGCGTAAATACCGTCGAGGCAGCAATACCAAATATGATTGCCCACGCCAAACCATTAAAAATCGGATCGAGGGTGATAATAATATTACCCAACAGCGTAGTCCCTGCGGTGAGCAGTATTGGCCGCATACGCACTACGCCAGATTCAATTAATGCATCATGTAAGCTACGACCCGCTTCCAGCGATTGCTGAATAAACTCGATAAGCACCAGCGAATTACGTACAACAATACCAGCTAGTGCGATCATCCCAATCATCGCCGTTGCAGTAAACAACGCAGGATTTGGGTAGTTGCCAATATCATTACTTAAGATATTCAATATCCAGAAGCCCGGCATGATGCCGATAACGGTAAGAGGAATGGCCAACATGATTATTCCAGACACGGCAGGCAAACCCGTCTGAATCAACATAACCACGAATACACCCAATAGCGCGGCACCATATGCGATGCCAAGATCGCGGAATACATCAACCGTAATCTTCCACTCACCCTCACCACTCCAGACAACATTAATATTCTCCGGAACGCTCCAGGCAACGCCGGCACCATTGCTCAAGTAGGTACGATCCTGCCAATGAACATGTGCATCACTCGCGTGTTTGGTATTTTGATCGGCAATCACATCCGCAACGATCTCCCCAGGTACCCGCCCTACTACCTCGGCATACACATACACGACCGGTTTGAGGTTTTTATGGAATATCGGTTTATCCGCTGCGCGCTTAACAAAATGACCAATTTCTGAAAGCTGGACAACGGGTTGAGGAGCGTCCACAACGGCGCCGCCCATTTCCACTTTTGCAATCCCAGGTCTGCCACGAACATACAGTTGCTCTAATCGGTTTAAATCATCTCTGTCTTCACGACGCAGCTGAACTTCAATCGGCAGCGGGTTCAGCTCCCTGCGATCCGAAATATGACCAAGAGTTTTGGCATTCGCCGCCGTAATTAACGTGTTATTTACCTCAGCAACAGACACACCGGATAACGCCGCTTTTTCCTGATCAACCACAAACTGCCAGGTCTCCAAGTCACCCTGAACACTCGTATCCACCTCTGATACCAACTGCTCTTTGCGCAGGCGATCTGCCACTTTCTCGGCCTGAACCATTAACTCCTCATAAGAGGTGGTTTCGTCGCCATAAACTTCAGCCGTAATGGTCGCGATAACCGGCGGCCCCGGTGGCACTTCCACCAGTTGGATGTCGGCGCTAAAACGCTCTGCTATCTGTTCTAAATCACTTCGTAACCGAGTGACAATTTCATGAGATTGCATAGAACGATGTTTTTTCGGCGCTAATACAATGCGCAATTCTCCTTGGTATGGCTCGCTACGCATGAAGTAATGACGCACCATACCGTTGAAATCCATTGGCGAAGCGGTACCCGAGAAACCAGAAACGCTGGTCACTTCAGGCACTGTCATCAGGTAATCAGAAAAGCTGTATAGTGCATTGGACGTCTCTACAAAGCTAGAGGACTCTGGCATGTTTAACACTAGCTGGAATTCATTTTTGTTGTCGTATGGCAGCAGTTTGAGTGGCACCAAACGTAATGCAGGCAACAACGCGGCGAGCACAAATAACAATGCTACCAATCCCAGGAAGGCCCAGGCTTTTTTGCGGCTTTCTAATAACGGGATTAAGACACTACGGTACAAACGATACATGGTTGAGGATTGGATATCGTAATGGCCGCTTTCTTGTGCGCCAGTGAGAATTTTTTTCGCCACCCAAGGCGTAATCATAAAGGCGACGACGGTACTGAACATCACACTAATCGGCACATTGAACGCAAGAGGCGCCATGTACGGGCCCATCATGCCGGTAATGAAAAACATTGGCGTAAACACAATGACAATCGCTACAGTCGACATTAACAACGCGCTGCGAATTTCTGCCATCGCCAACACAATCGCTTTGGTCCGAGTGATATCCTTACGTTTTAAGTAACGCTCGATGTTATCAATACTGGCGATAGGATCATCAACGATCAAACCGAGTGCTAAGATCAACGCAAACAGCGTTACCCGGTTAATGGAGTAACCAAAAAGTAAGTCCATGCCAAGAGCGGCGCCGTAACTGATTGGAATCGCTATTCCTACAACTAATGCGCTGCGCCAGTCAAGGAACAGGCCGACGAAAACCACAACGGTCAGTATGGAAACACCGAGACTGGAGACCAAATTGTTTACTTTGGCATTCGCGGTTTCGCCATAGTCACGTATGATGGCGACCTTAACTTGAGGTGGGAACTGCTCAGATTCTAGCTGAGCTAGTTTGTCATTCACCGCCTGCGCGACAAGAACCGCATTGGAGCCTTTTTGCTTAGCAACTGAAATGAACACTGCAGGAAGGGCTTGGTCGCTATTTTTGTCTCTGTACCAGGTATCTGACGTTGCCTCACTGGCTCCATCATAGATTCTTGCCACATCTTTTAGATACACAGGCTTACCATTAAGCACCGCGATCACGAGATCACCAACGTCCTTCGAACTGGTGAGGAACTGTCCAGATTCTAAAGTAAAATTACGTCCGTTAATCTGGATATTTTTACCCTGGGTTTTCGCATTGCTGTATTGGATTGCTTGTTCAAGATCATCGATAGTAACTTTAAAATTCGCCATCGCGACGGTATCGAGTTCAATTTGGACTTTTCTCGGCTCACCGCCAATGACTTCGACTTTGTTGGTTGCATCAAGAGACTTAATACCCAAAGTCGCCTGATCTGCGATTCTTCTGAGTTGATGACGATCGAGTATGGATGGATCCGTTGAGTAAAGTGCTGCAACCACAATAGGCACATCATCAATCTCAACCGGTTTAACCAGCCAACTAGTTACGGAAGGTGGGACTTTATCTTGGTTGGAGTAGAGTTTGTTGTAGAGTTTAACTAAGGCGTCTTCGCGGTTTTCACCCACATAAAACCGGACAATAACTTGAGCAGCACCTTCCATCGACGACGAATAAACGTATTCAACGCCGTCTATCTGACTGACTAACTTCTCTAAAGGTTCTGTGATTTGATTTTCGACTTGTGAAGCACTCAGACCCGGTGCAGAAACCAGAACATCGGCCATGGGTACCACGATCTGAGGATCTTCTTCTTTTGGCGTTAGCCACAACGCGGCTGCACCGACCACAAAGGCCAATAAGATCATGATCGGAGGGAAAAAGCTGTTCATCACGGATTGAACAAAACTGCGCTTTTGATTTCCGGGCATCCTACTCCCTCCATTTTTTGATCACATAATTTATGCTTTGGCTGTTTTCATCTTCTCTTCACGCGAGTTGATGACCAGTTTCGCAAACATTGAGCCTGCTAACATTGCAACAAAGAACAAAACAATACTGACATTACCTAACGCCAAACTTGCCACTGCAGGGCCAGGACAAATACCAGCCAATCCCCAGCCTAAACCGAAGATCGCCGCACCAGACAACAATCGAGAATCGATCTTTGTGTTTGTCGGGGTACACATTTCGGCACCACTAACTGATTGTTTTCTCGGCTTGATAATTAAAAAGTAGCTTGGCATAAACACAGCCAGTGCGCCGCCCATCACAAAAGCCAAACTTGGATCCCAATTTCCAGAAATATCTAAAAATCCAATAACTTTCGCCGGATCAATCATGCCCGAAACAGCCATACCCATACCAAACAAAATACCGCTCACAAGCGCAGCAATACGAAAAATAGTGTTGTTCATGGAATCTCTCTTATATAAGGGTCTGTTAACCTTTCGAGGTTAAATTTTGTTCGCGATAAAAGCGTTTTAATCGCGGCGAGAGGTTTGTAGCCTAGTCATTCTAAGCAAAATACCTCTCAACAAAGAGTAAAACGCTTTTAGCCGAACCCTTCGGGCAGCGTTTGTGGAGCCTTTCTACAGCGTTATCGGCTTTTCAGGTAGTAGAACTACACTTCAAACCCTCTGCCTTGTATAAAGGCCCCACAAACGCTGCAAAAATCAGCTCTAAAGGTCAACAGACCCTAAGTGAAGTCGAACAAAAACGGTCAAACCAGCAACGGCCATAAATACACATGTTGCAACGATAGAGCGCTTAGACAAACGCCCCATGCCACAAATGCCATGACCACTGGTACATCCGTTACCTAGTCTGGTGCCAATCCCAACAAGTAAGCCCGCCGCTAATACCAAACCTATTGAAAGATTTGCGGTACTTGGTACGGCTACGCCAAGTAATAAAACACTTACAAAGCCACCGACAATCATGCCAACTGCAAACAGAAGTCGCCATGAATAATCCCCTTTCTTCGGTGACATGATGCCATTCATAATTCCACTGATACCGGCAATTTTACCGTTAACTAACAACAAAACCGTGGCAGAAACTCCCAATAACATGCCACCAAACAACGATTCCCATGGAATGACGTCTAACATTGCTTACCTCTATAGATTATAGTTTAATGCGTTGATTTATATTTAGTTAACTACCAAAAAGAAGTTAAAATACTCAACTACAGAATACACCATGTAGTGCTTTAATTAATGACTCAACTCTCGGTTCAGACAACGAGTAAAATACCTGTTGTGCTTCTTTACGAGCGCTGATTAAATTGTGTTTACGCAACACGGTTAAATGTTGTGAGAACGCGGACTGGCTCAGGAAGGAATGTTTTTGCAACTCCCCAACACCAACCTCGCCTTGTGTTAGTTGGCACAAAACCATTAATCTTTCCGGATGCGCCATCACTTTAAGTAGATCTGCGGCTTCAATTGCGCTGCCTTTCATCTTCACTACGTCCGTTGCTGTATAGCTCATGACTCACCTCTACATTAACAACTAAATTAGAGTTTACTTAACAACAATATTTAGTCAACACTAAATTAGTTTTTATGAATTTAGCTCAATCAACATTAGACACATCTAATTTAGATGTTTATAGTGAGATTATTAAAGGATGGCTGTTTCAGTTTAACAGCTCTAAGGAGAAGAGTTATGACGTTAGAAAATGCAGTAAGAGTGTTTGCCGGGACGATGGTTTTAGTTTCGGTCCTACTCACCGTATTCGTTCACAGTAACTTCATTTGGTTTACCGTGTTTATTGGCGCTAACCTAATTCAGAGTGCTTATACCGGAATTTGTCCTGCCGCTTATTTTTTAAAAAAATTAGGTTTTAGTTAACCTAGATGATTCGAGCTGGCTCTACAATGTAAGTCAGCTCATCCTAAAACTTGGAGTTAATAATGACTAAGATTTTAATCGTCGGTGGTGTCGCTGGTGGCGCATCTGCAGCAGCGCGTGCTCGTCGTCTGAGTGAAGACGCAGAAATTATCATGTTTGAACGTGGCCCATTCGTTTCTTTTGCCAATTGTGGCCTGCCTTACCACATTGGCGGCGACATCGAAGATCGCAGTAAGCTGTTACTACAAACACCAGACAGTTTCTTAGCGCGCTTCAATGTCGATGTTCGTGTGATGAATGAAGTGGTCTCGGTAAACCGTCAGGAAAAGACGGTTACAGTAAAGAATCTTCTTGATGGCTCAGAGCACGAAGAATCTTACGACTTCTTACTGCTTAGTCCGGGTGCAGGCCCAATCGTTCCGCCAATTCCTGGTCTTGATAACCCGTTAACGCACTCATTGCGCAATATCCCAGATATGGATCGCATCATTGAAACGATCCAAATGAACAAACCTGAACATGCGACCGTTGTGGGTGGTGGTTTTATCGGCTTAGAGATGATGGAAGCCTTCCACCAATTAGGCATTAAAACCTCGCTTATCGAAATGGCTGATCAGGTGATGACACCTGTCGACCGTGAAATGGCGGGATTTGCTCACGCTGAAATTCGCGATAAAGGCGTTGATCTAAAACTTGGGGTGGCGCTTGAATCTGTTCAGTTCGTACCTAACGAGCATGTTGCCAGTTTTGACTCCGGTGAAAGTGAAAAGCACCAACACTTAGAAGGCGAACTGGAGCTAACACTGAATAATGGCGAGAAGTTAACGACCGATATTCTCATCATGGCAATTGGTGTTCGACCTGAAACCAAACTAGCGCAAGAAGCAGGCTTAGAAATCGGTGCCCTTGGTGGTATCTATACCAACGAATACATGCAAACCAGCGATCCTTCAATTTACGCTGTTGGTGATGCAGTTGAAGAAAAAGATTTTGTCACTGGCGAGCAGACACTTGTTCCTCTAGCTGGACCAGCAAACCGTCAAGGTCGTATGGCTGCCGATAACATGCTAGGTCGCAAAGAAACTTACCAAGGTACACAAGGTACTGCGATTTGTAAGATCTTCGACCTTGCTGTGGCTTCAACAGGTAAAAATGAGAAACAATTGAAACGCGCTGGCGTTGAATACGAAAAAGTTTACGTCCATACCGCAAGCCACGCGAGTTACTACCCTGGTGCAGAAGTCGTTTCATTTAAAATGTTGTTCGATCCAAAATCGGGCAAGATTTTCGGCGCTCAAGCAGTCGGTAAAGACGGTATCGATAAACGCATCGACGTTATGGCGGTGGCTCAACGCGCAGGTATGACGGTAGAGCAACTTCAACACTTAGAATTGACTTACGCGCCACCTTACGGCAGTGCCAAAGATGTGATTAACCAGGCCGCGTTTGTCGCGAATAACATCATCAAAGGTGATGCAACCGCGATACATTACGATCAAATGGATTCACTGACTGAAGATCAAGTGATACTCGACGTACGTAACCCAGGTGAACTTGAAGAGGTTGGTTATTTCGAAGGTGCAATCAACATTCCTGTCGATCAATTACGTCATCGTATGGACGAACTGCCAAAAGACAAAGAGATTGTGATTTACTGTCAAGTTGGGTTACGTGGTAACGTTGCTTATCGTCAGTTAGTTAACAATGGCTACAAAGCTCGCAATCTTATAGGCGGTTATCGTACCTATCTTCATGCCAAAATGTAATTACTATTAACAAAATTGATAGCCAGCAATAGGATTGCTGGCTATTGTGTAGCGATGACCACGTTACCTGCATACATCAACAACACCAACGTTGGCCATCTAACCAAGCCTAACGAGGTCTTCCTGATTCAGTTAGCTAGCTCACTTCGTTACAGAACCTATAAACTATACACCCAACGCAATAGTTGTATTTGTCATTTTAGCTATTAGCCCACCAACTCGTTTGCGCATCTCACGCCTATCCACAATCATATCTATCGCGCCATGCTCTAAGAGAAACTCACTCCGCTGAAAGTCCTCGGGTAATTTCTCTCGAACAGTTTGTTCAATAACGCGACGTCCAGCAAAGCCGATAATTGCCCTCGGCTCGCCAATGTTAATGTCCCCTAACATGGCAAGACTCGCCGAGACGCCACCCAATGTTTGGTCTGTTAGTACAGAAATATAAGGCAAGCCTCGACTGGATAAACGATTTAACGCAGCGCTCGTTTTTGACATTTGCATTAACGACATCAGAGATTCTTGCATACGAGCGCCACCACTGGCAGAAAAGCAAACTAATCCACAATTTGCATCAATAGCAGCTTCAACTGCCTGAACGAAACGAGCACCTACAACTGACCCCATCGAACCTGCCATAAAAGAAAACTCGAATGCACAGGCAACAACAGGTAAGCCCATAAGTTTTCCTCTTATCGCAACTAAGGCATCTTTTTCTCCTGAACTTTTCTGGGCTAAAGCAAGGCGTTCCTTGTAGCGTTTCAGATCCTTAAAATTCAGCAAATCTTTCGGCTCATGTTCGCTGGCAATCTCAATTTGCTTTCCTTTATCCAAAAAGCAGTCTAATCGGCGGCGTGCCGCCATCCTCATATGGTGATCGCATTTTGGACACACCTCCAGATTCTCCTCAAGGGCTATGCGGTATAAGATCTGGTCACAGGAGGGGCATTTAACCCATACACCCTCTGGAATCGACGCTTTGCGTGTACTGATAATATTCTTCTTATCTAATAGCTTTTCTAACCAACTCATGGGGAAACCTTATCCAAATAACTTTAGTGAGGAGTATTGTATAAGCCTGTTTCTGGTAATAAAGTGCGTAATATTGGTTTTATAATCCAACATAATGGGATTAAATGAAATGCTTGATAAGATTGACCAGCAGTGGCTAAAAAGTTTTCATTGTGTCTATGAGAACAACAGCTTTAAACGGGCTGCGGAATTTCTAAGTTTGCCAACATCAAATGTCAGTCGCCATATCGCTTTACTGGAAGAACGACTGGATATACGACTATTTGACAGAACCACACGCCGAATCGCTCCAACAGATGCAGGAGAGCACCTTTATTTACGCACACAGCCATTGCTTGACAAACTTAATGATGCTCTTGAGGAAGTAACACAGCACTCTCATGAAGTCATGGGGCAGCTTAAAGTTCTAATGCCTGATTCGCCTGCTTTAGCTCAAGCAGTGATTTCTTTTTGTACTCAGCATCCCTCAATTTCATTGTGTTGCGATACAACCATCAACCCGAAAGAGGACTTACTTGATGGGTTTGACGTCATTTTAAGTTTTCACCGAGGAAAGCTCGAAGATAATAATTGGGTAGCTAAGGAGATTAAACGCTGGACAAGTGCTGTTGTGGCATCCCCTAAACTCATACAGGCGTTTTTCAGGCCTTCTCAGATTACCGATTTGAAACACGTTCCGTGTATCAATAGCTTCACCGCGTTAAATGGAACACCGTGGGTCTTCAAAAACGCTAAAGGTGAGCTTATTACTCAAAAGGTACAGTCTTCATTTAAAGTCAATAGTGGGCATCTAGCTAAATCAGGCGCATTAGCTGGTTTGGGGTTCGCTATACTACCAACCGAATCCTGTCGTAATGAGATAAATTCTGGCTCTCTGGAAATTGTAAAAATGGAGTACGAGCCTGAAGATTTGGTTTTGTACGTCTTTTACGCTTCCAGAAAACACTTGGCAAAAAAGATCCCGATGTTTATTGAACACTTACAGCACCAAGCAAATTTAGATAAAAGCACATAGGCAGAAGAACGATATCAATGAAAGGCTTTTCTGAACCACTTTTTAGAGTAGGTGATTAGTTAAGCGAGTTTTTATGCAATTTCTTGTTACATGCCTCGTCATCAAATATGTGATCACCGTTAACAAAAAACTATTAGCAAATAAACAGGTAAGTGTCTCTTCTCACACGTTGATGTAGCCCCTGTCCAATATACAACGATTTTCGTCAACTTCTATTCAGATATCATTCACAAAGTCTTCTAGCATGAGCTTTTCTCATCAAAGAAAGGACAAATTGACAATGTTAGAAATGCCATCAGAAAAATACCGAGCAGCTCCTGTTATCAGCTTTCCACAAAGAACCTGGCCATCAAAGATATTAGACAAAGCCCCCCGTTGGTGCTCAACCGATTTACGAGATGGTAATCAGTCTTTATCTAACCCAATGAATATTGATAAAAAACTCAAGCTCTTTAACCACTTAGTTGAATGTGGATTCAAGGAGATTGAGGTAGCATTTCCATCAGCATCGCAAACGGATTTTGACTTTGTTCGATGTCTGATCGAGAACGAGTTAATTCCAGGTGATGTTACTATTCAGGTGATTACGCAATCCAGATCGGACTTGATTGAGCGAACTATTGATTCTCTAACAGGGGCGTCTAAGGCCATAGTCCATTTGTACAATGCTACAGCTCCGTCTTTTAGAGATATTGTTTTTTCTCAGGATAAAAAGTCTACTCTAGAACTTGCTGTAAATGGGGCTAAACAGATTAAAGCCTTGTGTGAAAAACGTCCTGAAACTGTATGGACTCTTGAGTATTCACCAGAGACATTCAATTTTACGGAACCCGAGTTTGCACTTGAAATCTGTGAAGCAGTAGCGTCCGTGTGGCAGCCAAGTAAGACACGGCAGCTTATCATTAATCTGCCAACAACTGTTGAATGTAACACTCCTAACGTTTTTGCAGACCAGATTGAACACTTCATAAATACATTTAGTTCATTAGAGCACGTTACTATTAGTGTTCACCCTCATAATGATCGAGGTACAGGTGTTGCTAGTGCTGAACTTGCCATGCTGGCAGGAGCAACTCGGGTCGAAGGTTGTTTATTCGGGAACGGTGAACGTACAGGTAATGTTGACTTGGTCACACTCGCACTAAACCTTTATTCACAAGGCATTGATCCTAAATTGCGCTTTTCTGACATTCGGCATACTGTTGAACTCGTCGAGCAGTGTAACGAAATACCTGTTCATCCTCGTCACCCATATGCTGGACGGTTTGTTTTCACCGCCTTTTCGGGGTCTCATCAAGATGCCATTAAAAAAGGATTTTCTTCGCATAGCTCTAAGTTGAAGAGCTTCTGGGATATCCCTTACTTGCCGATAGACCCTATGGATTTGGGGTGTAACTATGAAGAAGTGATTCGTGTAAATAGTCAATCAGGTAAGAGTGGTGCTGCATGGTTACTCCAAGAAAACCACGGATTGTTACTGCCTAAAATGCTCCAAGCCGATTTGAGTAAGAAAGTGAAAAGTCATACCGATAGATCGGGATGTGAAATTAATCTTTCGGAACTATGGCAACTATTCAGACAGTCTTATGGTCTAGTGAATAATTCGACCATAAGCTTGCAGAGCTATCACAGCCAAACAACAGAGCTTGGCCAAAAAATTCAAGCCAAAATTCATCACAACAACAAAATGATAAAATGTGTTGGTTCTGGGAATGGTCTAATGTCTGCGTTGCTAAAAGGGTTAATGGAACAATATGGTTTGCAGGTGAATATCGTTGACTATCACGAGCATACACTCGGTTCACGAACCCAAAGCAAAGCGGCCTGTTATGTGCAGCTACAGTCTACGATTTCTAACCTGAGCTTTTTTGGTGTCGCAATTGAAGAAGATGCAACAAAAGCGTCTCTTCAAGCACTGTTGAATGCCTACTCTAATTTACTACAGACTAACTTAGCGCTTTAATCGTGTTCTAATGGATTAACCATCGGACAATATTCCCTCGGAGACAGCCCTGTTCGACTTTTAAACATCGCGCTAAATGCACTAGGGCTGTCATATCCAATCGCCAATGCAGTATCTAACACACTCCACCCGCTGGCTAAAAGTTCAGACGCATGTAGTAATCGCTTCTGACGCAGCCATTCTGTGAACGTAAGACCTAGCTCTTGCTGAAACCGACGAGAAACAGTTCTTTCACTTTGGCCCAAATACTTGGCAGCATCTGAAGCTGTCCATGGGTGTGAAAGACGCTCTGATACGTTTGTGCAGAGCATGACCAATGCCTCTGTTCTTGGATTGGGGAGGTAAAAACCAATGGGGTTTAGCAAACGTAATTCATCAAGTATCAGTTCAAATATTCGCTCTTCTCGTGTTCCCGCTATCCGAATATCTGGTAGAGATACGGCCTCAACAATTAAACTGGTCAGCAACGACGAAACTTTCGATAGCACACAGGTATTGGGAAGGTCTGCCCTGGCCATAGGATCAACAAAAAGCGTACGAACTCGAACGTCCCCCGTAATTCTAAGGCTATGTGAGATACCAGCAGGTACCCATAGCCCTTGATTCGTTGTCACAACCCACGACTCTGATGGTGTATCCACTCGAATAACACCGCTTAAAGCATGTAAAAACTGAGCGCACTGATGAATATGAGTAGGCTCTACATCCCCATGAGAGTAATTGTGTGCATATGCCAGTATTGGAGGGGCCAACGTCTCGTCACAAAACTTCATAAATGCTCGAGTAAATCCTTATACCGAATGAAAAAATAATGTAACTAACTTATCCAAAATTCTCCAGAAGAAAGATAATCTCTGTTCCCTACAGAATAGTCATTTCAAGTTGCATCAGGGCGTGCTGAAATTCCCATGGACAAAAGTTTGACAGCGTTTGTACTCAATCAGAAAATTTTGGATAGCTTCAGGTATGGAAAGTCGCTTAACTTGCTGTTCATTAGGATGGCGCGTTTCAGTTGCAAACATAGCCTGTTACTTGGACATTTTTCTCTCGAGTGAAGGTGGTATCAATCACTACGTTTTCGAACCTGTCATTGCCCGAATAAGAAGAATTAAGGCAATACCTGACTTTTGCCAGATTCCTTGAATTTCAAACCTGCAGCTTGTTTCTATGGTTTCTTCCTAAAGCTGAATCCAATCATTGGACTTACTGATTAATCAAAGGGTTTCCCCTCAAGCGCTCGACCGCCAAATTAATAAATGCTCGGACCTTGGCGTTGGCCTGTCGCCCTTCTAGATGAAGAATACTTACTGGAAGTGGTTCTGATTCATACTCGCGTAAGATGCGCCTCAAAGTTCCAGCTTGAAGTTCCTCACCAACTTGGTAAGACATTAAACGTGTAATGCCGAACCCCTGCTTAGCTGCCTCAATAGCTACTCCGTTTTGGTTGCAATGCAGACGAGGGAAAACCTTCACAGATAGTTTCTCTTTGGATGATTCAAACTGCCAAGTTGTTGAAGGCTCAACTGTGGATGCAAGTATTATTTCGTGGTTTAGAAGATCAGCGGGGCTTTCCGGCGTACCATGTTTGTCCAAGTATTCAGGCGACCCACAGACAATCCGCTGGATACTCCCGACCTGAACGGCAAACATGCTCGAGTCTTTGAGATGCCCAATTCGGATTGCTACATCCAAGTCTTCGTCTAGTAGATTTCCAACACGATCATAGAACGTAGCCCGTACCTCTACTTCAGGGTTGTGCTGGAGATATTCAGTCAGAATTGGAGCTATGTATTTTTGGCCAAACAAAACAGGCGCTGTGACAGACAATACACCTTTGGGAGTAACATAACTTCCTGATGCGGCAGCTTCAGCTTGTTCCAGATCTTCCAGGATACGTTTGGCATCGACGAAAAAGCGTATACCAGAATCAGTGAGTCGAACGTGCCGGGTAGTTCGATAGAACAGGCGAACACCTAAAGTGTGTTCGAGATGGGCGATCGAGCGCGTAACAGTTGGTGGCGACAGATCCAGATTCCGGCTAGCCGCAACGAAGCTTTGGCATTCCGCTGCTTCGACAAAAACTCGCATTGTCTCCAGTTTATCCATTACACATTACCGAGAAATCAAAACCTCATTATTTCATTATTTGTAATAAACAATTATCAAATTGTCCAATTATTCCAATTTTGGTTAATTGTATATTGAATAACGAAACAACATAAAAGCCTCAACATAACTTAGGAGAATAACATGTCTCGAATTCCTACTCCGGCATCAATCGACGCAGCGCCGGAAGCGTCAAAAGCTTCTCTTCAAGCGGTTAACAACATGTTGGGAGCAGTACCCAACATGTTTCGACTAATTAGCAACAGTCCACAAACCCTTGAAGGCTATCTGAGCCTTAACGGTGCACTTGGAAACGGTTCTGTAGACGCTCCAACTCGCGAGCGCATTGCATTAGCCGTTGCTGAAATCAATGGTTGTGGATACTGTCTGGCAGCACACAACTATCTTGGTACCAATTTAGCCAAATTGAGTGCTGAAGAAGTTGAAGCCAATCGTCGCGGTTCATCAAGCGATCCCAAAGCTGCAGCTGCAGTAGATTTCGCAGTAAAAATAACTAAAAACCGTGGTCAAGTTTCAGACACTGACGTTCACACTATCCGTGACGCCGGATATTCAGATGCCGAAATCCTTGAGATTGTTGGTCACGTTGCGCTGAATACCCTGACGAATTACATCAATGAAGTTTTGGGGACAGAGATTGACTTCCCGACGGTCAACGCACTGTAGCACGATTTCTCAATAAGGCGGCGTTCTCCGTCGCCTATTGTTCTTTATGAATATTTGGTTACTATCCTAGACAGCTTGTGGCTGATAGCTCCTACCGCGACTACTTTAAAAGCAGTACGCAAAGTAAGGAGACTATCATGCGTAAGTTTGTACTTGGATCAATCTTGGCAACCAGTGTCATATTGGCTTCGCCGTATACCTTTGCCAGAGATCAGATAAGCATCGTCGGCTCATCTACTGTCTATCCTTTTGCGAACTCTATTAATTCTCCGCAAATGGATGTATCTATCCAAGAACTCTACATGGCGTTAGCGAAGGTACTTCCGAATGAAAACGGCAACTTGTCCTAGAACACTTCGCCTCCCTTATGCCAATATCAGACACGGGCACAACCTTTTCAACTATCAAACCCAAGTTAGGCGTGATTGTTCTGTTACGGGCTTGTTCATGCGCATCATAAGCAATACCTCCGTTAAAAAATCGGCGAGGTTCTAAGCCTAGCCGTTTTTAACACTGACTATCACTACGAAAGTTTAAACGTTGCCACCTTGTCCGTTAGTTCTTGCGCTTGTAGTTTCAGCTTGGTTGACTCTTGCGAGCTTTCTTGAGTACTGATGACAAGCTCATCGGCCACATCTTTAATAGAGGTGATGTTTTGCGTGATCTCACCTGTTACGTGTGTCTGCTCTTCCGCTGCTGTCGCAATTTGTGTTGCCATATCACTGATCAACGAAACCGCTTCATGAATTTCACTCAACGCATTCGTTGCTTGGTCTGCGTCTGATACCGACGTGTTTGCCAAGTTAGAGCTACTATCCATTAAACTCACCGCTCGTGTTGTAGTATGCTGAAGAATATCAATCGTCGCTTTGATCTCTTCTGTGGACGCATGAGTACGCTGTGACAGTACTCGAACTTCATCCGCTACCACGGCAAAACCGCGACCTTGCTCACCAGCGCGTGCTGCTTCGATTGCCGCGTTAAGGGCCAGTAGGTTTGTTTGCTCTGCAATACCTTGAATGGTCGAAAGGACGGTAGAAATCTCTTGCGCGTGGCGATCCAACTCACTGATAACGGAGCTTGCTTCGGCAAGCTCCGTCGCAAGACTGTTGATAGAACCCTTAGTGCGTTGAACCAAAGACTGACCGTTGTTCGTACTCGCGGTTGAATCCTGAGCCGCGTTGGCAGTTTGTTCAGCATGAGAGGCGATTTCACGGGTAGCACTCGCTAACTCTGTTACCGCTGTTGCGACCATTGTGATCTCTTGCTGCTGCTGATGGATCTCAGAAACGGCGTTGTTCGAACGCTGGGTGTTGTTGTCTGACTGCTCATTGATGAGGTGTGCTTGCTCACGAATATGACCAATCAATTTTTGTAGACTACCCACAAAGGTATTGAAGTTGTTTGCCAGGCGGCCTACTTCATCGCCACTCTCCAGTTCAATACGCTGAGTAAGATCACCACTACCATTGGCGATCTGCTCCAGCGCTTGAGAAACATTGTTTAACGGTCTAAACAGGATGCTACATAGCAGGTTGAACAGCAGAGTACAAATAACAACCACGATTGCTGTTGCTAACACTTGACCCCATACCGCATCAAATAAAGGCGCAACCAAAGAACCGTAGTTGATAATGGTTACTGTTGTTAGTGCTGTTCCATCAATTTTTTGAGCGTACAGAACATACTCTTCACCTGCGATTGAAATAGACTCCCCGTGACCACTGCGTGAAGCGCTTTGGATGGTCTTGAATTCCAACCCTAGCTGACTAACGGGTTGGTTGAGAAGCTTAGTCTCTTTATGGGTAAAAATATTGCCCTTCTCATTGGCAATGAACATGTAGCCGTCACCTGGAAGGATCACTTTGTCCATGCTGTTAAGAATATCGGTGATCTCAACATCCGCACCCAGTACCACTTGCTGACCATGTAGATTGAGCGCCTTACCCAGTGAAACAACGTTTGCGCCAGTAGCAGCGGCAACTGTTGGGTTATCCATAAAGACTTTGTTCGGGTCTGCGACAGCATTGATGTACCAACCCCACTTACGCGGATCATCATTCCCTGGCGGTAGTATAACGCCATTCGCATTTTCTTGACTACCGTCTGGATAAGCCAAGAATACGTTGTCGAAAGCAGCCGAGTGACTAATTTGTTTTAGGTGCGTAACGATTGCGGCTTTATCTACCTCTTGAGACAGCGAAGTCAACGCACGCTCTTTTGATAGTAACCAGTCAGCCACGTATTGATTGTAAGATGCCGTTGTACTCTCAAGGCGCTGCTCAACTTCTGCATCCATGCGGCTTAGCGAAGCGTTGAATGAAAGTGCTTCTACCAGTAGTCCCCCGACTATAATGGCAGTACTCGCTGAAATCGCGAGTTTGTTTTTAAGTGACAGTTTCTTAAACATTGGAAACCTTTTTATAGCGTCATGTTCAGTTCCAAATGGAACAAGCGAAAAGTACCGTAAATATAATTTCAAAGCGTGAATTAAATAATGACCGAAGTCTAGTTTTTTAAAGTTGTAACGCTCAGATATTCATGAAACTGTAATCCAATTCCCAATATTTATGTCGTTGCACAATCATATAAACCTACCAATGCTCTGGCTTATTGAACCCTGTAGCACATTTAGATTGAGCATTAATTTTACCTTTCGGTTTGACAAGATTTGTCAACACGCATACTTGAAAGAGGTTTTTGGCTATATCGATGCCGACAACTTTAATAGACATGATGATTACTCCTGTTCTTACTGGTTGCACCATTAGTTTGGTACAACGGTGCTAGAAGGGGGTGCGTCCATCACATCAAAGCCATTAGTCGCCCTAACTAAGAAGGTTGGCTCAGCCTTCAGGCTTTATATCAAAACTCGGAAAATAAAGCCTTAGATGCCCACTACAACCCTAATTCACTTTCATTGATGACTGCACTAACGCTTTTGCTGTGTACCATAACTGATTTGCTTACCTACGTTCTTTAGTTGCACCCCTACCTTATTAAACGCCTTTTGGATAGTTATTGAGACATGCTGGCGACCTTCTCCCACTAAAAATTTTTCTCTATCTTGATTTGTTTCGAATACGCAGACTATTTCTAAGCTTTGTGGAAAAGAAGAGAATTTGACCGTATGAGTCACCCAAAGAAAACCATCGTAGCCTTTTAACGTATCTTCACAAACTTCGGTCAACACGTCTCTAATTAGATTCTCGACCTTCTTATCTGATTTGCGCATGAAGCATACTTCCTATTTAACACCTTTAAAAAGGTTTACAGTTACCCCATTTATGTTCCGCTAGACATCCTAGACAAGTTACAAAGTGACTTGTATCTGAATTTCTGATTCTCGGGAAAAATCATGATGATCTGCCTGCTCACGGTTTCTCTGAGCTTGCATTTCCAACTTTTTTCTCTGTTTATCAACGCTTGCTAGTTTTCGCTCTACTGCTTGTAACTCGGCACTTTTCTGTTCGGAGTAAACATCATGCTTGCGCATCAAGATGGTTAGATGGTTCATCAAGGATGAGCGCTTACCTCAAGACAGAACGCCTCAGTCAATACACATTCTGAACAGGTCACGTTATGTTGATAAATGAGACCGCCTCACACCAAGTAGTCTTTTTCAAAAACTTATGCTTCTTTCCTATGACAGTCCATACGCAACTTGATTTATATTTAGTCGAGTTTTTAGCATATAATAGAAGTAATTTATAAATTGGGAAGTGGTATATGGACATTTCAGAACGACACCCTCTTATACACATAGATAGCACAACAAGACTAGCTCAGTTACTAGCAGATGGAGATCTTGATGGGGTGCACCTTTTTTGTAGTTTTAATTATGAGGCACTAAACCCTAGGGTAATTATGTCTTTGCGCGACAGCAGTTTGCAGTCTATAAGCTTTAATGACGCTCAAACCATATACCCTAAACTTTCAAGGTCAAATGAAAACTTTTGAGCCGTATGATTTTTGGATATCTTGGACAATTGTTCAACATCTTCAAGTGTTGCTTTGCCATATTCCATTGTTTCCTCGATAGTTACAATTTAACATTTAAACGGTAGTTACGTTTACCAAAGCAACACAGAACAGGACTATGCTCAATATTCAGAGGTAATAGGTCGGAAGAAGCTAGAGATTAATGTCTTTTATTTTGTATAAGCAGTAACAAATTTAGATCAACCTGTAATTCGCTAAAGTATAATCGCGATCATTGTAAACCAACTAACAACTGCTCGTCAGATAAATAAACACAACGGCTGATAGTGATTATCAGCCGTTTTTCTTATCCCGAATCTTGTCGCGCTATGTTTGTTAGCTACTCCGCTTCAACAAGTGCAATCTCATCTGATGTGGATTTCTCCAACTTAATTGCAATGAACTTAGAGGTTGGCGTAAAGGTTCTGTCCCCATAGCTGTCCAGTGGTACAAGCGGGTTTGTTTCTGGATAGTAAGCGGCTGCCTGACCAGCAGGAACATCATACGCAACCAACGTAAATCCGCTCACACGGCGCTCCACGCCATCTTCCCATAAAGAAACCATATCCACTTTATCACCGGATTCAAACCCAAGCTTTTTGATATCCGCTTCATTGATGAACAAGACTTCTCGCATGCCAAAAACACCACGATAGCGGTCATTTAAACCATATAACGTTGTGTTGTATTGGTCGTGTGAGCGCATGGTTTGCAGAATAAGATCGGGCTTGTGACCTTTTTCTAATAGCGCTTCACTGATCAGCTGTTTTGGTAGTTCGCTGTCGCTAAACTGTGCTTTGCCACTCGCCGTATTCCATCTGCGCTCAGCGGCTGGGTTCACCAAATGGAAACCACCCGGATTTTTAAGCTTTTGGTTAAAATCTGTAAAACCAGGGATCGTGTCAGCAATCAGATCTCGAACACGATCATAATCTTCTATCGCCCAATTCCAATCAATTGGATGCGTGCCTAGCGTCGCATTTGCAATCCCCGCAATAATTGCAGGCTCTGAACGTAGCGCTTTAGAACGAGGCTTCAGCTGACCATAAGAAATGTGCACCATGCTGAAGGTATCTTCAACCGTTACCCCTTGTGGCCCATTTACCTGAGTGTCAATCTCAGTGCGGCCCAGACAAGGCAGAATCAATGCGTCTTTACCCGTCACTAAATGCGAACGATTGAGCTTAGTCGAAATATGAACGGTTAGATTACAGTTTCGCATTGCATCGTGAGTACGTTCGGTGTCCGGTGTCGCTTGAGCAAAGTTACCGCCTAAACCAATAAATACTTTCGCCTGGCCTTCTTCCATTGCTTTAATAGCTTGAACCGTGTTGTGACCCACACCACGGGGTACTTCAAAATTGAAGCGACGCTCAATGCTATCAAGCAGTTGGTCAGATGGCTTTTCATCGATGCCCATTGTACGGTCACCCTGAACGTTACTGTGTCCACGTACCGGAGAAAGACCTGCGCCCGCCTTACCTACATTACCTCGTAACATTTGCACATTAGCCACTTCTTTAATCGTTGGCACAGAGTGACGATGCTGGGTCAATCCCATCGCCCAGCACATGATCACGCGCTCGGCACGTAAATACATGCGAGTAACCGTTTCAATTTCACTTAGATCTAAGCCAGATTGCTCAGCGATGTGCTCCCACGATGTAGCATCGACTTCTGTTAAGTAGTCATTGATACCTGTGGTGTGCTGTTCGATGAATTCGCGATCGAACACGGCTTTACCACCAGTTTCTAATGCTTCACGCTCCCATTGTAACAGGAACTTCGCAATACCACGGAACACTGCCATGTCACCACCAAGTGCAGGACGCAAATACGCCGTATTGGTTGGCTCTGAACCGTTGCTAAGCATTTCTATCGGTACTTGTGGGTTTTGAAAGCGTTCCAAACCACGCTCTTTTAATGGGTTGAAACAGATAACTTGCGCACCACGTTTAACCGCTTCGCGCAGTGGCTCCAGCATACGCGGGTGGTTCGTTCCGGGGTTTTGACCAATAACGAAAATAGCGTCCGCTTTTTCAAAGTCATCAAAAATAACCGTGCCTTTACCGACACCAACTGTGTCTTTCATTCCCAGAGCACTGGCTTCGTGACACATGTTTGAGCAATCAGGAAAATTGTTGGTGCCGAATGCGCGTACAAACAATTGGTACAAAAACGCGGCTTCATTGCTGGCACGGCCCGAAGTGTAAAACTCCGCTTGATGTGGCGATTCCAGGTCATTGAGGTGTTTCGCCACCAGTTCAAATGCATCGTCCCAAGAGACTGGGACATAGTGATCGGACTCTGCGTCATATCTCATTGGGTGCGTGATACGCCCTTGATATTCGAGCCAGTAATCAGTTTGAGTAGAAAGAGAGGACACACTATGGTTAGCGAAAAATTCCGGATCAACTAAACGATTGGTCGCTTCCCAGTTGACGGCCTTTGCGCCATTTTCGCAAAAGTTCACTTTACCGCTTTCTGGTGACTCACCCCAAGCACATCCAGGGCAATCGAAACCGCCATTTTGGTTGGTTTTCATCATGGTACGGATGTTTTTCACCGCATTTTCGCTTCCCCACCAGCTTCTGGTTACCGCTTTAAGCGCACCCCAACCACCAGCAGGACCGTTATATTGTTTTATTTTTTCTTTTTGGCTCACGACTTTACTCCTCGTATATAGGAACAACAGCAAACAGGCTGCCCTAGAAAACAAGCGCGTTATGTCGCGGGAGTGATGAAGGGGCGTTTTTCAATCTGGACAAGTAACGGCTCGTATGGATGAAGCCTTCACTTGTCCAGATTGTATGAGTTCTGATACCCGTCTACTGTCTCAGAATGTTCAGACACAATCTTTATTGTTGTGTTTTGATCTGAATCAAAGGTTAAGTCGTTATTTAATATGCGTCCAATTGATATCCCTGACCGAGTGATAAATAAAATCTATCACGACATCAAGACAAGACATTCATCACATTTTCAATCAATCGAGTTTATCAAAGGAAGCGATTTGTAACCTAATTAAACTGAGATCTAGCCCTCGACTTAGTCATTCCATGGTAATTCATGATAGACATCATCTATTACTCTATAGATACTTTGAATTTGACCCCATTCCGTTTCGGGAATAACCTTGATTTAGATCAATTTTGAATGTGCTTTTGACCTTGACTTTATGCTATTGAAAACCGTCAGTACAAAGCATGAAGGCCTTCAAAAGCCATATACGTTGCCCTATACAAGCGTGTTGCCCGTTACAGTGACTCATAAAGCAAGGTTAAGTTACCCAAGATGGATATCAAACAACTTAAATACCTGATTGCTCTTGAGCAAACCAAACATTTTGGTCAGGCGGCGGCGTTGTGTCATATCACTCAGCCGACACTCTCAATGAGATTGAGAAGCTTAGAAGAAGAGCTAGATTTAGAATTAATCCAAAGAAGTCAACGCTTTGAAGGCTTTACGGAAGCTGGAGAGCGTATTTTAGCCTGGGCAAAAACGGTATTGGCCGCGCATGATGGTTTACAAGCAGAGGCAGCCAATTGCCGAGGACAACTGGTCGGTTCGCTTAGGCTGGGTATGGTGCCTTTAGCCAGTCAAAACCCTATGCAGCTGATCAAACCGCTCGCGGAAGCGTTCCCGGAATTACAATTTCAGATCCTGTCGATGACGACAGAGCAGATCATAGACCAGCTCAATCGTAACCAACTGGACTTAGGCATGTGCTACGTCGACCAAGTCAACACGGCCTATTTTGACGTTATTGAACTGGACTCGACAAAATTAGGCGTATTATTTGACGAGCGATATTTTGATTTTGCCGAATCAGAAGTGATGTGGGAGTCATTGAACAGTATACCGCTTGGCTTGCTATCGAAAGGGATGCATTACCGTCACTCGATAGATATAAGCTTTATTAGCAAAGGGCTGGTACCTCAAACGGTCATTGAAAGTAACTCCACGTTTCACCTTGTCCAGGCGGTTACCAGCGGCCTTTGTTGTGCCATCATGCCTAGAAACTGTGGCTTGGAAGAGCTCAACGATTCGCTAAAAATCATCCCGATTGAAGAAGCGGCCGTTCATGCACCTTTAGGTTTGCTAAAACGTAAACAAGAGCCTTTCTCTGCACTCACAGATCAGTGCTTTTCCATCGCAAAAACCATATTTAATTAATTGATAATGCGCACGAGCTAAACGAACGTGGCGTATGAGGTGATTTCATGAGATGTACCACTCAATCTTACTTTGAACTGTCGGATTTCAATCAGGCCCCGCCTCAGCCAAACGCGTTTAACTATCGTGAAATGGAAGATGGCCGTCCTTTGCAGCAAACTTCGCTTGCGAGTGAGTCGGCGCTGGCAATTAGTTATAACGGGATTAGCCAAGCTGTAATGATGGTGACTCCGGGGCACTTAGAAGACTTTGTTAAAGGGTTCAGTCTCAGTACAGGAATCATCAACGATTTTAAAGAGATTAAAGATATTGAAATCGGCGGTGACAACGAATCGCATTACGCGGAAGTGGAAATCAGTAACCGAGCGTTCTGGTCGTTAAAAACGCAGCGCAGAAACCTGGCAGGTACGACGGGATGTGGCATTTGTGGTGTTGAAGCGTTGGAGCAGGCCTTACCTGATCTAGAGCCGCTTTCCCCTTCTCTGCCGCCTCGTCCTGGTGCTTTTGACGGATTAAGAGAGAAAGTCGCTTTACATCAAGATGCCGCGCGTGAATCCGGCGCTCTTCATGCTGCACTGTTTGCCGATTTACAGGGAAATATCGTGACATGCCGAGAGGATATTGGTCGTCACAACGCGTTAGATAAACTCATCGGCGCGATAGCTAATAATCACATCGTACCACAAAGTGGCTTCGCCATCATGACGAGCCGTTGTAGTTTAGAGTTGATCCATAAAGCGGTACGTGCGCGCATCCCTACGCTGGTTTGCCTTTCCGCACCAACCGCATTAACCGTGGAATGGGCAAGAAGAAATCACCTTAATCTGATTCACTTGCCAAAACACGGCGCACCAAGGCTTTATAGCCCAGCGCCGTAATCGAGGAGTATACTCAGTGGAGGTTTGATTCAGTGATAGTACCCTATCAAGATATTAAACCTATCGCTTATAAACGTTGGTTATCCGCGGTATTTGTTGCAAAACGTATAATCAACGTTGTAATCAAGGCTGTAATCACTACAATCTCTGGTTCGATTTTTCAGTGAACGTTTGTATGCCGAAGTTAAACCTAGATAATACCGCCCAACACTCCGCTCTTTCGAATATTGAGACCAGCAGTAAAATCCAATCGGCATTAGACCCGAAATTCCACAAGCCAACGACGCGCCTTTGTTTAAGTCCAAAGCTGTCGCATGGGCACTTAAACCGTCGCTGGGCAGTCCTGGAACAGCTCACGAATAAAGACCTTCTTCTCGATCCTTTTACCCGAGAACATTGTGAGTCATATTCCAACAATATCGAGCATTTCATTGGCACGGTAAATGTGCCCGTTGGTATTGCTGGCCCATTGCGAGTAAACGGCTTGCACGCAAACGATGATTATTTAGTTCCACTAGCAACCACCGAAGCGGCTCTCGTTGCCTCATACAACCGTGGCGCCAACCTAATCACTGCCGCAGGCGGAGCCAGTGCACTCCTACTTAGTGAAGGGGTGAGCCGTACGCCGGTGTTTGGCTTTAACAACCTGGCTGAAGCAGGACAGTTCGTAAGTTGGGTGACAACTCAGTTTGATACCTTTTGCCAAATTGCAGAGTCGACTACCTCTCACGGAAAACTCAAAGACATCAACATCAATATAGAAGGTAACCATGTCTATTTGGTTTTTGAGTATGTCACCGGTGATGCCTCAGGTCAGAATATGGTGACCATAGCGACTAACCAAGTGTTCCATCATATTTTAGCGGTCAGTCCGGTTAAGCCGATTCAAGCTTTTCTTGATGGCAACCTCTCGGGTGATAAAAAGCCAAACGCGCATACTCTGCGGTCTGTGCGTGGCAAAAAAGTTTCAGCCGAAGTCACGATTTCTGCAGAATTAGTCAAGAAGTACCTGCATACAACGCCAGAATCAATGGCTCAGTTTACCCATATGAGCACCGTGGGTGGTTTATTGAGTGGCACTATCGGCGTCAATGCCCATTACGCTAACGCACTCGCTGCACTTTATATTGCATGCGGTCAGGATGCAGCTTGCGTCGCTGAATCCGCGATAGGTATTACCCGAATGGAGGTTGATTCAAAAGGTAATCTATACGCTAGCGTTACTCTACCGAATATTATGGTGGGCACTGTTGGTGGTGGCACAGGGCTTCCTACACAAAAAGCTTGTCTGGATATTCTCGGCTTGCACGGAAGTGGCAAAGCCAAAGCTCTTGCCGAAGTCACTGCTGCACTATGCCTAGCAGGAGAACTTTCTATTGTCGGCGCATTTTGTGCGGACCACTTTTCCCGTGCCCACCACAAATTAGCACGAAAATGACACCATTTAGCCAAAGAAGGCAGATCTGCTTTATCTGATATTAACTCTCCCACAGAAGAAAATTACCCCTCTCTATTTAATTCAGGTACTCGTTGGTCTTCCCAAGCAACGAGTACCCGTCACTTACTCATCCTCAATGACCTAAAATAGTACTAATTTCATCCGGAACACTTTTTACAGGCGAATTTCGACCTCTATACTCGCTCACTAAGTGAATTGATTTACACTCTTTCTTAGATAAGCGAGTCATTGATGATACGTCAGAACAAGAATGGTATTTCTTATTGGTTATTGGGGTTGCTCGTGACACTCATTGGTTCGATACAACCTATTTATGCAGACAGTGAAACATCGGACGATATTGCTCGTATTCTTTATCAAACGACTTTTGGCCCAACGCCGACACTCATGGTAACCGTCGAAAAACAGGGTATGGAAAACTGGGTCAAGCAGCAGATGCTTCTACCTCCGACTTTTCACCAACCTCTGTATAACACGCCGTTTTCGAAAGGCGCGCAAGCCAATCGTGAAAACGCCTGGTACCAGATCGTCATCACTTCGGATGATCAACTCAGACAACGAATGGCCTTTGCACTCAGTCAGATTCTGGTGGTTTCACGCTATGGAGGCGTCCTGCCCAGCAAACCCACTGGCTTGGCGAACTATTACGATGTACTGGTAAAGCATGCATTTGGTAATTATCGGGATCTGTTATACGAAATCGCGACACACCCCGTGATGGGCAACTATCTATCAATGATGGGAAGTGCCAAGGAGAACCCTGCTACTGGTGCGCTACCAGATGAAAACTTTGCCAGAGAGCTAATGCAACTATTCACAATCGGTCTTTACCAACTTAATCTTGATGGCAGCGCAGTCGTTGATAACAATACAGGTAAACTTGTTCCGACCTACACACAAAACGACGTGCAAGAGTTGGCACGCGCATTTACTGGATGGAAAAGTAGCGATGTTGAGTTTGTGAAGCCTATGCGAGTCGTAAATAGTCTGCACGACTCTAGTGAAAAAACGGTCCTGAATACGATCATTCCTGCGGGGCTTACTGGTGAGGAGGAACTGTCCCAAGTTATCGATATTTTAATGTCCCATCCCAATATCGCTCCATTTATATCAAAACGGTTAATCCAGCGCCTGGTCACTTCCAATCCTAGTCCTGAGTATATAGCCCGTGTTTCAACCGTTTTTAATGATAATGGCAAAGGTATTAAAGGCGACCTAAGCGCAGTGATTACAGCGATACTATTCGATAAAGAAGCAAGGTTAAAATCAGAGCATCAAGCCGAAAAAGTGAAAGAACCCATTTTAGTTTTGACCAACTTTCACCGGGCGGCGGGCTTTACCTTAAATGGAACTCGATATGATGGTGCAACGACCGTTATGAATATCGCAAACCAAGGACCACTGCGCGCGCCTTCTGTATTTAACTTCTACTCTCCTGATTACCAACCATCGAATGAATTTATGCAGTCTTCGATGGTGTCACCTGAATACCAGTTGCTTAATTGGTCCGCCTATACCGATATCGTTAACTTTATGCTCAACGATATTCGAAATGGCGGGGATAGCACTTACAACCTTAACCTAAATGGACTTTATGCCCTACTTGACGACCATCATGCACTTGTCGAACAGATTAACGTGCGATTTTTTGCTGGCACTGCGTCTACCAAACTAAAAGCCCTCATGCTGAACGTACTGGATGATTATCAATCCGAATATACCCCCAAAGCCAAACTCTCAATCGTTATCTTCACCGCTATTTCTGGTGAGGAATTTTATCTTCAATTCTAGGAGTGAAAGATGGATCATTCACGACGTCACTTTATAAAAAGCACAGCCTCGCTTGGCGCTGTTGCATCGATGGGATTGCCAGCCTATTCACTTGCTTCGCCAACCAACGACTTCCGCGCGCTTATTTGTGTTTACTTAATGGGCGGAAACGATGCTATTAATACGATCCTGCCATTATCAGACTTCCACTATAAGCAATATGCAGAAGTAAGAAGCGCTCTTTCCGTCGCCAAAGACGAAATAGTCCCGACCGGACTGAGTGTATTGGATGCAAATGGTAGAAAGGTTCCACTAGGTTTGCATCCTCAACTTGGCATTCTTTCTTCACTTTTTGAACGTGGCGACGCCAATATTGCTGTCAATAGCGGCATTCTCAATCAACCTCTAACCAAACAAGCTATTGAATCTGGCGAGTTACCCTTGCCTGAGCAGCTTTTCTCTCACAACTCTCAAACGGAGTCATGGTTACGAGGAGGAATGGAAGCATCACGTAATTTGGGCTGGGCTGGGCGAATATTGGATGTGTTAAATTCAAACACTGAAATCACTCCCCTTTATAGTGTTCATGGAGAATCGCTCTGGTTGAGGGCAATGGAGCATCGACAGACTGTATTAAAAAAGGATCGCGCCATAAAACTGTCCGCATTAGACAATCTTGTCTATAAAGGGATTTACGGTCGATTACTGTCTCAAAGTACAAATAATCCCTTTAGTACACACTTTCATTTGATGATTGACGAATCGATGAAGATGAGTCAGGTACTCACTGACCAGCTGAACCAAATAGAGGACTCTCCACTCTTCACATCATCAGAACTTGGCAAACAGATGCAAACGGTATTTAAGCTGATTGCCAGTCAGAATGATCTGAACCAAAAGCGTCAAATATTCTTTGTAAACCACAATGGGTATGACCTTCACGATTCTCAACTCGCAAGACACCCAGTGCTCTTAGAAGACTTAGCCACCAATTTATTCGCCATGTATCAGTCGCTAGATAAGCTGGGGATGAGCAAAAATGTCACCTCTTTTACGATGTCGGAGTTTGGTCGTCGAATGACAAGCAATGGCAATGGCACAGACCATGGTTGGGGTGGGCACCAACTGTTGTTAGGTGGCGCGGTCAACAGTAACCAACCTATCGGTACGTGGCCCGAGTTGGTTCTGGGTGGTCAAGACGACTACTCGAGAGGCAGGCTTATTCCAAAAATAGCCGCAGATCAGGTCAGCGCAACACTCGCGCAATGGATGGGCGTCAGCGACAACACCGCACTGGAATACGTTTTTCCTAATATCCGTAACTTTACCGACTCAAATCTTGGCTTTATGTCCTAGTTGAGGAACATAAAAATGGACAATGGAAGGGAGCAGATTTGCTCCCTTGAACAATGATAACGATCAGTTATGCTTCGTTATGGCGACGTTCGTTACAGAGTCGGATTGCACGTTCTAGTAATTCTAGTGCTGACTTATCGCACTCGGGTAACGTTGCGTCACTTTCAGCAATTGGCGTTACACGGTCACCCCATTTAAGGACTGCCGCTCCCCAGGTTAAACCTGCGCCGAAAGCAGCAAGCAGCAGGTTATCACCAGGCTTGACTCGGCCTTGTTCTAACGCTTCACATAATGCGATTGGCACCGTAGCTGCTGACGTGTTGCCATATTTATGAATATTCACAAATGCTTTTTCTTGTGGAATACCTGAAAGGTCACACAAGGTCTGGATGATTCGAATATTCGCTTGATGCGGGATTACAACATCAATTTGTTCTGTTGTAAGCTCGGACTCTTTAAGTACATTCTTCGCTGCTAAGCCCATGCCCTTCACTGCACGTTTAAAGATCTCTTGGCCAACAAAGTTGAAATCCCAGAAACCGTTATCTTCTGCAAAGCGGTCCATGCAAGAACCAAACTCAGGCACCGCGAGTATGTCACGTCCTTTTGCATCACAACCGATTTTAGATTGCAGTAGACCAGTCTCTTTCTCAGTTCGAGATAAAACAACAGCACCTGCTCCATCACCAAACAAGACAGCCGTATCACGCATTGCCCAATCGATGAAAAAAGACAACCTTTCAGCGCCGATAATAATGGCGTGACGGTAATTTCCCGACTGAATCAAACGCGTTCCAGTTTCTAGACCATAAACAAAACCGGTACAAGCCGCATTTAGATCAAAAGCAGCCGCAGAACGAATATCGAGGTTTTGCTGAATCTTGGATGCGATATTGGGGATTAGGGAATCAGGGGAGCACGTCGCGACAATGATCAAGTCAACTTCACTCGCATCGACACCAGCACGAGCTAAAGCGTGCTTTGCGGCGACAGTTGCCATATCAGAGGTGTTTACGTGACTAATGCGGCGGTTTTCGATGCCAGTGCGAGAGCGAATCCACTCATCAGAGGTATCAAGGAATGTACTAAGATCATCATTAGAAAGTACAGTTGGTGGTACACATTTTCCCCAACCTGTAATTTCAGCATAGTAATTTGACATCACAGACCTATTTATTGTTGTAATTTAATTAAGTTTCTTAGAACCTAGATAGGTTCAAATAAGAACTTGCCAGTTAGCAGCAAGTCCAAAGTAAAGAAGAAATTATACGCTTTATGGAGCTGACTGATAAGTCAAGTTTTCACAAAGTTGTCATAAAGGAAGAAGTCATGTCATCGTTTAAAACTCGCTGTCCGTCATGTGGCGGTTTAAATCGTGTACCTAACGAACGCGTTGCAGACAATGCTACGTGTGGTAAATGTAAAAACCCTCTGTTAGATGGCGCGCCGATAGAAGGCACCGTGGAGAACTTTTCCGCGCTATTACAAAGCACTACCCCGGTAGTCGTTGATTTTTGGGCACCTTGGTGTAACCCATGTGTCGGCTTTGCCCCTGTTTTCTCAGATGTCGCAGAGGAAAAAGCGGGAACAGTTCGTTTTGTTAAGATTGATACCGAAGCGCAACAACAACTTGCGGCTCAATTTGGCATTCGTAGCATCCCAACTATCATGGTTTTCAAAAATGGACAGCGTGTTGACATGATCAACGGAGCGCTGCCTAAATCCCAGTTCGAACAGTGGCTGAATCAAGCTGTTACTAAGTGACCTATCAAGCCAGCTGCCTCTTTTAGCTGGCTTTTTATTCCGCAAAATCCCACCTCTTTTTGATAAAGAATATTTGTCGATACGACTTAAATTAATCATTTTACTTGACCAATAATTAGCTTCATATTCGCGCCCAATAACTCCTCGAAAAACTTAAACTAATAGGCGCAAAACAGTGGAAAACCAAGCTTTCCTTCCAACATCACCACGAATCACTGTTCCTGTCATCGCATTGTCTCTTTATGCGGTGGCTTCTGGCTATTTAATGAGTTTGATACCTTTAATGCTTACTGAGCACAACATTTCGGCCGACTACGCGAGTTGGTTGGCAAGCGTGTTTTATGGCGGTTTATTAACGGGTGCTATCTTTTTTGAACGTATCGTACGTTCCGTTGGGCACAGAAACGCATTTATTGCTTGCTTGATGGCTTTCTCGCTAACGATTGTTGCAATGCCTGTATTTGCAAACGGCTTTGTATGGCTAGTTGCGCGTTTTATCGCGGGCATCGCTGTTGCCGGCGTTTTTGTGATTGTTGAGTCATGGCTAATGTCTGGTGACGAAACCTCACGTGCAAAGCGTCTGAGCTTGTACATGCTATCACTTTATGGTGGTTCAGCGTTGGGTCAATTCGGTATTGGCGTACTCGGCGTGAGCGGCGGTGTACCGTTCATCGCGATCACAACGTTAATCTTAATGGCAATACTGGTACTTAAATTCATTGATTGTGAGCAACCCAATAGCCATGAATCAACCGCGTTATCATTCAAGCAGATTACAAAACTCAATCATGCAGCCATCATCGGATGCATTGTTTCTGGATTAACGCTTGGTGCAATATACGGCCTGATGCCTCTTGAGCTTGTTAATCGTGATATCAGCCATCAGCAAGTAGGAACATTGATGGCATTGGTTATTTTAGGTGGTATGGCAATACAACCACTGGTAACGATGTTGAACAAGTTCATGAGCCGCATTATTTTAATGGCGTTTTTCTGCCTGATTGGGATGTTCTCGATCGGTCTGACATTTATTTCTTCATCAACCGAAGTGCTAGCCGCAGCGCTCTTCCTGCTAGGAGCTGCAACTTTCGCGCTCTATCCAATTGCGATTAACCTGGGTTGTGAAGGACTTGAAGACCGTTTTATTGTTTCCGCAACTCAAGTGATGCTGTTTAGCTACAGTGTTGGTTCTGTTGCAGGCCCTGTTGTCGCAGATAGCTTCATGGGACAGGTACATGGGTTGTTAGGTTACCTATTTGCCGCTTTGGTCGCGACATGCCTATACATGTTGCTGGCAGCGACTAAAACAAAACGCCAAATGGCAGCTGGCCTCTGATCATTTATTGCTAAAATCTGAATATAAAAAACGAGAGCAATTCGCTCTCGTTTTTTATTTACTCCGTCGCTTGTAACGATTCGATGCATTTTCAGCAGGTTTGTCTGGAACGTCTCGCTTTTCGTGAAGCAAATGTCTGATCGCTAAAACAGGGTGTTTCAGCAGCATCCTTGGGCCCGAATAGCGCATTATCAAACGCATTTGCTCTTTCGGCTCTGGTTTGTAGCAGTGGATTGGGCATTTGTTGCAGGTCGGCTTATTCTCGCCATAAGGACAACGATCAAGACGCATTTCTGCGTAATCCAACAACTCACGGCATTCAAGGCAAAGAGCATCTTTAGAACCGTGATGAGCCTGACAATATACCTCCACCATCGCTTTAACGGTTTTAAATTCAGTAGCAAGTTTACCGAGTAAAATATCGCTCATTGTATCAGCCAAATTAAAAGTTTGTTTACACTCAATAGAAAGGGAGACAACCGCATAGTGCTCAGGAGTGTAATAAGGAATCCATTAAAGTTGTAACTTGGTGGAAAAATCACTATCCTGCCCCGCTAAATTAAAGGACCAGCACCATGAACCGCAAGAAAAAAATCAATCAGATCTTAAAAGCAAAACAGAAGAAACAAAACGCTAAGCTACATAAGAGTAACAAGCCACGCTACATCTCAAAAGCAGAGCGTGCCAAAATGGAAGCTGAAGAACGAGACCAATTGGCTGAGTCGCCTGAACAAAGTGCAAAAACGGAACCTAGTGACGAAGCATAAAAGAAGCCGCATAACAGCGGCTCTTATCTAACTAGGAAAAATATACTAGTAATCAATTAACTAGGTTGATCTTCATCACTTTTTCCGCAATAAGCTTTTTGTTTTTTGCTAGTCTAGGGCAATTCTCGCAAAGCTCTCTACCTTCACATTTATATACCAAGCAACAACTTTTTCTCACCAACTTCAGTGGATGCTCTACAGATTGCTCATACAGTGAATGCACGTTCTCGGTATCTAAATCAAGTGCTTCAAGCCATAGTACAGCATGCTCTCTTATCATTGCGTTGGTCATTTGTGGAAAGTGCTGCTGCAATCTCATTAATCCAGCCAAAATACCATCTGATATTAATTGATGAGTAAATCCCGGGCGAATCCGGGTCCATTCACTCATTTGGATTTGGTAGTAGTCGAAGAGCGATCTTATCTGAGCCCCAGCGGCGCTTATTAGTGTTTTGTAATCCCCTTGAACCAGAGATTCATCTTCAAATCGATAACCAGTGACAAAACATGGCTTAACAGATTGAGCCATTGCATAAAGGTTCGGTAGAGAACGAAAATGATAAATGGATATCAATGCCACGTACACGGGTTGCCAACATAATAAATCCCAAGTTCTCGTCAGCCAATAAGCTTTGCCCGCTTCCGGATACGCCTCGGAAAGCTGCTGGTATAAATCCTGAATAATTGGGTTAATGTCATTGTCAGTATGAATCTCGCCTTGGTTTACATTGCCCAATTCACCATGCAGATACGGCGTTACAGCATTTGTTGTTTGGAAAAGTTGCGGAAAGAATGACTCGGACATGACTGTTCAGTTTGATTGAAGATAAGCTGTATCTTTATACTTAAATATTAATATAAATGCAAACCATTATCTTTTGCGTTCACTTTTTAAAGCCACACAATTCGATAAAACTCTGTGCCTAGAAACCTGTAGTGACATATTTGGTTACGAAAATCCCGGGGAAATCACAACAATTATTCAAAGTGCGTCGCATTTTTACGCACTAGATGACCTTTTTACAAACACTATCAAAACACATCGATAAACAAATGTTAACAGATGAAGCCTGTAGCGTGAGTTGATACTCGTTCTTGAACATTGTTAATAGTCATATGAAGTAATGTGAACAACATAAAGTACTTTTCCCGAAAATGCAGAAACAATGGAAACAATTGTTTTGCATAAGGAAATCCACTCATGTTGTATCTAGAGTTTCTATTTTTGCTCGTGATGCTATATATCGGCTCACGGTATGGCGGTATCGGGCTCGGGGTCGTTTCTGGCATCGGTCTGGTGATCGAAGTATTCATTTTCAAAATGCCACCAACCTCTCCTCCCGTTACGGTGATGCTAATCATTTTAGCGGTTGTGACATGTGCATCGATCCTTGAAGCGGCTGGCGGTTTAAAATATATGCTGCAAGTCGCCGAGCGCTTGCTGCGTAAAAACCCTAAACGTGTGACCTTGATAGCCCCTTTTGTTACTTACTTTATGACCTTTTTGTTAGGTACCGGCCATGCTGTATATTCAATCATGCCGATCATTGGTGACGTAGCACTTAAAAATGGAATTCGTCCCGAGCGACCAATGGCAGCTGCCTCCGTTGCTTCTCAGATTGCGATCACGGCTTCTCCAATTTCAGCCGCAGTGGTTTACTATTTAGCGCAGTTATCGGATATTCAGCATGAAATTACCCTGCTTTCAATTCTGCTTGTAACGGTACCAGCGACCTTATTTGGTACACTGCTAATGTCACTTTACAGCTTGAAACGTGGTAAAGAGCTAGAAGACGATGAAGAATATCAAAACCGCCTGAAAGATCCGGTGTGGCGTGAAAAGATCTTAACCACAACCGCGACGTCATTAGACGAGGTGCTTCCAACCAGTGCTCGTAATTCCGTACTTATGTTCATTTCGGCTATCTTGGTTATTGTCGTTATCGCGATGTGGCCGGAAGTTCGCACGATAGTCGACGGTGAAAAACCAATCAGCATGGCAGTCGTCATCCAAATGATGATGCTCTGCTTTGGTGGTATTATTCTGCTGGCAACGAAAACCGATCCGCGTAGAGTGCCTGATGGTGTCGTTTTCAAATCGGGTATGGTGGCTGCTATTGCAATCTTTGGTATCGCCTGGATGTCTGATACCTATTTCCAATACGCAATGCCACAATTCAAATCCGGTATTGTTGAGATGGTAACCGACTATCCTTGGACATTCGCACTGGCGCTATTCATCGTGTCTGTAGTGGTTAACTCGCAAGCCGCAACAGCCCGTATGATGCTACCTGTTGGCTTGGGCTTGGGGCTGGATCCTGCCTTGTTGATTGGTTTGATGCCGGCGGTATACGGTTACTTCTTCATCCCTAATTACCCTTCTGATATCGCAACCGTTAACTTCGATACGTCTGGTACGACGAAGATCGGTAAATGGTATTTCAACCACTCATTTATGGCGGTAGGTCTGATTGGTGTGATTGGCGCTTGTTGTTTGGGTTACGTACTAGGGCAAATGATCATCCCATCATAGTTGTTCCAATTTGAATAAAGGCGAGTCATTGTACAAAGCGTACGCCTGAAATGACTCGTCTTTTTTCATGTCTGAAGCTTGCACTCCCGCCATCATCTCTTCTGTTGACTGTTTAAAGCAGAAAATTCTCGTCGATTTCAACGAAAGTGTCTGCACAGTCAATTAGAGTTTGAGATGTCAATTTCGGAACACCGTAAACCGTGACTTTCTTGTTGTAACGCTGTTGAATGCGTTCCACCAGCAAACTAAAGTCACCATCACCGGAAACAAGAATAACTTCATCAACATCAGCAGCAATCTCGATTGCATCTAGAGTAATACCGACGTCCCAGTCACCCTTTGCACTACCGTCACGTCTCTGGATATAAGGCTTTAACATTACCTCAAAACCAACCCCCCTGAGGATATGGTGAAACTGGCGCTGCTTAGGATCATTACTCGCAATCGCATAAGCCTTCGCACTGACGACCTCCTTGCCTTGCGTAGCAACATACCAAAACTGGTTGTAATCGAAGTTACTGCGGTAGGCTTCACGACAGGTGTAATACACGTTCTGTACATCAACCAGAATCGCGATCTTTTGTTTACTTTCCAAAGTCATTTCTTTCTATACATAGTTAGTTTGCTGCCTACCCTAAGCCAGTTTGTAAAAAAGCACAATGAGCCATTTCCACTAAACTTAACGTATAAACGGAAGAGTTAGCAGGTAAAGGATCTGTCATGAATAAAGCAATCATCTTGATACTACTTTTAGGATTGGTATCACCGTTCACCTTTAGCTACCCTTCTTACGTTCAATACTGGCCACATCGCAGCGTACTTTTCTTCGCGCCAGCAAACGATGCGCGCGTTAAACAGTTCCTACTCGAGACATTAATGAACGAATGTGAACTTGAAGAGCGTGACGTCGTCACTTTAGTCATAGCCGAGGATGGTTTTACGTTTCCTAAGGGGCTATTGGAAGAGCTGGATGTCTCTGTTTTATCGAAGAAATACGATGTAAAACAGGGCGAATACACGGCTATTTTGCTCGGTAAAGATGGACAAGAAAAGTATCGCTGGGGCGCAGAAACCGATTGGCAATTCATCAACGAGTTAATTGACGAAATGCCAATGCGTAAACAAGAAATGCAAAGCCAAAGCAGCCCCTGCAAAATTTAAACGTTTATATCCTGAGGGAACCAAGCCAACTTACTATGCAGTTGCGTAACGCTTCCAACCACAATCAGTGCCGGACTTTCAGCTTGCTCGGCCATATAGGATAATTCTTTTAATTTACCGAGAAGTACACGTTGCTCTGGTCGGGTACCATTTTCAATAATTGCACATGACATGTCTGGCTCAATACCATGAGTAATGAGTTTATCCATGATATACCCACTCTGTTTTAGACCCATGTAAAACACCAGTGTATTGTTAGACTGCGCTAATGAATGCCATTCAATCTCCCGGCCATCTTTCTGAACATGACCGGTAATAAACTGAACACTTTGAGCGTGATCTCGATGCGTTAGTGGGATACCTGCGTATGCGGTTGCTCCTGCCGCCGCAGTGATACCCGGAACCACTTGGTATTTGATTCCGTGCTCTGCAAGCTCTTCTAGCTCTTCACCACCACGGCCGAAGATAAATGAGTCACCACCTTTTAAGCGAACAACTCGTTTACCTTCCTGCGCTTTCTGCACCAAAATCTGGTTAATGCTTTCTTGCGGTACACAGTGAAAATCTAGCTTCTTACCCACGTAGATCATTTCTGCACGTGTATCAGCCAACGCCAATATGTCTTTCGACACCAGTCGGTCATAAACCACCACCTCCGCAGATTGAATCGCTTTCCAGCCCTTTACGGTGAGTAAATCCGGGTCGCCAGGACCTGCACCAACAAGTGAAACAAAACCGCTGTTTAACGAGGTGTGAATGGTAGTCATAAAATGGCCTATTGAGAAATTTAGATATAAAGAGTAACACTCTCACCAAGCTCTTAGGGCTAAAACCACTCTAAGGAGTTATTACTTTTTATCTCTAAACCTATAAAATATATAGCGAAAGTTAAGAGTAAAGAATGGTCCCACCCATCAAGTAGCGGGACCATAACAAGCGAATTATTTAGCCATTGCTGGCTCTGCTTTTACTTCTGTTTCCGCAGTTAGAGAAGGTGCAGTTTTTGCGTGCGTTAAGTACAGTGGCAGACATGTCATCACCAAACCACCAACAATGTTACCTAAAATGGTTGGAATAAGGTTGAAGTTCAGCCAAGTTGCAATACCAAAGTCGGCACCTAAAATCATACCCAGTGGGAATAGGAACATGTTTACCACGGTATGCTCGAACACAAGAGCAAAGAAGATGAAGATTGGGAACCACATCATCGCAACACGGCCAGATACAGAGCGTGCAGTCATGTTACCAATTACGCCTAAACACACCATTAGGTTACAGAAGATGCCGCGTACAAAGCAGGTGATCCATCCGTCCATTCCCATGTTTTCAAAGCCAAGGCTACGTGCCGTTGATACCGCGACAAATTTCTTCGCTACAGCATTGAGTTCCAAAGAGAAGTTACCGGTAAGAGAAATCGCGACTAGGTAAGCTACGATAAGAGAGCCGATAAGATTACCTAAACCAACAAGTCCCCAACAACGTAAAATACGACCCCAAGTAATACCCGGACGGTTTGCAAACTTAGCCAGTGGAGCAAGGCCAAATACGCCAGTAACCAGGTCGTAGCCCATTACACTTAGGATGACAAACCCAACCGGGAAGACCAAGGCCCCTACTACACCCATTCCTGTCTGCACAATGGTCGTTATTGCGACAACAACCGCCAGAGAAAGAATAATACCTGCCATCGTACCGCGTAACAGCAGATCTCGAGTGCTAGTATTGGTTTTTGCTTCACCAACGTTGATCATAGTTTGCACGAACTCAGCTGGTTTAAAGTCTGTAGACATGAACGTGTCCTTATTCAAAAATGAAAGTTAAAAGTTAGAGATTGAATAGAGAAAGGCTTCCCAATTACGACCCACGGTTGTCGTGGTCATTTCTCGGTGTCCTCCCAGAAGCGACCTCCGGGAAGCCCTTACCTATTAAATCTAAGCATTCAATAATGCCCTCCTCTTTTGAGGAGGGCATATTCGCTAAGCTTGTATCTCCACGTCACCATTGGTAACACGTGTTTTGTACGCTTTCACACTAAAACCTTCGTCTTCCATGCAAACACCGGTTGTTAGGTTAAAACGTTGCTTTTTAAGCGGACTTGCTACCCAAAGCTCACCTTGGTGCTGACAAATCAAACCACGCGATAACACGTTTGACTGGAAAAACGGGTCGGTATTGCTGATTGCCAACACGTCTTCGGCTTCAGTCGGGCGAAATACCGCAACTTGCTGACCATTAAACAGTGCACAAACACCAGTACCCGGTACGATATCGTTGATGTGACAGATTTTTTCAAATGACATAATCTACCTTCCCTTAAGCTTCAGTCATGGCTACGTGTAGGATGTCGCCTTTCGCTTCAGGGTGTTTCTCCGTGAAGGTCGCCGGGCGGTGCTGTTCGCGCTCAGGTACAAACACAACGTTTTCATCGCGTTTATCTGAGTTAATAAAGTGTGCAAAGCGAGTCAGTTGTGATTCATCGTTGATGGTTGCTGTCCACTCACACTCGTACTCGTCAACTAGCTTCGCTACGTCTGCTTCTAATTGATCATTAATGCCAAGTTTGTCGTTTACGATCACTTCACGTAGGTAGTCGACGCCACCTTCCATGTTTTCCATCCAAACTGAGGTACGCTGTAGTGGCGCAGCCGTACGGATATAGAACATCATGAAACGGTCGATGTATTTAATTAGCGTTTCCTTATCCAGATCGCTTGCTAACAGATCTGCATGACGAGGCTTCATACCACCGTTACCACACACGTACATGTTCCAACCAGCATCTGTTGCGATGATGCCAAGGTCTTTACCTTGCGCTTCGGCACACTCACGAGTACAACCAGACACACCGAACTTCATCTTGTGTGGAGTACGAATGCCTTTGTAGCGGTTTTCGATGAATGAACCCAGCCCAACCGAATCTTGAACACCGTAACGACACCAGGTAGAACCCACACACGTCTTAGCCATACGAAGGGCTTTTGCGTACGCTTGACCCGTTTCAAAACCAGCGTCGATTAGCTTGCGCCAGATCTCTGGGAGATCGTCTTTTTGCGCACCAAACAAACCAATACGTTGAGCGCCTGTCACTTTGGTGTATAAGTTGTACTCTTCTGCGACGGCTGCTAGCGAGCCTAAGGCTTGAGGGGTTACTTCACCACCAGCCATACGTGGAATCACAGAGTAAGTACCGTCTTTTTGAATGTTACCCAGGAAGTTATCGTTGGTGTCGTGTAACTTAACCAGTTGTGGCTGAAGGATGTGCTCACCCCAGCAAGACGCCAATATAGAACCTGCTAACGGCTTACATACTTCACAGCCGTAACCTTTACCGTACTTCTCTAGTAGCTCGTCGAAGGTTTTAATTTCTTCAATGCGAATAAGATGGAACAACTCCTGACGAGAGTACGCAAAGTGTTCACATACGTCGTTCTTCACTTCAATGCCAGACTTCGCAAGCTCTGCATTAAGTACCGAAGTCACAAGAGGAATACAACCACCACAACCAGTACCTGCACCGGTTACGGCTTTAATGTCGCCCAATGTGTGGTGGCCATCCGCTACCGCTTGTGCAATTTTGCCTTTTGTCACATCAAAACATGAACAGATCACCGCACTTTCAGGTAACGCATCGGCACCCAGTGCTGGTTTCTCAGCACCTGCGTGTGCAGGCAGGATAAGCGCATCCGGATGCTCTGGTAGGTCGATTTCGTTTAGCATGAGCTGCAGTAAATCACCGTAGTCAGACGTATCACCAACTAACACCGCACCAAGTAGCTTTTTGTTATCTGCAGAGACAATCAGGCGTTTGTAAACTTCTTGCTCTTCGTTTTGGTAAACGTAGCTCTTACAACCTTCAGTACGACCATTCGCATCTCCGATTGAACCTACTTTTACGCCAAGCAGTTTCAGTTTTGCAGACATGTCTGCGCCCTGGAATTTGCTTTCAGAGTTACCTAACAGATGATCAACTGCGACGGTTGCCATTTTGTAACCTGGCGCGACAAGGCCATAGAACATGCCATTCCAAGAAGCACATTCACCGATTGCGTAAATGTCTTTATCTGAGGTCTGACAGTGGTCATTGACCTCGATACCGCCGCGCGCACCCACTTCCAATTCCATTTGACGAGCAAGTTTGTCTTGGGGGCGGATACCCGCAGAGAAAACAATGAAGTCAGTCTCTAACTCTGTACCGTCAGCAAAACGCATCACATTGCGTGCGTTTTCACCTTCTGGAGCAATCTCAAGCGTGTTCTTGCTGGTGTGAACGTTCACGCCCATACGCTCGATCTTTTGACGCAGTTGATTACCGCCCGCAAGGTCAAGTTGTTCTGCCATCAGTTTTGGCGCGAATTCAACAACATGCGTTTGCACACCTAACGCTTTTAGCGCGCCCGCCGCTTCAAGACCTAGTAAACCACCACCGATGACCACACCTGATTTACTGTTCTTCGCACATGCTTCAATCGCTTTGAGATCTTCAATAGTACGGTAAACAAAGCAATCTTTACTTTCATGGCCTTTGATAGGTGGAACAAAGGGAAATGAGCCAGTCGCTAGAATCAACTTGTCGTATTGAACTTCACGGCCTGTATTTGAATACACAATACGGTTTTCACGGTTAACGTTGATGGCACGTTCGCCAATCAACATATTGATGCCATGTTTCTGGTAAAAACCTTCTTTTACCAATGAAAGTTCGTCGGCAGTGTGATGTGAAAAGTAAGAGGAAAGGTGCACACGATCGTAGGCAACTCGTGGTTCTTCGCAGAAAACGGTGATATCCAACTCGGAGACATCCGCTTTCTCGACTAAGTCTTCAATGTAACGATGCCCTACCATACCGTTACCGATGACTACTAGCTTCAACTTGCTCATTATAATTCCTAAGGGTTAGGTTTTTATCACTGAGCTCATTGTCATTTGTGTAAGAAAATTAATACATGATGTAAATCAATTACATTTTTAAACTACCCTAAAGGGGTAGACCTCTTTATTTACAGGCAATTTCAATAAAATATAGTAATTTAGAAACATATAATTGAACATTTACAAACATTGATAAGAGTAATTTAATTCATTAACTTTCATCTATCTTCAAACATGTAACCCCTTTGATTTATAAATAAAAATCAATCTTATCAATAAAAAACTTTTACTGGCTAATAGGTACTTTAGGGACTAGAATCAAAACTCATTCACGTTGTAAATCATGTGATATACACCCTATTAGACATATTAAAGCCGTCCCATATTTATGAGGCGGCCTTTTGTTTTTGGAGTTAGAAAATGTCAGAAAGCAACCCTATCTATATATCAAACATAGATATCAATAGAATCACAGCGATGCTGGACAAGATGCCAAGTGTCGCTGCAGAGTTAGTCAAGCTGGAAGAAGAACTTGATAGAGCTGTCGTTCTGGATCCAGAAGAAATGCCGGACAACGTCGTTCGTATGAACTCTACGGTGGAGTTTAAGTTCTCTGGTGATGAGAAAGTACTGACCAGAACACTTGTTTACCCACAAGATCTGAAAAGCAGTGACGATATCTCGATTTTCGCTCCAGTAGGTAGCGCGTTAATCGGCCTTTCTATTGGACAAAAACTCGACTGGCCAATGCCAAACCAGCAAACGAAAACCATTGAGATCGTCAATGTTACCTTTCAATCTGAGCAAAGTGGTGCCCTAACCCGCTAACCTCAGTTGTCCCGGTGCAAAGGAACATCAATAACTTTGCACCAGGAGCGCCTTTCTCGTCAGCTCCAGTATTCTGCATATTCAAAACCATTCTCTGATATTTTCTACTCAACCTATCAAAGTTAATAGAAAGCTATCGATATGTTTCGTATATTGAATGCATCGAAAACCGTCACAATCGGAACATGGAAGCGTATTTAAAGCAAATAGAGCAATTAGAAAAAGAAAACGAACAACTCAAACGTGAAAATGCTCGCCTGCAAGAAAAACTGAATGCAGCACTAGACAGCAATGGACTTTGTCTGTGGGAACAACATATCCCCTCCGGCACATTAACGATTTTCAATATGCAATGGGGAAAAATGTTGGGTTATCAGCCTCACGAACTGACTGCCACGGTCGAAACCTGGAAAAACAATCTGCATCCAGAGGATTACGATCTCGCTGTTGGTGCATTTGAGGATCACCTAGCAGGGAAGACCGATCTCTACCAAGTCGTTCACCGCATGATACATAAAGATGGGACTGACAGTTGGGTTTCCGACAGAGGCCGGATTGTAGAGTACGCAGATGATGGCTCCCCACTTCGTATGATGGGTACCCACATCGACATTACTAATGAAAAACGCTACGAGCAGCAACTGGCTAAACTCGCCAATAGCGATCCGCTTACCGGATTACTTAATCGAAGTGCCATGGAAAAATGCTTTAAAGATAACGCTGATCTGTGCCAATCAATTAAACGCTCTCTCATCTTTTTCGATGTGGATAATTTTAAAACCGTCAACGACGAACTGGGTCACCACGCTGGTGACAGTTTATTGATTAGTATTGCGAACAGTCTCAAAGAGTTCACACCAACTGACGCACAAATTGCTCGTATCGGTGGTGACGAGTTCGTAATCCTATGTAAAGAGTCCTCTCGAAAAGAACTGGGTGAGTTGTGTGACCGGCTTTTAACCTGCGTGCCTTCCACCATGCAGTCCATCATAAATCTAGACTCTGAAAACGCACTGAACGTTGGATTAAGTATTGGCGTGTGTATTTTCCAGGCAAGTACGGGTAACTTCGAAGAGATATATCAAAAAGCCGATGCCGCCATGTATGAGATAAAGAAGAACGGCAAGAATGGCGTCGCGTTTATCGAACTCACTTAACTTACTGACAAGTATAAATAGCCATTAATCAGCAATTACATACGAGCACAAATCAGAGACACAAAAAAACCAGTCATATAGACTGGTTCTAAGAATTTTGGAGGCGCCTCCCGGAGTCGAACCGAGGTCCACGGATTTGCAATCCGCTGCATAGCCACTCTGCCAAGGCGCCTTTTATAGATGTTTTGATGGTGCCCGGGCCGTGCTTGATGGTCCGAAACTCGGCCGGTCAGCTCGACGGCGGGATATTGAATCCACACATCATTTTTATAAGATGGTGCCCCGGGCCGGACTTGAACCGGCACAGCGCGAACGCCGAGGGATTTTAAATCCCTTGTGTCTACCAATTCCACCACCAGGGCAACGCAATCATGCGATGGGTTAGACACCATCCTCCTCAACGACCTTCGCCGTGAGAACGAGGCGTACTTTAACCTATTGAGATTAACCGTCAACTAAAAAGTTATCTTTTTGATTCAAGTGGTTAAAAACCATTCCCGAACGTATATTTCACACGCAGTACCCGGCCCAAATCAATATCAACGGTCATCTTGTTGATAAGCACGGCTTTACAATCTTTCTCATTACTTCGCTAGTTGGTGAGATTATTTTTTTGTTTGAACCATCATGTTTGAGAAAATAGCCTTTCGAAAATGACATTTTTACTTACTCCTTATGATGTTTAATAAATATCGATGAACCATACCCTCCCGGATGAATATGGTAAATAAACATCATGCTGTGCTAATGTAGCGACTTATTATTGACCGACTCCAACCCTAGACTACTTCAATAAACATGACGAAACTGCAAACACGGACATTCTTACCCGCTAAGTCATTGATGCGCACGATAACTTGGCTTTTATGTGTCATGGTGGTTTCTGTGTTTGGTTGTCTTGTGTTCTTTTTAAATTCATTAGATGACCTTGCAGCTGATGAATTAGCGCATAGAGTGCATTTAGCGATAAAGCTTGAGAAGCGATACGCAAGAGACTCCCTCGAAGAATATTCGTTCTGGGACCAGGCCTACCAAAAAATAGAGATCGAAAGGGACTTAGAGTGGGTCAAAATGAATTCTGGTGACTACCTAATGGGTAAGCACGATTTTGATTTCAGCGTCGCAGTGACTCAGCAGGACCAAGAAGTTTACCTAATAAAAAGTATCGATGCTCAAACCATCAGCTATAAAGACTTAAAAGGGCCACTTCTTGAGTTGATGAGTGTATCCAAACAACTGAATACCGCAAAGAAACTCACAAACGGCTTTTACCGCATTGGCCAAGATGTATATCACATTGTTGGTGGCCCCTTTGTCAGTGAAAAGGATAATAAACCCCACGACGGAACGTACTTGGCGTTAGGGAAGCGGATTGATGCTGACTACCTCCGAACTCTTGAAAACGACTATCAGCTATTTGGTCTCAATCTGATCAAAAGCCCAGATGATCTTACAAGCTTTATGACGCTCTACTCCCCTTCCGGTCGTGTCGTTGGCTACTTGTCTTGGCAGCCTCATGTTCCAAGCAAAGCGATCATCCCCACCATCACTCTCATCACTATCTTGTTTGCCTTCATTATTACTGCTGTGACGATGTATATTTTGAAGAAAGAACAAGTCAGCCGTGAAGAATATGAGGGGCAATTGTTTGAAGAAGCGACGACAGACCCTTTAACAAAGGTGAAGAACCGGCGCTACTTTATGATGATGGGTGTCACCGAATTTAATACCTGTCGCCTACTAGCAGAAAAACAGCTTTCCGTTTTGGTTTTGGATATCGATTATTTCAAAAATATTAATGACCAGTTTGGACATAGTGTCGGTGATAAAGCATTGACACACTTCACTCAAGTGTGTCGTACGGGACTGAGGAAGTCCGATACCTTTGGTCGAATAGGTGGCGAAGAGTTTGCCGTTATTTTGCCTTTGACCGAAGCCAAAAAAGCACAAGAAATTGCGAATAGGATTCGAATATTGATTGAAAAGAGCCCCTGCCTTTCTCATGGTAACCTGATCAATTTAACGGTTAGCATTGGCGTAGCAGCTTTCAATCAGCAAGACAACTTTGAAGCGTTGCTTGAAGAAGCGGACAAAGCTTTGTACGACGCTAAACACCATGGTCGCAACCAAGTTATCATTTATCATGACTATATGCAGAAGTTCGGCTAAACACCTAGACGCTTTAAGACGTATCCACTACGACTAATCAATACCCCTCGCCTCGAAGAATTTCGCATTTAGGTATACCATTTAACTATCTAAAGCATCTGGGTATGGGAGTTTCTGACCATGTATAAAAGGCCACCGTCTCGTTTACCGTTGTATTTTGATTCTGACCTTCACTTTATACTTCCTAACTATCTTATCAGCGAATTTGACTATGCAAAGTCCCTGGAGGAAGGCGTAATCCTTGGTCAAGATCCCGAGTTCAATCACCAATACCGTGTCTCACTGAGACGTATTCGCTCGCTGTGTCTTTTGTTAAAAGATCTCCTACCGCCATTTGATCAAAAAATCATCAAACCAAACTTAAAGTTAATGATGAAAAAAACCAATTTGTTGCGCGATCTCGATGTGTTCGTAAATGACAAACCACGTTACCTAGCGATGCTTCCTAACCAGAAGGCATCACTAGAGGGTATTTTTTCTATCATAGACGATCACCAATTTGAAGAGCAGCAGAAGGTGGCTGATTGGTTAAGAAGTAGTACCTACCTTAGCACATCAATATTGATTGAAAATAGTCTCTACCGTGCTCAACAAAACGAAAGTCACTGCGAAACAGTGAATCCCTTAAGTTTTGCAAACAAAAAAATTTTGACGCAATTTCAGCAAGTGAGTAAAGCGATCAACAAGATTTCCGATACAAGTCAGGACGAGATCATCCACGCATTGAGAATAAAATGCAAATCACTACGCTATCTTCTAGAGTGCTTTTCGACACTCTATTCGAAAGATCAGCACAAAGATAATGTTAAACACCTCAAATCGCTGCAAGATAAGCTCGGTGACTTTAATGATACCGCCACACAAATCACTTTCTTCTATCACCTGAGAAAAGCATCGACCAAGCAAAAACAAGAGAGAAAGGCGCTGAAAGCGTTAATTAACGCACTTAAAAGCCAACACAAACAAACTCGCGAGATAATCATAAGTGATGTAAAGCAGTTCCACGAATTCCTCCAACAATCATCCGCTTTGGATCTGTACCGCGTTTAGGTAAGCATCATGCGATAGAGTTTGTTCTCTCTTACATGGCTTTTCACGTATTCTTCATAATCTCGCTCTACAGTGTCGTATTGGGCAAAACTAAGTAAGATAACGTGAAACCATTAAAACGATACCAGTACGAACGTTACGCCGTGTTATGCAATCTGGCTTATCCACGCGTTTTTAAACAAACCCGTTACGGATTCGATCCCAACGGTCAGAGGGTCATTAAAAACCAACACGGCAAAATCATGATTCGTGTACTCTGGAGTAAAGAGCGAGAGGAGGTTGTTGTTGTCATCAAAGGATCTCACAGCCTTTCTGATTGGTTACTAAACTTCGCTATGTGGACCAGAAGCTGCCATCGATTAGGCCTTAAATATCGAATTCACGCTGGATTTTATCACCTGTTATTTCAAGAAAGTATGCCCAGTAGAAATGAGGATCGTTTAGGCTTGAGTGTCATCGAACGGTTAGAGGACACCATCGTTCCCCTTATCCTAGAAGGTAAACGTATTACCATTACTGGTCACTCTTCAGGTGGCGCTATTGGTAGTGTGTTTGCCGATTATATTGAGCGCAAGCACCCAAAAAGTATTAAGCGCGTAGTCACATTTGGACAACCCGCTATCGGTGACTGGACGTTTAAAAAACGCTATCAGTTGGGGCATAAAACCTATCGTATATGTTGCGATATCGATATTGTGACGTTTATGCCACCAGTCCCCTTTCTATACTGGCACGTCGGCAAAATGTTATGGCTATATAACGGTAGAATTTACGAGAATACACCAACAATGATTCGATTAGGGCGTTCATTAATCAGTTGGTTGCTGCGACCTTTCTCTTATCATTTGATGAGCAAGTATATCCGCAATAAAGACTTCTTTGATGAACGCTAAGCGATACGCCACTGATAAACACAAACTAACTGACTGTCCAAGGCTGTATGTTTTTTTAAGCTTTAGCTGAAGGAGGATGACCGGCTTTAACGCCTTTCATTAGAGGCTGAACCAATAGATTAAACAACAACCCTGCGATGAATAAGGTAATCACAATGCTCGCACCACTCGGTAAATCGTAATAAGCAGATACCGCAATCCCAGATAGAATACCAACTACTCCAATGCTAATACTGGCAACGAAGAATCGAGCCCCCTTCAACGCAGCAGCGCACAGAGCAGGGATCACCAACAAGGCAAACTCTAGGTAAATCCCCGTCAGCTTCACCGTAATAGGCATTAAAAGGGCGAAGATAGGATAAAAGCCATTACCCAACATAAATTCAGGTTTAAGCCAGACCAAAATTAGCATCGCGGCAGTTATCAGCGCTAAAGGCCAAACGTCATTCCATGTTGACCAAAGTAATTGGCCGTTCAGAATACCTTTAATAAAATCGGCACCATGCGGGTCTTTACTCACCAGTAAAATGGCAAGCGATGCCGACACCACGAACAAACTGCCAATCATTGGCTCTAAATACTCTCGGTAACGTTTTTCCATCAAAGCAATCACGCCACATAGCAACAATGACATCACCCAAGGCCAGAGCATTTCTCCAAAGAACGAATCTGAAAACAAAGTGTATTGGCTTAACCAATAGTGACTCAAAGCCGCGCCCAATGCCGCCACTTGTGCTACGGCTAAGTCGATGAAAATGATCTGACGTTTTAGCACTTGCTGGCCAAGCACCACGTTTCCGACCAAGGCAATCAGCCCACATAAAACAGCCGGCAGTAACCATGCGTACTCAACCATTTTTTAGATCTTCTCAGGGACAGGGACAACTAAGGCATTAAGCAAGTTATCAATCACCTGGTCATACATTCCATCAAGACTCTGAGTATCCATTACCGTCAATGGCAACACAATAACAGGCTTCCCCGTGCGCTGTTGCAGCCAATTGACCGGACGTTGGTCTTGATGAGATGAGTAAACAATCGCATCGAATGTATCCGCATCCAACTTGGTTAACGATTGTAGATGTGATGTGGTTGGTGAGATGCCCGGTTTCGGCTCAAGATCTGCAATTTGCTCTATCCCCAACCACTCGTAAAGATAACGATATGTCTCGTGATAGCCCACTACTCGCTTCCCCTGTAAAGGTGTGGCTTTTTCATTCCATTCATTGAGCTTTTGACGCCAATGTGCGCGGAATTTAATGCCGTTGAACTGGTAACTCTGAGCATTGTCTGGATCTATGGCTCTCAAGCGCTCTGTGATTGCACGGGAAAGTGGGATCATATCATTCGCTGCAAACTGCACGTGTGGGTTTCCGTGTGCATGTATATCACCCATGCTTCGGTCGACATGATCATGAGTGTCTAACATACGGACGAAATCGGTCGCGTAAATCATGCTCGGCGTACCATTTTGTACCGCACCGTTACTGCTAAGTGTTTGCAACATTGGTAGCCAGCCCACCTCTAATTCAGCCCCAGAACACATGGCCATATCCGCTTGACGCATCTTCGCTATCAAAGATGGTCTCGCTTGTACATAATGCGGGTCTTGTCTGGCTGTGGTCGCCGAATATATCGTTGCATCTGGCGCGTGACTTGCCAGGAACGCTTTCCACTCAGGCTCGCAAACAAAAATGTTCAGTGCCTTTGCTGGTGAAGCAATGACAGCAGCTCCTGCCGCTATCATTACTAAACTGCGCTTAACAAAAATTAGCTTAGAATGCATGAGCACCATGCGCTCCGAATGTCATTACATATTGCACAGTGAATACATTGTCTTTTTCACTGTCCTGGTTCTCAACTCGGGAATATTGGGCGCGGACAGTACCGAAATGAGAAGAGTCCCACGCGATCATGGCGTCAAGCTCTTTATCTTCAAGCGCGGTGAAATGCATGTGATCACCATGCGCATGACCATCATAGCTTTCAGCTTCTCCGTAACGCACACCTGCTGACCAACTTGGGTTAAAGCGGTAAACACCCGATACATAATAAGCACTTAGGTCGTCTGGTGATTCTGCGTCGTCTTTAAATTTACTATCTACCACACCGTCCAACAACATGTATTCCGCAGATAACGTAAAGTTGCGGTACTTGTAGTTCCCATCTGGAGCCCACTTCCATACAAAGTCAGCGCCATAGAGATTAGAACCAGTTACGACTGCGCCATGGCTATGATCGTGTTCATGATCGTGCTCTTCCTCATGGTCGTGATCATAGTCTTCGAACTCTTTTACTTTGCCATTTTCATTGCGTAAGTAACTCAAACCAAGCTGCCAGCTTGATGATTCGGAAAAGTCATCACCTAGCGTTAACGTTGTGGTATACACGCCCACTTCTGAACCATCTTCAACGGAAGACATTTTATCGCCACTCAATGCTTCCACTGCGAATTTTACATATAGATCGGTTGGCAACACGATGTTGGCACGCACGCCGTCATCGTAGTAATGCGACCCCAGGAAAGTACGGTAAGCGATTGGTCGCTCTACGAAGCTGTCACTATGCATGTGTTGGCTGTTTAGGTAACCGAAATCAGACAAGAATCGACCACCACGCACATTCAAGCCGTATGGCAGAGACAGAGTTTCAATAAATGCTTCTTCTAGCAACAGTTCAGTTTCATCACTATGACTCTCAAGAACCGCCGTTAATGCACCAAAAAACTTGTCATCAATATTTGCCGACAGATTGAGCTCTGTATGCCCAAGACCAAAACCTTCTTCTCGCTCAGAATTGTTGCGCTCACCGTCTTGATAGTATCCATCCAGCACCACGCCAATCTGAGGGTTAGAAAGCGTATCGGCAAAAACTGGAGAGATAAACAAACTACCAACAGCTAAAGAGACCAACTTCTTATTCACTACGTCATTCCTTATTGTTATGTTATAACATTATAATTACGAGCAAATGTTATATTATAACAATATAAAGTAAACGCTTGACATGTAACAAATTGTAAATATTTATTTGTGTATATTATCAATAACTTAACAAAAAGACCTATAGCGATTTAATTTGACGCGACGGTTTTATATTCTACTCGTGGTTAAAAGGATGGCATTAAACTGCAGTTGTTAGGCTCTCTCTGGATTACAAAGATGCGATTTATTTATCACCTGGCGTGAATAAGAATGGAAAATTTTTTGAGAATTCAAAACGACGAAAGCCAGTCTTGAGACTGGCTTTCTAAATAGTGGAGGCGCCTCCCGGAGTCGAACCGAGGTCCACGGATTTGCAATCCGCTGCATAGCCACTCTGCCAAGGCGCCTTTAATATTTTCTTGATTCTCTGTAAAAAGAGATTAGATGTTGCTCCGTGTCGTGCTTGATGGTCCGACACTCGGCCGGTCAGCTCGACGGCGGAATTTTAAATCCACACATCTGTTGTTTGATGGTGCCCCGGGCCGGACTTGAACCGGCACAGCGCGAACGCCGAGGGATTTTAAATCCCTTGTGTCTACCAATTCCACCACCAGGGCACGCAATTCTTTGCGATGCCGTTTAGTACGATAAACACCATCTTTGATACCGCTTCTGCGTTATCTTTTAAATTTGGAGCGACACACGAGGTTCGAACTCGTGACCTCAACCTTGGCAAGGTTGCGCTCTACCAACTGAGCTAGTGTCGCTTTGTTCTTTCAGGGCTTTGCCGTGAGAACGAGGCGTACTTTAACGGATTAATTTGTCTGGTCAACAAAAAATTTTATGCTTTTGATTTAAGTGCTTAAAAAGCGATCCGACCGGTATAAACCGCGCGCAAACTGAACATAATTCACTCATTAGAGTTACTCCAATTCCTTCGCAACTTATTTTCATTCAGCCGTAATGTATCATCGAGTCTATGTGATGCTGGCACTTCAAATACTGGATCTTCTTATAAACACCGTTTGTGTTTGAAAACCGCCACAATTGATGATAGAGATACGCTTTACAAAAACATAACAAACAGCTTATTTGGCTAACCCCTTTTCTTGCTGGCTAGGTATCTTTATGACAGAAAATCAACAACTCTATCCTTCTTCTAAAGGACTACACGAGTTTACTCGTTTAGATGTATGGGGTGGGTTTACACAGCTATTACCGCTTTCCATGTTCGTGGTGATATTCGGCCTCGCGTTCGGTGTCGCTGCGGTACAAACTGGCTTAGACGCTTTTCCGACATTGCTAATGAGTGGACTCGTATTTGCTGGCGCTTCTCAATTTGCGGCGTTGGAAATGTGGGGAACTGAGGTCCCATTGGTTCCGGTACTGATCACCGTATTCGCGATCAATGCACGTCATCTTCTTATGGGCGCAACACTTTACCCATGGTTACGCCAACTACCACCTGCTAAACGTTACGGTGTCATGCTAGTAGCATCAGACGCAAACTGGGCAATGGCAATGAACGCATTTGCGAAGAAAGAGCCCGGACTGGGTTTGCTCGTTGGCGGTGGTTTAGCATTATGGGGGTTCTGGATTGTTGGTACTTGGTTAGGCATTTACTTTGGTGGCGCGATAAAAGATCCGGTAAGCCTTGGTCTGGATATGGTCATGGGCTGCTTCTTACTATCTATGGTTGTCGTTGGGCCTAAAAACTTGCGTATATTTGCCATTTGGTGCGTTGCCGCAGGCTCTTCATTGCTGGCTTACTGGTACTTACCTGAGAACAGCCACGTGGTGGTTGGTGCTTTCGCGGGTGGAATACTAGGAGCGTGTTGGAAGGAGAAAAAAGCATGAGTATAGAAACCAGTTTTGCTGGCACGCTTGTTATTATCTTTGCCATGGGAATGGTGACCTTAGTAGCACGCTGGGGCGGCGTATTTATAATGTCATTTGTTCCGATCAGCGAACGAGTACAGCGTTTTATCACGGCTATGTCGGGCTCGGTATTAGTAGCACTATTAGCCCCCCTTGCCGTTGAAGGTGATAATGGAGCCCGCATGGCACTCCTGTCTACAGCGGTCGTGATGTTTGTCGTCAAAAAGCCACTACCTGCTATTGCGGCTGGCATTATCGCAGCTGCTGCAGTACGTGCGATATAGCCTATATTGACCCTCATTTTACTGAACGTCTGAAACAAAAAACCCTTCTACGATGAAAAGTGGAAGGGCTTAACATTTTATATCGGCTCACCTAAGGGCTGTCATGAACTAGGCGCAGCAGTTACAGTTGCGCTTATATTTATCCATTTTACCTATGCCTGGATTGAAAGTATTAGTCGGGTCTAACTGATGATAGAACTTTTGCAGAGTGTTTTCCGCTTCATACAAATGGCCGACGTTGTGCTCAGCAGGATACTTAGCACCACGGCTATTTAAATGCTCCAGCATCAGCTTCTTCATCAATTTGGTATCTGTACCCTTTTTGAACACATAATCCTGATGGAACACATAACACATAAAGTGACCATAGTAGAGCGACTGTACCAGGTTCTTACTTACCTCTTCAGGCAAGGTTTCCAGCCACTCCTCGTCATTACGACGCAGAGCAATATCTAGTGCGACGATATCCTCGACTTCTTGACGATGAATGGTTTCATAACGAATAGCTGCGCCAGCCGCCGCAAAACGATGTAGGAACGCTTTTTTACCTTCGTCTGGGGTACATTCGAAGAAATCACAATCGTTTTCAACCGCCCATACTTCTTTCAAGTACTGCTCGGCTTCTGCTATACCAGCATCGCTCATTTTTAGAATCAGGTGGTGTTCGTATTTATCGCGGTAATCTAACATGCGTTCAGGTAAGTGCTGCGGGAATAGCTTACTTGCGTAATACAGAATCGTGTCTGGCAGGTATTTACTCACAAAAGGGACGCGCTCTAAGATGTTTTCTACTTTCGCCTTTAGGGCGAACATTTTAGGTAACCTATCCGTTCCCAATTTGTCTATCGAAAGAAACACATCCTTGCCGTACTTTTCTGCCATATTGAAAATGTCTCGATGCAGATATTCCCCCATCTCAGGCAGGTTTTCAAAATTGGATAAGAAGTCTTTTCGTAACTTAGTCAACTTAGCAGGATCATTGGTGCCAAGATAAAAAACCTGCTCCTTGTCTGGCACAGGGTAGCTGTCGACACGAACGGCAAATACACCGAGTTTACCCGCACAACCACTGGCTTCGAATAGTCGACGCTCATCTGCATTAAATCGTGATGGAATATCCGAAGAAACATCACGAACACGCTCATCATATTCTTTATCTGAGGCCATACGGTCATTGTGGATGATTTTGGCTGGGTCGAAGTTACCTTCCTGCAAGTTTGTCAGTATTTCTTCCGGAGTGACACCTAATCCTTCAATACCAAGGTGGTTAACAAGGTGCAGTTTGCCCTCTTTATCTACCTGAGCATAAATCGCCAGTTCCGTGTATGCCGGACCACGTTTAACTAACGCGCCACCAGAGTTATTGGCAATACCGCCCACGACCGTCGCTCCTAACGATGAGGAACCGATAATAGAGTGCGGCGCACGGTTAACCGCTTTTAGCGACTTTTCTAGTGAATGTAAGCTTGCACCAGGTAGACAGACAGCCTGCTTGCCACCATCCAGTAAGTGAATGCTCTTTATCTTAGTAATGTTGATAACAACAACATCGCGATCATAATCGTTACCACTCGGAGCAGAACCTTCAGTAAGTCCGGTCTTCGCCGCTTGCATAATGATGATGCAGTTCGCCTCGACACACTGTTTTATGATCTTCCACTGTTCTAATAAGGTGTTAGGAAACACGACAGCAAGCGCTGTACCACTACCCGAGCGAAAACCTGAGCGGTAGTACTTGGTTTTAACTTGATCAGTTAGGACGTTGTCTTCACCGACTATCGTTTTGAATGCTTCTATCAGCTGCTTTTGTTTCATATCCGTATCTCTAATTCTTATCGCCACATTAGCCGTGGTTGATTGAGTTTGGCTCACTATAAGCAGTCCTTTTTCCTGCGTCTATCGATGGAAATCACACAACCCGCACTTAGTAACAAGCGAACTATATTTACTTTTTATTTTTCAATAATTTAAATTATGAATACGCACAATTTAACCAAAGAAACAGACTGTTTCCCTAAAGAAACAATATCAAAACCATTCTTTAACATATGTGCTCAATATCGAGTTATTCGACTCGTTGATAATTTGGCTTAGTCACGTAACTTTATTAATGGGAAGGATATTTAAGGTAGCTGCCGTACAGGTAAACGCAACACCATGCTCACAGATGATGTTGCATTTATGATCATAATTGAGGAGTTAAAAACGGTGCTTCTGACTTTGAAAGCAGGCGTAAAGGTGGTCGATAAAGATCTTAACCTTTTCTGGCTGCTGCCGTGTATAAGGGTACACGGCATAAATACCAAGACACTTCGCGGTCTCTTCCTTGAACAGTTGAATCAATCTGCCTTGTTCTAAGTCTTCATAAACCAAAACGCGTGGCACGTAGATAAGCCCCTGTCCTAGTAGTGCAACATTTCTTAATACGGACGAGTTATTGATACAAAGATTACCGTCGACCGTCACCTGATAAACACTGTCCCCATCCCTGAAAGCCCATTCACGAGCCCCCGTTTCCTGATATGCATACACAAGACAGTTATGCTTTTCTAACTCAGATGGCTGCTTCGGTATACCGTGTCTGGCGAGATACTGCGGAGATGCACACACGATCCAGTTAACATCGACAAGCTTTCTGGCGATTAAGCTAGAGTCTGGCAACACGCCCGTTCTGATTGCAAGATCAAAGCGCTCATTTACAATATCGACAAAACGATTATCAAGTTCCATATCGATATTGATGTCTGGGTATTTGTTATTAAATTCAGCGATCACAGCAGGAAGAATTAATTCACCAGAAATGGTCGGAACGGTAATTTTGATGTTACCAGATAAATTACGCCCTAAACCAACAATGGCCTCTTCAGCATCAGCAACTGCCTGATAAACCGATTTCGCATGCTCGTAGAAAGACTGACCGGCTTCACTCAACTTGATTGTTCGTGTAGTGCGATACAGCAATTGAACACCGAGATCTTGCTCAAGCTTTGCAATGCGTTTACTGACCACAGACTTGGTCAGATCCATTTGCTTAGCCGCGCCACTGAACGAGCCTTGTTCGACCAGGTGATAAAAGATGATGTAATCGTCGGTATTTCTCATGCTACTTCATTAAATCCTTTAGAAGAGCGTATTGTAGGCGGATTCAGTTTCTGGTGCTGAAAGTAGAGTCACACTAATCGAACCACCTAGACTGCAGAGACAAAAAAACCAGCTTTCGCTGGCTTAATGTGGATGCTTTAAGCATCGAGATATCACTAATACTAATTTTGAAAAGTATGGAGCCATATCTGAACAATTTGATATGGAGGCGCCTCCCGGAGTCGAACCGAGGTCCACGGATTTGCAATCCGCTGCATAGCCACTCTGCCAAGGCGCCGTCACATTAACGCATTAAGAGGCCTCCCCCGTTGCGTTGGTTGCTACTTTACGGATTCGAAAAAGATAGTCAAACATAAATCACTCATTTGCCGTTTGTTTGCTTTCTTTTAAGTCAGTTAGGTGAAGATTCGATCAAAACTAACTATTACTGACTCTTTTGAGCAGGCGACCAACTACGTTAGGATGATAAGACCAGACATGATCAAACATCGACATTAACGCCGGATTACCATACTTGGACAAACTGATCGCATGAAAACGGTTTTTCTTTGCTTTCAGCGCTGTTACTTTTTCGAGTAACTCATCCTGCTGCTTTGGTGCAATAAAATCTGAAATCACCACCATATCAGCGTTTTTGTACTTGTCGCCACTCATCAGATCGATAGATTTAATCAAAGTCGGTTCCAAATCAGTACCGCCATGAAAGCTATAGGTCAGGAAATCAGCCGCTTCGCGCAAACCATCTTGTTTAGTCAGTTCGTACGTAATGTGCTCGGTAGAGAATATGATGACGTAGCAGTCACGCTGTTCTGCTAAGGCAATTTGCATTAGCGCGTAAGCCATCGCCTTAGCACATTGTTCTGGAAACCCACTCATCGAACCAGAAGCGTCTACACAGACAATAAATGGACCTTTTTCGATATCAACCGCTTTGTTATCAGGGCGATGCGCTTTTACTTTTCGCAGCGTACGCGATTTGCCCTGAGTTCGATAGTTCATCAAACGCTTGTCGACAAGGTGTTTATAGAAGACCACTTCAAGCTCTGGATATGCCAAAAACATGGTTTCATTTGGGAGGAGTTTATTTAAATCGTCACTTTCGTGAATACCCACAATGTCGTCGGTCGCTTCGTCACTCTTTTCCTCTACCATTTGCAACTCTTCAGCAGGCGCACGGTTAAGATCTGGATCATTCACCTGCCCTGCCATACGACCAAGTTGCTCGGCGATTTCTTGTAAACCTTTATGCTTTTTCAAAAACTCGGCATGGCGCTTCATTACTGTAAGGTCAGTCTTACTCAACTTGGCAGACGCCATATCCCATAAACGGCCTACACTTTCTGCATCACCAGACTCCGTCACTTTATCCATATTACGCATGGTTTCCATACGCTGATAAAGGTCGTTGAGAACTTTCTCTTTGTTGGCTTCCAACTCACTCAACTGCGCCTTTTTAATAGCATCGGCGAGACTTTGATACCACTGGTCGCAAAAGTAATGTGGGAACATTGGGTTGTTAACCCCTTTATTCTTCTCCAACATACGACGGGCTTGCATGTAAAATGCAGAGTGCCATTCGAGCTTTTTGATGACGTCTTCTATGCGATCAAAAAACTCATCTTCACTCCAGTGAATGACTTCCTGGTACAAGGCGAGTTCTTGCTGAAATCGCTCTGTTTCACATACCTTAGTAATGCGCTTTTTCACGTTGCCTCGCCATTTCAAGAGATGGCTTTTTACTGAGGATTTTACCCCTCGGTTTTCTGCCATCATCATGACTTGAGAGCGCGCCATTAGGTCGTTTACTGCACTGTCGATGATACCCGAATCTGCAATCATCAAAGCTAAGTTGAGTCCGTCCGCACCTAACATGAGGCCTCCTTACGAGAAAAACTGTGGTAAGTTCTTAAAGCGCTGAACAATTTTCTCGCTTTCACCCTGGATAGATTCAAGCCTCTGGCTTACGTGTTGCAAACTCGATTCCATTGAACGCGGCAGCTCTGGGTCGACAAAACTGTGCGGTAGCGCATCATGGAAGTTCGCTTTTACTTTACGTATGTGATGCTCTGCTCCACTTAACTGACTTATTGCTTTTTCACTTTGAGTAAGCCAGTTTTCGTATCGCTCCATATCTAAGCCTTCTTGCGTTACTAAACCGACTAGAATGCCTCGGTTAGCAATATCACGAATCACCAAGTTACTTTCTGCATCGACATCAAAGCGCAAGCGGCACATATTGGTGTTTTGGTTAACATAACCATACACATCACCTTGGCCATCTTTGATCACGCGGTCTAATTCATCTTTCGGAACATACACCCAGCGGCTGTCACCTTTCTCAGATTCAGACACTGACATATTACTCTGTAGAATCACCAGTTTCACTAAATTCACCGCAGCACCGACTTTGTAGCTTTTCGCTTTGGAAGTATCGAAGCGCATGGTTTCTTTACGCAGAATACCCGTCGCCGCTTCTGACGTAAGTGTCATGCGGTAGGCATCTTCGAGCTCGTGTTGTACTTCAACGAGTGTTTCTCGGCAGTATTCGATTTCTTGTTCGGCATCTTGCTGATCAAAAGCGTGTTTGAGCGCAAACTCTTGAACAACGCCACGAACGACATCACGCGATTCAGGGCTATTCCACAGACAATCTTGCAGAAGCAGAAGATCGAGCGGATTTATCTCATCGCGGCCATTAAAGAACGCACTGGCTTTAAGTAGTTTTACCGCTTTCTTCCAGCGTCGGTCAGAAACATACATGTCTGTATTTGCGATATCACCGAACTCAGCTTCAACTTTGCTTTCTAACATGGTCTTAAGCTGGAAGAGTTTTTCAAAGGCATTGTCTGTAAGAGCCAACTTATCAAACTGTTGCTGCCACTGATGGTATTCTTCATCAGTAATCGCCAAACCTTCCGGTATTTTTGCTTCCTGAGAAGTGCCTACGGTTAGCATTGACTTAAAATTCTGTTTGTTCTGAATACGGTTAACAAACACACGTACCAGCATACGGTCATATAATGCGTCTAAGCCGCTGTCTTCGTCTGGTAGTTCATTCGATGCCGACACTAACAAACGCATTGGTACGCGCTCAATGTCACTGCCGTTTTTAAATGTTTTTTCGTTCACTACTGTCAGCAAAGTATTCAGGATTGCTGGGCCTGCTTTCCAGATCTCATCTAAGAAAACGACTTGTGCAGTCGGTAGGTAACCTTTGGTCAAACGGACATAACGGCCGTTGTCTTTCAGTTCTTGGATGCTCAGAGGGCCAAACACCTCTTCCGGTGTCGAGAAACGAGTCATCAAATATTCAAAATAGCTGCTGCTATCAAACGCCTGAATTAAGCGCTTAGCAATTAAACTTTTCGCAATACCAGGAGGGCCGAGAAGAAACACGCTTTCACCCGCAAGCGCTGCTAGCAGACAAAGTTTAATTGTATGTTCACGCTCATAAACGCCATCAGTCAACGCTTTCGCCAACTTATTGATTCGCTCGGAAAGAAGTGCTTTATCGGCATTTGATGCAAAAGAGGGTTGTATCATGAGAGCTCCGGCTGCTGAACTGATATTGTATATTTATTTTTATACATTTGTTATCACTTTGTTACAAGTGCAATTTTATCTAACCTCCCTTATAGCAGATGCTTGCTCGATACATCACTTAGCAATCATAGTTTCCATATATGAGATGCAAATCACTAAAAATATGTACGCTTTTGTCGATTAAGAATTACTTTAAGTTAAAAAGAGCAAGGTTTTCTCGCTAACACAAGCTCAAGGAAACCACACAGCAGAATTGCTTGCTCTTTCCAAGTTATTAGGTTGTAAACACACTTTTTCTTTTGTTTGATGACGAATGTCGTTAATGTTCATACAAGCCTTAATAGTTTGGATTATCACTTCATGACTAAAACCATTCATCAATGGAAGCAAATCTCATTGATAGAAGAAGACGTTGAATTACCCACTGGTCAGGTAATTACACACACAACGATTCATCATCCTGGCGCGGCAGTTATCTTGCCTATAACCGAGAACAATGAAATCGTACTTGTGAATCAGTTTCGCCCTTCTCTCAATAAATGGTTGCTTGAACTTCCGGCAGGAACCCGCGAAGGTGTTGAAGATCCCCTAGCCTGTGCGCAGAGGGAGCTGGAAGAAGAAACAGGGTTTAGCGCAAAGAAATTTATATCACTCGGACAAGTTACGCCTTTAGCGGGCTTCTGTGATGAAATCCAATACTTATTTATCGCACAGGAGTTAACCGCAACTCATCGTTATGAATGCGATGAAGATGAAGTGATTGAGGTGGTGACAATGTCACTGAAACGACTAGAAGAAAAAATTATCGACGGCACGATTACCGATGCTAAAACTATCGCTTGTTTAAGCAAAGCTCGCCTTTGCGGTTATATTTAGGGATTAAGAGGAGATATTCATGGACTTTCGATCAGATACAGTAACTCAACCGACTCAAGCCATGCGCGAAGCCATGTTGACCGCGCCTGTTGGGGACGACGTTTACGGTGATGATCCAACAGTGAATGAGTTGGAGCAATACGCTGCAGAACTAGCAGGCTTTGAAGCAGCACTATTTACCACATCCGGCACTCAAGCGAACTTGTTAGGTTTGATGGCTCACTGTGATCGCGGCGACGAGTACCTTTGTGGTCAACAAGCGCATAACTACAAATACGAAGCGGGTGGCGCGGCGGTTTTAGGCTCCATTCAACCTCAACCAATCGAGAATAATCCCGACGGTACTTTACCTTTTGATAAGCTCGAAGCGGCCATTAAGCCAGACGATATGCACTTCGCACGTACGCGCCTATTGAGTCTTGAAAATACCATTAACGGTAAAGTTCTACCGCTTACCTACCTTGCAGAAGCTCGTGATTTTGTTAATAAGCACAACCTAAAACTACATCTTGATGGTGCACGCGTGTTTAACGCAGCAGTGGCACTCGATGTACCTGTAAGAGAAATTGCGCAGTATTTTGATTCAATGACCATTTGTCTTTCTAAAGGACTCAGCGCACCTGTTGGTTCTCTCCTTCTCGGCAGCAAAGAGTACATTGCAAAAGCACGACGCCTAAGAAAGATGGTTGGCGGTGGAATGCGCCAGGCAGGTATCTTAGCCGCTGCGGGTAAACTCGCGATTACCGAGCAAGTTCTCCAATTAAAGCAAGATCATATTAATGCTAAGACCCTAGCACAAGGATTGGCAGAACTCTCAGGATTCTCTGTTAAGCCCGGCTTGGTTCAAACCAATATTGTGTTTGCTAAGTTAGCGCCACAAGTAGACATCGCAGCCATCGCTGAGAAGCTTAAACAGCAAGACATCATTATTACGCCAGGAAACCCTATCCGCTTTGTGACCCATAAAGACATTTCAGAGCAAGATGTCACGCGATTTTTATCTACCCTGAAGTCACTTGTTTAACTTGGTCTTAAGCACCGTGAGTAAAAATAGACACAGATGTATTTGGAGTAAAAGATCTTAATGGCGACACGATTTTCCGATGATGTAATTCAAGGACACAAAGTAATACAAGATCTAGATGTTGAAGACCTCCCATCCGGTGAACATAAGTTCTGGTTTCGCATTGCAACCAACGCGCTTTCGCAATGGCAACATCTGCCTGTATTGGTGTTTAAAGGTCAACGTCCAGGCAAGAAAGTTATGATTACCGCTGGTGTTCACGGCGATGAATACAGTGGTGTGTTGGCAGCGCAAAAAACGGCGCGAAAACTGGTTGGAAATGATCTTGCCGGTACGGTAACCATCGTACCCGGAATTAACCTGAGTGGTATGTTGAATAAAAGTCGCGACTTTTGTTCACCTGACCCAGACGCCGCCCGCGCGAACCTAAATCGTTTCTTTCCGGGCAATGAGTTTGGTAATGAAGCCAATCGCTACCTGCATACGTTATGGAATAACCTGCTAAAACCAAACGCTGAATTAGCGATTGATTTACACACCCAAACCAGCGGTGCAGCCTACCCACTTTATGTTTTCGCAGATTTCCGTATAGAAGACGCTTTCAACATGGCGCGTCAGCTCAATCCAGATGTCATTCTGGATGATCCAGGTGAAAGTGGCGTACTAGAAACGGCATGGAACAATGTGGGTGTACCATCTATCACAGTGGAAGTGGGGGCGGGTCGCTATACCGATCAACCTCTCATTAATCGTACAGTTAACGGCATCATAAACATCCTTAAATATCATGACGTGTTGTCCGGAGAGCCAGAAGCGATTGAGTCCTGCATAGAAGGGGCAGAAATCGTCAACGTGCGCGCGGAACTTGGCGGTTTTGTTCTGCCACAAGTCAATGTCTTAGATGCTGTGGAGCAAGGCCAACTTGTCGCAATCCAATACGACGGGTTTGGTGACGAAATACAGCGCTATACCGCTCCAAAAGCAGGCATCGTCATCAGCCATAATGTCGAGTCTATGCGAGCTGCGGGTTCACTTATTATTCGTCTGATTAAATAGCGTTAAACAGCTCTATCATATCCCCCGATTCAGGGGGATTATTCTATCTACGGTCTTAGACTAATGAGCCTGATCAACCAGAATTAACTTGTCTACATCAAAACCTTTTTCTCGGGCTACTTGTTTGAATCTTTCAAGGGTTACTGAATCTACTTTCGGCTGACGTGAGAGTAACCAAAGGTATTCGCGATTGAAACCAGATATAAATGCGTAATCATAATCTTTACCGAGCTCAAAGATGATATACGACGAATAGAATGGCCCAAAGAAAGAGACTTTTAAATGGCCAGTTGACGGTTCATCGACAAAATACGCTTTACCTTCCGCTTGCTTCCAGTTTTGTTCTTCTTGTGAATAGCCACGGTTTATCACCGTCACACCGCCGTCTTCACGAAGTTCATATTCAGCGGTTACATTGGTTAATCCACGCTCAAAAGAATGGTCTAATCGCGCAATTTCATACCATTTACCCAAATAAGGTTTAAGCTCAAAGTTCTTAACTGGCTCCACACCATCCGGTTTAGAAGTACAACCAAATAAAACAGCAACACACAGCAATAACAGTAACTTTAGTGTTTTCATTACAGGTTCCCAAAATGAGTTAGTGACTGATTTTACTGTATAAGATTTAAAACAGATCACAAATTTCTATTCGTTTATGCTTGATCGAGTATCTTTCTTGAAAAGGAGGTATTTTTAAAACAAAAAGTACCGTTCCTACAAATATTCCTACAAATTCAGTTATTTATTTTACAATTTAACGTCCTACCTATCGAAAGTTTGCACAACATAGACATTTCTCTTTATTAGGGGCTTTTATAATACGCCTCGATATAAATTGAGGTTATTGTTATGAAGTTTAAGACAATGTTAGCTTACGTACTTTTGGGTTTGCTTGTTGGTTGCCAGCAAAACAGCCCCGAAGGAACGACAGAAATAACAACCTCGGCAGACGTATGCAATACTCAGGGAAATATGCCAGGTGGGTGGAAAATTTTCGAGTCTACACCCGACGTTCAAAAAGCAATGGCTTTTGTTCTGACAAAAATGGATACCCTTTCATCATTTAAACAGATTCTCAATGTGCATGCACAAATCGTCAGCGGCGTGAATTACGCAATTGAGTTTGAAATGAATGATGGTGTGGTTTGGAACACGATTGTTTATCGTAACCTTGATGGTGATTACACTATTTCACAGTCACCAAAAGAAGGGAAATTCTGTCAACCGTGATTTCGAATCAAACAAAGCCCCTATCCTGGGGCTTTGAGTTTTTTAATACCACTGTGATTGATTTTTTAGCGCAGCAGTAACAATAAGATCAACTTTGAATGCTGGGTTGGTATTTAATCAGCTAGCGCCATTTGAGACTTAACCGAAACGGTTGACCCAATACGAGAAGGCTCTACATCAATGCGTTGTGCCATCTGTTCTTTAAGCTCCGATACGTGAGAAATCACACCGATCATTCGGCCTGTTTGCTGCAGATCGACTAAGGTTTGAATCGCAAGATCCAAAGATTCAGGGTCCAGGCTACCAAAGCCTTCATCAATGAACAGTGTATCCAAGCGAATCCCCCCGCTGTAGGATTGTACGACATCAGAAAGACCAAGCGCTAAAGCCAGTGCAGCCATGAAAGACTCACCACCAGAAAGCGTTGCAACATCACGCATTTTACCGGTGTAACCATCTTCAACCACGAGATCAAGCCCACGGCCTGCAGCTCCTTTAAACCCTTCCGTCTTGCGTGCAAGAATGTAACGGCCTTTACTCATCAAACTTAATCGCTGCGAAGACTGAATCAATACATCATCTAAAAGAACGCCGAGTACAAAACGATGCAAACTGATACGGCTACCGGTTTTACCACTCGCCACGTCATAAAGCGTACCAAAGACTTTATACTCTGCTTCGAGCTTGCTGTTCTTGTCATGTAAAGCGACAATATCGTCGCTAACCTTTTCAATACGCTCAAAAGTAGAACGTACAGAATCTAGCTTGTTGCGAGACTCGACGTAGTGTTGTTGCTGAGCGTTTAACTTGGCGTTAATTTCTTCAAGGTTCGGTTTTTCTTGATCTTTTAACACTTGATTAAGGTCATACAAGGTTTGTTCTAGCTTGATTTGAACCTGCTTAAACTCGTCTATTTCTTGCAGCCAGGATTGCAGCTCTTGTTCTGTCGCTTTGCTTTGAAGATAATTTTCTTCATCCTCAAAACGGCTTTCGCCCAGTGCTTTTTGCCAGTTCGATTTTGCCTCATCGAGTTTTAGCTCCGACTCCGCTAACCACTGCTTGTTGGTGGTTAGCTGACTTTCAATATTCGACTTAGCTAACATCGCTTGTTGAAGTTGTTTCTGAGCACTTTCCAGACTTTCGTTAAGACGTTTAACCTGCTCTTTCGTTTGCGTTATTTCGTGCTCAATCACTTCCACCGAACGGTATTTCGGATCAAGGTTTTCCAACAATTTATTCAGCTGACCCTGATTTGCCTTAATTGTTGATTCGTTGGCCGCCATTTGATTTTGCAGCTCGTTGATCTTTGTTTCGCCAACAACACAGCGCTGGTTAAGCTGTTCAACGTTTTTCTCTAACTCTGCGATATCAATAGCCGTCAGTTTTTGCAATTTTTCATTTGCTAACTGAAGCTCAGCCTGAATCGTGATTACTTCGGTTTTAGCATGCTCACCAAGTTCTTGTGAAAGCTCATCCACTTGTTTTTGGTACTGTCGAGCGACAACATGGTGCTGTTCCAGTTGGTTGCTAAGCTGGTTATATGAAGCTTGTGCCTCTCGCTCCTGAGCTCGAGCCGTTTGAACTTGCTCTTTGGTTACCTCTTCTTCGCTAAACTGTGCAGGATGAGGATGTTCGCAACTGCCACAAACCGGACACGCCTCCCCTGTTTGTAGCCTTCGGGCTAAAACCGCCGCTTGTGCGTTGTGCCATTTTAGCTCTATGCGATCCGCTAACTGCTGAGCTTTAAGATACGTTTGATTTGCTAGTTCAACCTTCTGTTGCTTGTCAGCGGTTAACGTATCATGTTTCGCGTACTCTTGTTTTAAACTAACCAGCTTTTGGACATCCTGCAAAAGGCGTTGCTTTTGCTTGATTTCGGCCTCAATGCTACCAACTAAAGCAACATCAACACGGGCCTGATCCAGGTTCTTCTGCCCTTGCTGCGCATCTAGGGTCAGCTTGTCTTTTAAACTGACGTATTGCTGCAGTTTGGTTTCGAATTGCTGTTTCTGTTGTAACCCGTTGGCGATTTTCGCTTCCCAATCTGACTTTTCGATCAGTTTCTCTTTCATTACTTCGAGATTAAACTGCAACTGCGTCAGCTGGGGAACTTGCTCTACATTCTGTTTTGCTGTTTTCAGCTCTGCTTCTTTTACCGTCACCACGTTCGTGGCTTCGTTTAAGTTTTGGCTGAGTGCGGAAATCTTCTCAGATAGCTGTTGTGATTGCGCCTTGGCGTTTTGTAAAGCGACATACTGCAGCTCAATTTTACTGGCACTCTTTGCTGTGTCTAATTGATCCTGGCGAACCGCTATCTCCTCGGTGTTCTCTAAGTGTGTCTTTAGCGCTACCTCGGCTTGCTCACGACGAGTAAACTCTCCAGCAAGTGCTTGTGCCTTCTGTAGCTCAGACTTAATGCTGTTAAGAACTTCTAGAGAGGCTTGTTCGCTCTTTTTCTCTTCTTCAAGTTGCGTTGAAATAGTCTCTCGTTGCACACCCAGTTCTTCTTCTGAACTTACTCCCGCCACTTGCAATGCACCGCGAATCTGGTTATCAAACTCGTTCTTCGCTTTACTGATCGCGCTTGCTTTATCTTTCAGGGCGTACTCAATTTTCTTGTAGATATCGGTCTGAAATAACTGACCGAAGATCTCCTCACGTTCTTTCGAGCTCGCCAGCAACAACTCGCGAAATTTTCCCTGAGGGAGCACCATCACTTGGCGAAACTGCGTTTCTGTTAAGCCAATGATGTTAGTGATTTCGGTTTTAACCTGAGTGGTTTTACTGGTAATCAGCTTCTCGCTATCACCTAATTCATAAAGTGATGCCATGTGCTTTCGTACCGTCATGCCATCGCCACGAGCCTTCGGCGCTTCTTGCTCTGGTGAACGGACAACGCGGTATACTTTATTGTGAAGTGAAAATTCCAACGTAACTTCGGTAGGTAAATCAACAGCTGCTAGATCACATCGCATCTGAATACCCAGACGTTCGTTACCTGTCGTTTCGCCATAAAGCGCAAAACAAATCGCGTCGAGGATAGAGGTTTTGCCCGAACCGGTTGGGCCATTAATCAAAAATAAAGGATTACTACCAAGCTTTTCGAAATCGATGGTTTCCGTTTTTGCAAAGGGACCAAAAGCTTGCATGGTGAGTTTAATAGGCTTCATGTTTGGTCCTTACTGCTGTGATAATTGCTTGATAATATCGTTGACGGCTTGTTCTTGTTCTTGCGATAACTGACTGTCCTGCGCTTCAGTGAAGAAATCACGGAACATATCAATTTCACTGCGAGCAAGTTTGGCTTGCGCCATTTCCTGTTCAACGCCAATCAACATGCCCGGTTTCTCTAGGTGTAAAACATTTGGGTAGACCGCACGCAGTTTTTCCATTGGGTTCAAAATGGCGTGCTTATCCATCAGACGTACAAGTAAGTAGTCTTCATTCTTCGGATCCGTTTTCCCTTTCTCAATGACCTGCTCTAAATCACCTTCAATAATTCGCATCTCATGCGGGGCGATAAGCTCAATATGCTCAGCAGACGCAAAACCACTCTCGTTGATTTCCACCAGCGTGAAACCTTTCTTTTGGTTCTGCTCACCGAAACTGTATTTCATCAAAGAGCCAGAGTAACGAATGTACTCTTCACCCTTCTTCTGCGGTTGATGCAAATGGCCAAGAGCAACATAGTCGAAGCTCAGAAAGTGTTCGTGACTTACGCGATCAGACCCACCGATAGAAAGCGGTCGCTCCGAATCCGACTCAATAGCACCATCAACGAAACAGTGGCTGATAAGCACCTTTTTTTGTTGTGGCTGAAATTGCTCAGTGATTTTTTCTACCAAGAGTTTATGCGCTTCATCATGGGTAGAAACGGCTTCTTTATAAGCAAATCTGACCTGTTCAGGATCGTTGTATGGCATACCATAGAGCGCGACCTCACCTGCTGACTTGGTCGTAATCACCACAGGTGAAAGCATATCTTCAAAGTTACTGATGATATGCAAACCCGAGTTTTTCATCTGTTCAGAACCGAAGCCCAGGCGCTCGGCACCATCGTGATTTCCGGAAATCAAAATCATCGGTGTTTTAAGCTCGGTACAAATTCGCTTTACCACTCGGTTTAATAATTCGATGGCGACCGTAGGCGGTACAGAGCGATCATACACATCCCCAGCCACCACGACAGCATCGACGGGGTTGTCTTCAATGTATTTAATCAATTGATCGAGAACCGCTTGTTGATCATCGAGTAATGAAACGTTGTGGAACTGTCGGCCTAGGTGCCAATCTGAGGTATGGATAAACTTCATTCGAATTCACTTTCTACCGTAAACATAGTGCAGTCTGAACTTAAGCTCAGATTGCTTTATTATCCTGCTAGGATATCGTGACTTTGTAAGCTTTTCATGTGGTTTGTGCCATTAACGCGACAAGTGGCTAACCATTGTTCCGAGCAGAAACTATCGGATATAAAAACGCCAGTCAGATTAACTGGCTGGCTTTTGTGAATTGGCTATGGCTTTAATTTGCCTGGTTAAATCTTAACCAGCATCTTACCTTTGTTTTTGCCTTCGAATAGACCGATGAACGCTTCAGCAGCGTTTTCTAGCCCTTCGTATACGGTCTCTTCAGACTTCACTTTGCCTTCTTTGATCCACTGACCCATTTGTTCAACGAACTCACCAGCAAGATCCCAGTAATCCATTACGATAAAGCCTTGCATCGTCAGCTTCTTGGTGTTGATTTGCAGTAAGTTGCTTGGTCCTGGCTGAGGCTTGTCTGCATTGTAGTCTGCAATCATGCCACATACCGGAATACGACCGTATGGGTTGATAACTTCCAGCGCCGCTTCCAGGTGTGCACCGCCGACGTTTTCAAAATACACATCGATACCTTCTGGCGCCGCTTCGCGTAATGCCTGTGTCAAATCGTCTACTTTCTTGTAGTTGATAACCGCATCCGCGCCCATTGCTTTCACCATTTCTGCTTTCTCATCTGAGCCTACAGAACCAATCACTTTACAACCATATAGTTTAGCAATCTGACAAACCACGCTGCCTACTGCACCAGATGCAGCAGAAACAAATACCGTATCTGTCGGCTTAAGTTGAGCGACTTTAAATAGCCCAACCCAACCCGTTAGGCCAGGCATACCGATAACACCCAGGAAGTGTTGGTCTGGCAGACCAACCGCTGGTAGTAAGGTCAAATCAGTACCATCACTGATAAAAGTTGTACGCCAACCGCTAATGTTGCTCACTTTTGAGCCTACAGGGAAGTTGTCATTTTTTGATTCGATAACTTCACCAACGGCGCCACCTTCCAGTACTTGGTCAATTTCAAATGGTGGAATGTACGATTCTCTATCGTACATACGGCCGCGCATGTACGGGTCAACAGACATCCATGTGTTCTTAACTAACACTTCGCCTTCTTGAATTTCCGGTAGCTCAACTCCAACAGATTTGAAGTTTTCTTTTGTCGGCATACCGACTGGGCGTGATGCTAAATGGATTTGTTGGCTGATCATAATGCTCTCTCTTACTTTTGCTTCAATGTGCGCTTAGCTGTTAGTAATAAACCGCTTTCGCCTCTGAGTGGCTCTCATTAATTGGTAGGCAAATAATTTGTGCACAAACAATTTGCAAATAAGTTAACTTGAGATTGAGAGGAATGCAACTACTTTGCTCAATAATATTTTGCGCACAATGTTTTTTAAATTGCTTAGAATTTGTTACTATTGTCGCCTTGCTTAAAACTGGACTCTTTCATGGCCGAGAAATTATCAGATAACGTATGTTTTGCTTTGTACACGGCAACCAATTCATTGGTGCGCGCATTTAGACCTCTGCTTGACGAATACGACCTCACCTACCCTCAGTACATTGTGATGCACTCACTTTGGTGCAAAAGCGACGTTAGCCTGAAAGAGCTATCTCAGGATACCCATTTAGATTCAGGAACGCTGACTCCAATCGTTAAGCGTCTGGAGTTAAAAGGGTTATTAACTCGAACAGTCTCTGATTTGGATGAACGTAAAAAAGTCATCTCACTGACTGCAAAAGGCAGCCAATTACAGGAAGATGCACAGGAGTTAACCGCGAAGCTAGAATCAAGATCAAGTATGTCGGCAGAGAATATTGAAGCGTTGCGAGTATTGTGTCTTGAGCTAGACACTAATTTACGCAAGAGCGAATAGAAGTTGTTGTTCTGCATTCCGCCGAGGCTTTAACTGATAAGTCTACGGCGGATTGCGACTGACGGTGTGGCTAGTCGAACAGTTCGATCACCAGTTGATTGTTTTTGATAACTAAATTCGGGCTGGCAGATTTCAGAAGAATTGACTGTACTTTATCGCTCTCAAGCTTGTAGACAGGCTGGTTTGATAACGCGTAACCGATCATCGAAACAGCAGGTTTAATCAAATTGCTAATTTCCGATGTCAACAAATTGCTTTTGTCTTCAAACTTCTCTAAGCGAAGTGATTGTAGAAACACTTCACCCGTTTTTTGGTCGTATCTGGGAATGGCACTAAATTCAAGGTCAAGATCCAAACCGACCGTGCGTTGAGTCAAAAACTGTATGTCCGCCGTTGTATTAGCGAAAACCGATATGCGGTCATCGTCTACACGACCAATTTTTACTTCAAGATCATCAACGGATACTTGCGCATACATGACGTTTTCAACCCCTACGGATTGATTAATTGTCGCTTTGTCTTGCAGATATTGATTCATATCTCGCTCAGTGATGCTGTAACTGGCACATCCGTTAAGCAGCAAAGCCGCAGCAGATAAGACAAAGAGTTTTGCTTTAATTTTGGTCTTCAATTGTTCGCTCTTTTGTATTCAATGTCGTCCATTAAATTCTATACCTAAGGCTTAAATAGAAATAGTCTAAACCAAAGAGAACGATAGGATTTCACCAAATGCTGACCGTGAAACAACGTCGTTGAAGTAAGAATCGATCAAGTTTCTATTGTCTTCATTTAGGCTAGTTTTATCTATTCCATCTCGAAACGATAGCCGACACCATACACCGCTTTTATCCAGTCATAGGCCGAGTTGACTGCAAATATCTTCTTGCGTAAGTTTTTGATATGCGTGTCAATGGTACGATCGGTAACAATACGCTCATCGTTATAGATCTTATTCATCAATTGCTCACGGCTGAAAACTTGTCCTTCGTGCTGGTGGAAATAAGAGAGCAATTTAAACTCCACCGATGTCAGCGTAATCGACTCACCATCGACCCACACTTTCATTTGGCCTTGTTCAATGATTATTGGGGAAGTTTCTTCCTCGCTTTTTGGTGTATTAACACTGTTGTATCTTCGTAGCACGTTACGTACTCGCACAACCAGCTCACGCGGGCTATATGGTTTACAAACGTAGTCATCAGCGCCCAGCTCTAAACCCAGTAATCGGTCGATCTCCTCCACTTTTGCAGTCGCCATGATGGTAGGAATATCACTGAAGGTTCTAAGCTCTCGATAGATACTTAATCCGTTACGATTCGGCAGCATCAGATCCAATAAGATCAGTTCAGGTTTACGAATCTTAACCCACTCGATTACGTCATTTCCATCACTGATGATATGGGTTTCGAAACCGTTGTGAACCAGATAGTCGGAAACAACATTTGCCAATGAAGGCTCATCTTCAACAATTAGTATCATGGTTTTTCTAATTTTGTCCTAAATACGTACAACGGGAGTACCTGCCCTATTCGGTGGGTAAACGCACAGAAACTTTCAAGCCACCTAGCTCGGAATGTTCGAGTTTTAGCTCACCGTTATGAGCCTGAATGATATTTTTACATATGGATAACCCAAGTCCCGAGCCACCATAAGCTCGACTACGCGATTGATCAACTCGGAACAGTCGTTCACAAAGCTTGGGCAACGCATCACTTGGCACACCTGGTGAGCTGTCTTCTATGGCAAGTAAAACTGAGTTTTGTTCCTGTCCCAAATAGACTTTTACCTTCCCACCTGTATCTGTGTAACGATAGCTGTTTTCTAATAAGTTGTTCAACACCTGGCTCAGCTTCTGTCTGTCGGCATGGATGTAAACATCCGAGTCGATGTTTAAATCTATTTCTAAGCTAAGAGATTTTTTTTCAAAGCGGTTTAAGTGACTAACGAGAACATTATCGACGCCGTTTTTTACATTCACGCTTTCTTTTTTCAGATGAAGCTTGATGTCTGCTTTTGCAGAGGCACGTAAATCTTCCACTAACTGAGCCAAAGTCAGAACTTGTTGATGTAAAGATTGAATATAAGCAGGTTCAGGACGACGAATCCCATCTTGAAGAGCTTCAAGCTCGCCTCGAAGCACAGCTAATGGTGTGCGCAACTCGTGAGAAATATCTGACAGCCATCTTTCACGCATCTCTTCTTGAGTTTTCAAAGAGTCTACCAAGTGATTAAATGCTTGAGTTACATCTGCGATTTCGTCATTGCTGTGGTATTCAACCTGATAGCTGAGGTTGCCATCTCGTACCGCATTCGCACCCTGATGCAGTGCTCGCAAGGGCGTTAAAAGATAACGCACAAACACGAGCGCAAAGAGCAAACTCACACAGATGGCAGCAAAGCTCATGATCATCAGGTTAGTGGTTTGAGACTTTAAGAATTGGTCAGCCAAATGATTGTTGAATGAATCGCTTTGTAGGATTGAGATATAGCCGACTACACTTCCGTCAAAGACAATTTCTACTTTATGTAGATGCATCCCTTTTTTAACGTTAAGATTTTCTGCGTGGCCAAATAACGCACGTCCATCGGCATCTAACAAGTTCAATCTTGCACTCAGTGGTGACATCATGGGATCTTTAAGGGGATTCCCGTGCCATGATGGTTGGCGTTTGCCAGGTGGAAGCATGTCATCTCTGGGTGGCGGCATTTCACCAGACAACATCAGAAAATCCGCCCACCAATGAGGGGAGTCCTTAAAGCGCGACCAGTCTTGTGACTGAGAGTAATATTGACTTGCCCGCTCCGACAATAAACTCGCTTTGGCAATTTCTTCCTGATTCAAATACTGCTGAAAGCCATCTTTAAAACTGGCGTTAATTTGTAGTGCCATGATCACGATAACTAAGGCACTACTTAGCAGTAATGCAGAAAACAGTTTTTGAAACAGGGAAATACGCACGGTGGACCTATGGGAAATGATAATACTATTTTTGTTCAATGGGTGAGTTACAACGCTTGACGCTCTTTTACAATAACTGATTATATCTTAAGTCACCATCACCATGCGCCTTACAAACGTAACTCACACTAATGCTATTCTCTTTTCAAACTGGTGAACGGTTTTTATCGAGGTTCAGGTGGCTTAGGCAGTTCATCTTCAGTGAGTGAACCACTTCCATCAACATCCAGCTTGTCGAAATCCTCAAGGAACGGACCTCGAAGCTCGTCCTTAGTCAAAACGCCATCACCGTTAGTATCAATATCACTAAACGATGGTGGCTCTGGACGGTCGCCATTTGGTGGAGGCGCAGGTCGATCGTCTGCGAATACGGACAATGAGCCGAAAGTCATCATTATTGTCGTTACGACTAGTACAATTTTTTTCATGTTTTCTCTCCAGTTAGACAGTTCATACAATTTATGCGTACGACTGCCCTATTAAACCGACGCTCAATGTATCGGGAAAATGTGAGTAGATTATGGAGTAATGCGAAATTAGTAAGGCAAGGGAGATTGACTGCGTTGATTTGCAGATACAGTAAAACGAAAAAGAGCGAACTCAAAGTTGAGCTCGCTTCAAAATGGCTAAAGTGAAATTAGCCAAGCAACAAGATGGTTTTATGTTGACTGTTCTTTGCTTCGTGGGAACACTCCATTGGAGAAACCACGATATCCAAACAAAGCAAATAGAGTAAACAATAAGAAATAGTTTAAGCTTCCACCTGAACGGCTTGAAGTAGTCGATGTTTCATCACTCCGCGCTGCAATATCATCAGATGTAGCGCCTACGATTGGTACGAGTTTAACTGCAACGGTTTCTTCATCGACCTCGCCATCACCACAGGTTGCGAAGTGACTGGTATCGTCGTAGCCAGAATCACACTTAAGTGCAGTCGCAGAGATGACGCCGGCGTCATTAATTCCTGATGCATCAATGATTCGGTACTGGTTATTATCATCTGAATAATCACCACCATTGGTCAAATCATCTAACCACCAAGCTTGCTCACTCAACCTTGCACTACGTGTATCGTTGGTGCCTTCACCGTCATATGGGTAGATAAAGCCACGCTTTCGTCTTGGTTTACCGCTGCTCTCGTTAGTATTTTCGGCATCCACTTGCCCAACAATTTCATTGAAATTATTGATAGCTCGCGCTTTGCCTCCGACACCGTCAAAGAATATACCACCACTCAAGTAGCTCGCCGATAAGGAATCCTCTGATATATCGTCGACGACATACATTCGATTCGACGCGGCGTTTTCATAAGGGTAGCTACCAGAACGTTTTGATTCACCAATAGCGACTAAATTACTGTTTACGCCAGTTAGCAAAGTATTGCTGTAGATGTAATCATCGCTACTTTCTACGCCAGCTCCGGAAATTTTCTTTGTTTCCCAGTTATCTGTATCAAAAGCATCGCTCTCTAAGTCAACAGAAAACACCGTTGCTTCCATGAAGTAGTAATAAGAATCATGTACGTACGTATTATAACCCACGCCATAAAGAGTATTATCCACAATCACGAAATCTCTTAAGCTGCCCTGAGCGGTTCTGTTTTTATAGACCGCAGTATCAGACACCGAACTTGCCCAGTCCAGCTCAACTAACGAACCTAAAGACGAACTCCACAGCGCAGCTTTTGACGAATAGAAATCACCGTAATCATTCGATGCGCTTGTCGACACACTACCTACGGTGTAGTCGCCGTTTGTCTTCCAGGCTCTAGATTGAAGATAAGAATCCGTGATTGGGTTTGCGTCGTCTAAGGCTTGGGTATAATTTCGCATATAACTGGTTACATTTCCCAAATCATGCAGAATACCCACGGGTTCAGCGTCTTCAGTTAATGAGTTAATTACGATGTTGTAGCTTTCGTCGTAAGTGGTACCCGTTTCGTAATCACCAAGGAACGCAATCGAGTTTGGCTCTGTACTTCCGCTGATTTCATTGCCCCACTGCGCCCAATGTAACTCAGCCCATGATTCACACGTTGCGTATAAAAGTTGGGCATCGCAGTAGTTTTCAAAATCATCTTGATCCTGAACGTACATAAAACGGTTATCGATACCAAATGGCGTTTCGTCACGATAACTCAGGCCGTCAACAGCCTTACCTTCACTTGGCTCACTTAGGCGCGTTTCTCCCGCTAACATATAAGCTGAGCACGAGATTCCATCCCCTTCCACATACGACGATTCAAAACAGTTATCACTTTCGCTGGTTACTGTAGCCGGTTGAATCGCGACACCGTAAGCACTTTCGTAGCTAAAGCTTGTGTCAGGAGTGACTTCAATGACTTGGTACAATGCAGCTGAGGACTGAGCAGACGTTATTATCAACAAAGTAACACTAGAAATTTTTAGCGCTTTCATATTTAAACTAACTTATCAATTTTAAGAGCAAATCTAATCAGAGTGCTCACCTGGAACACCCTCGATTAAACTTAAACATCATGAAATGTAGCTTCATGATGGCTTCTTGTTTATAGACGATTGCCGAGCAACTTAACGATGCAATGTGAGGGAATTAAGGAGTAAAAGAGGATATTAGGAACAATACCCCAACAAAGTAGGGGCATTGTCTTTGAGGACGGTAACAATCCAGGTTTTTAACAATGGATATCGCTGAAGAGAAAAGAACCTGCCGGACACGTTACGCATAGCAACCGGCGCAGAAGCCTAAAAAAACCGCTACAATTACAGCCAGTTTTAATGTATTTACAATAGCTGTCATGGACACCTCTTTCTACTGATGATTGTGGTTTCGACAGCATCAACTTCCAATGCCATCACCTTATTCACACGTTATAGCTGAGCGTTTATATATTCGATGTAACTGCGCTTATAACTGTCGCTGCGTACCCACAGGTCATGGCATTGATATAAGGCAACCTGATATTCGGACAAGGTAATTTGCACCACCTGAGGGAACATTTCCGGACGCTCTGTATAAAGAACATACTTTTCTGAATCGAATACATATTGAGTACCATACGCACTGATATGATTCACCGTGATATCCAACGCAAAGTCATGAAAACTTTTTAAACCCTCATATTTGGCAATGTTACTCGCTATATAAAATTCATCCATTGTCTCGTTTGTGCTTTGCTGAACAATGTTGTAATGAGTTGAGCCATCATATAGTGGTAACCATTCGCTATCGTCAAAGGTTGCCGCGTTAACACTGCTAAAAAATGTTGGAATAGCAATGAGACAGATCACTATAATATTTAGGATGTATTTCATTAATAATTTCTCTAGTGAGGTGTCATGAATAAAATCTTCGCCTCTACGTGGAGTAACCATTGTCCCTAAAAATAAATTCCTTGATGAGGTCACTAAAAATTGATGTGAATAACATATAATTCGGAGAGCGTAGTACAACTCTCTCCGGAATATCGTTATTATTTATATGTTAGCTGCAGTTATTAGATGTACATTCAAACTCATCTTCAGATACTTTGACTACTCCAGTTAGTAATCCTATATCTCCATTTTGAACAAATTCTAGAGATTCACCTGATGAACCAAAGTTTTTATTGTCGATGATATTATGTGCATCAAAATCAACAGTAATATGATTAACATCAGTCACATCAATTACTAGCTTATGGTCTAAACTGCTTGAACTTGAGTAGGTGATTTTTAAAAATTCATCATATTCAAAGTACTTGCCAGAGTTATCTGACGTAAGCGTAATAAGGTGTTCCGCCGGGTCATACGTGACCTTTAAATTTAGATCATCATCCCTATCGGTAAAGACATCCATTAACTCTTCGTCCGGGTTATATTCGGTATCATTGATAGCACAAGTCGTAGGATCAGTTTGAAACTCACACTTTTCAACAATATCTGCCACTAGCCATCCTGTAGCAGCTAAAATATCATCTGCTGCTTCTCTGGCCTCTGTTGACGAGAGTTCTGTTGAGAATGCATCCTCTACATCATCCGCACTACAACCTGCCAGTACACCTACAACTGCCGCTGCGAGAATAAATTTTTTCATAGCAATTTTCCATTGTCATTTCAAATTCAGTTAACTATCGGTAGTGCGGTAGAGAAGACTTCGCTTACCTCCAACGCTACTACACTTACGTTTTTTATTTTTAGCCAATACGTTGTTATTTGATTGACTGGAAGTCTATTCCTAGCACTATAAAAAGTAGACTAATTAAATTTAATAATATTAATCACATTATAATTCAATTAGTTAAGACTTAAATTTAATGCAGAAAGTAAAGAGCTATAACCCTTTGGATCTGATCGCTATTGTGTATTTTTAAATTAGCTATCGATAAATCGTGTTACAAATCAGTAAATTGCTACCATACAAGCAACATCTTCACGCCAATGCCTTTGAGGCTATAAAATTATACGAATAAAAGTTGGCTTAGTTAGAGGATAAGTAGCGGTTTTTATAGTATATTTTTGTAAAACGTAACGGTAAGTTTGTGCTAGCAAGTAAGAGAAATCTTTAAAATGAATAATAACAACATACAGGTGAGCATTAGTGATGAAGGCGGCAGTTACTTCATTATTGTTGATAAAGTAAAATATAAGTGCTCCTATGCCGAGTCTGTAATCCTAGCTAGTTTGTTGAAAAACAAAGAAACATTCTTTACTAAGGAAGAGCTGGCTGAGATTGGGTGGCCAAACAAATTAGTTTCAAAAAATTCAGTACCAGTGGCCATCGCTAACATCAGAAAGATCCTTAAGCAACATACCAACCTGGACGTTATCACTAATGAAAAAAACAAAGGCTATAGCGTTCTAATAAACAAAGTTGAGCTTTCAAGTAGTGACGTAGCCAACGACATCGCAACTGAGGATCAAGAACACTCCGAGAGGGAAGATGGAACAAACAGTGACGAGCCATTAGAAGAAGTAAAAGTCGCGCTGCCCGCTACCGAAACTAAATTCGGGACTCATTCTATTAAAACATGGCTGTCGAAGGGAATAGGTTTCCCTCTTCTTATCATTAATATCGTAATTGTCATGTTTTTTATTTTTAAGGATAGTAATACTCCAGAATTACCAAAATTTAACGTTATTAATGGAAATGATTATATTGCAGTCTTTCCAGAAAAAGATAGAGAAAAGTTCACGACACTATTCAAAGATAGAATTAATTCTGATGTAAAAAGCATTAATATATCTAGTCTTGAGGACAAAGTCTCTGTCGCAGTCAAAAGTAGCAAAAGCGTATTATTCATGAATAAAATAGTTGATAGACTTGTAGTCGACTGCTTACTAAATGATGAACTACTCTCCTATTCTGGCAATGATGTAAACACGATTATTAATGAATTGAAAATTAGAGGGTGCAAAATATGAAATATCTTAAATCTATTAATGTACTCGTTTTTGTTTGCCTTTGTGCCTTCTTAGCCACCAGTAATATGACAGATACTGTACTTGTCGATGGTTACTATAAAAGAAAAGAGATCATCATTTCGAAAGGTGAGGACAAAATAGAACTTACGACTAATATCGACGTTTTTGCCAATGAAAAAAAGTACACATCGATCATTAATATTATCGATGTCGATACAGATAACCAATACAGTTCCTTCTCAATAGATGGCGATATGTATAGCAAAAACGGTGTACTCATTGCAAAGACGAACAAAGTCGAAGAAGTAGATTCCATAAACAAACCAGTGATGTTTGTTGCATCCGCATCTCCGATTGTCAGTCAAATTCAAAAGTCATTGTTAGGTGTGGATATCTACGATGAAAGGCAATACAAACATATTAAGGTCGACAATTTTTTCTGCTATTACGATCTAAATAAACAGATTACACGTTGCATGAAGTGATACCCGATAACTAGCCGTGATCGAAACGTCATTGATAAAAAACGCCTTTGACTTTATCAGTCAAAGGCGTTTTTGTTTCTGTAAGCCGATGTTTAATTCAAGCTAATCACAGTATCGCAACACTTTTCAATCAGGTTTGGATCATGACTGACTAGCAGCAGCGCACATCCCTGCTCTTTTGCTAGGTCAACCAATAAGTCAGTCACTTCTTGAGCAATAATCGGATCGAGTCTTGAGGTTGGCTCATCTGCGAACAAAAATACCGGATCCAGTAATAAAGCTCTAAGAATAGCAAATCGCTGTAATTCCCCACCAGAAACTCCAGTACTGCTCCTCTCTAGTAGTTCAGGAGCAAGTTTCAGTTTATCCATCAATGGTGGAATGCGTTTTCGGTCTATCTTGTGCAGCTTGACCAAATCATCCAAAAGCACACCAAGCGTCACACTAGACGTAAACGCTGCGGGAGGATCCTGAAACAACTTAAGCCATTGATAAGTCATAGTATTAGGTGCCAGCTTCGTTACCGTACCGTCTAACGCAGGTAATAAGCCAAGCAAGGTGTCCCCAAGTGTACTTTTTCCGCAACCACTATCACCAACGACGCCAATCACTTCCCCTTCATGAATCGTAAAATTGATTCCTTGAGAAAGCACTGTATTACCGCGTCCAACCGAAAGGTTGTCTACCTTCAGCACTGGGGTATCAGTGAGTAAGTTTTTCTCTCTCTCATTCCAATGCTTTGGATCCGCGCCAATTAACGCTTGCGTGTACTCGTGCTGAGGGTAATTCAACACTTGCTCTGCCGTACCCTGTTCAACAACGACGCCTTTTTTCATCACAATGATGTCACCACCTATTTGGCGTGCAACATCAATATCGTGAGTGATGGTTAGTAAACCACCACCCTTAGCACTTTGGATCAACAGACGAACGATATCATCTCGACGGCTGACATCCAGACCTTTTGTTGGTTCATCAGCCAATATCAGCTTAGCCCCACCCGACGTTGCAGCAGTGACCGCTAAGCGCTGAGCCATACCGCCCGACAACTGCCCCGGTCGTTTATGAGCACTGTTTTTAAGCCCGATGTTCTCCAAGTCATCTATGGCTCGATGAAAAGCCGTCTCTTCATCCAGACCCTGAACGCATTCATAAACCTCAGCCACTTGTCTGTATGCGGGCATTAATGGGTCAAGTGCGCGCCAAGGCTCCTGAGGGAGCATAGTGATCTCACTTCCCCACAGTTTTACCAGAGAGCGTTGATCCTGTTTTTTCCCAAAGACTTCAACGGTTCCGTATTGTGACAGTGAGCTTGGTAATAGACCGATCACGGCCTGCGCTAACAAACTTTTGCCTGAGCCAGTCTGACCAAGAATAGTGACAGGCTTGTCCTGATAAAGCTTCAACGAAAGCGGCTCGAGAAGCTCGACATCTTTTGCTTTGATCGATAAATCAGTCAGTTGAATTAAGAGATTCACGGCTCGCTCCTGCTATTAAATGAAAGCCCAATACCAACAACGCAACAACCAGTAACGGCTGAGCTAATATCCAAGGCGCATCAACGTAGAACGGGAAGAGTTCGACACTCATCAGCCCCAGTTCAGCAAGCGGCGGCTGAATACCGACTGCGACAAAGCCTAACGAAGCCATCATTAGAATGGCATTCGCACCGCCAAACGCCGCCATAGTAAAGACTGATGCTGAAAGTGCCGGCCAGATATGACGTTTGAATTGATACCATTTACCAAATCCCATCATCATCGATACTTGTCGCTCCGGGCTATCGATGACAGTGCGAGTAATCGCTCTTGTTACTCGGTAATACTCAACCCATTGAACCAGTGAAATCGCCAGATACATTACTAAGAATGATCCCGGCGCTATGGCTGACAACAGAAGAACTAATACTAACCCAGGCAGCGCGAGTAAAATATTGACGACAATATCGAGCCCCTGCTCTACTCGGCCGCCAGCCCATGCTGAACAAACACCAAAGGCAACGCCCAACGTCGAAGAACTGATGACACACAACACACTCAGCGTAAAAGATAAGCCAATCGCGCTCGCAAGGCGCGTCATCATATCTCGGCCAAAATGATCGGTACCAAACCAGTGTTCACCGCTTGGTGGCAATAATCGAATAGAAAGGTTTTGCTCGTCAATGGAGTATGGAGACAACCATCCAACAAAAAGCGAAAAGCTAAACAAGCCAAGTAAGAGTAATAATCCGAGCTTTTGATTTAATGTAAATTGTTTCATCATTTTTCTTGCTGACCTCTTGGATCAATCCAGTAGCACAGCACATCAATAATACTATTGAGGAGCACAAATAGAATGCCCATTGTCAGCGCACAACCTTGAATAACGGGAATATCACGCGCGAAAATCGCGTGTGCGAGACCATGACCAACACCCGGCCAAGAGAACAAAGACTCAATCATAACGATGCCTTCGATCACGCTGACTAGCTGAATACCGACAAACGCCACAATGGGAACGGCCATATTCCGTAACCCATGGCGGAAGAAAGTTTGTCTTTCGCTTAGCCCTTTAACTCGCGAGAATGTGTAAAATGGAGATCGCAAAACGTTTCTAACGCTGCTATGTACAACTCGATTAGAAACGGCGGCCAAACTGACAGCTAAGGTAATGCTTGGCAAAACCAAGTGCTGCCAGGTACCAAACCCCGCGACAGGGAACCATTTCCAATTGATTGCGAAAATAAGAATCAGCACCAATCCAAGTACAAATACCGGCATCGCTCGGGTAAACGTCGAGAACCAAACCATAAGCGAATTGACCAGCCCACCCTTGTTTGCTGACCAGGTTCCGAGAGGAAGCGCAACCAAAATGGATAACGCGATACCAAATCCAGCGAGCAGCAAAGAGTGTCCAAGCTGGTGTTGGACGACTTCACTTACAGGCAAACCACTCACGAGGGAATTACCTAAGTTGAATTGCAAAAGGTCACCCAGCCAGCTTACATAACTACTGAACCACCCTTGATCTAAATTCAGTTCCTGACGCACAAGGTCAGCAGCCGCAGAGTCCACGTTATCCTGACCATAACGACTTGCCGCAATTCGATACGCCATGTCTCCAGGCAGGCTACGCATAAGCACAAATGTGAGTGTACCGACGCCCCAAGCCACCAGAATGAGTTGGTACAGACGCTTTTTTAAAATCCCCAATAACATCAGTTAATTTCCATCTGATTGATGAAGTAGTTACGCTCAAACGGGTCAAATTTGAAGTTTTTTACGCGTTTGTTAACTGAGGTATGTTGGCTATAACTCGAAATCGCGATCACTGGCGTATCTTGATAAATTTCTTTCGCAACTGTCTGGCTTAGTTCAAATGCACGTGTCGCGTCGTCAGTATGAAGTAAACGTTCAATCGTACTGTCCACTTTTGCGTTTTCCCAGTTCATCGTCCCCCAGTCACCACCTCCGTTCGCGAAATCAGAGCTGATGATCGGCAACGGATCCGCGCTAAAACCAAAGTTACGAGCGATCAATGCCATTTCTAGTGAGCCATCTTGGTGGCCAGCAGGGATCATACTTGAGTTGGTGACATCCACTTTTAGCTCAACACCTAGCTTTGCCCATTGTGCTTGAATCGCAGTGGCAACCGTTGTTAACTCAGGACGATCTGCGTACGTGATCATAGTAAGTTTGAACGGAACACCATCACGTTCAAGGATGCCACTTTCTCCACGTTCCCAACCTAATTCAGCCAAAGTTGAACGCGCCTGTTCTAAATTGAAGTCATCATTTCTAACGTCTTTAATAAACCACTGAGACATGGAACTTGGCATGAGCTGAGTGGTTTCAGCGCCAGGGACACCAAGTACATTTTTGGTGATCGACGCTCGATCAATGGCCATACTCAATGCCTTTCTGGCTCTCGCTTCATTCAGGAAAGGATGACCAGCATTCACTTTTACAAACATAGTTCGCGGGATCAGGTCGCTGTGAACGTTAACCTCGTTTCCTGTTTTTAGTTGCCCGAGCATCGCTGGTTCTAGGTTAAAGACAATATCGGCTTCACCAGATTTCGCTTGCAGCAATCGGCTTTCTGCACGATGACCCGCTAAATAAGTGGCAAAGTTGATTTTTGCTTCTTCACCCCAGTAACCGTCAAACTTCTTTACGGTAAATTTGTGAGGAGGCAAAAAGCTCTCCATTTGGTATGGTCCGGTTCCGTAAAGCGTCTTTACTGCACCGTCAGCGTCATAAGATGCCGGTGACAAAATGGCATTGGCGTAGTTGGTTAACAAAGAAGCAAATGCGGCGTAAGGTCTGCTTAGTTCGATTTTTATCTCATTGTCACTCACCGCTGAGATGCTGCGAATGTCTGCTTTGTTAAGCGTGCCATGTTTACGCTGGGCAAAAGCAAGACTACGAACGACCGCTGCAGCATCCAGTTTGGAGCCATCATGAAACGTTACGTTGTCTTGCAGAGTAAAATACCACGATAATCCATCTTCACTGCTTTTCCATTTACTCGCCAATCCTGAGGTAATAATCCCTTTACCATCGACGTTGAGCAGCGTTTCTATGACCTGCATGCGAGTTAACATATAGCCCTGCTTTGAAGGGTCTAAGCTGGACACCTCCCAAGGACCGCTAATCGATAATGTATTGCTCTTGTTTGGCGTAACCTGCTCCGGTGAGGTCTCTTGATTACTGATGAATGCGATAGCAGCACCCGCTGCCACTAAGGTAGCCAAGCCCAGGCCACGAATAAGCTTCTTCTTTTTTGCGATAGAAGTATAAGAAATTTCAGTCATAACAATCTCTAACGTATTTTTTAACACAATGTCCCCAGATGCCGAGTGCTCGTAGCAGTTGTGTTGTTGTGAATGTTTGACGAACACAAGCCTAACCAACGTCGAAGTGCCAAGCCATGACGAGGTTATGGGGTATAAAAATGAAAAGTATTTGGTTCTCGTAAACGGAGAAAGCGTTAGACGAAATTGGGTGGTGAACGCGTTCGCGGAAGCTCTGAGGAAGCATGAGTCGCGAACTGGATAGCAAATTTTTGATAGCATCGCGCCTTATCAGACGGTACAACCAGCGTAGACTGCGAATTTAAAGCGTGACAAATTGCATCATAAACTTCACAGGTATGATGTTCGTGAACGTTTTGATCCATTTCCATCGAGTGCGCAAGCGAAATCGCACTCAATCCCAGAGGGATCAAGAGCATCGCAAGGAGCAGCAATTTCTTTAGCTTAAGATGATGGAAGTAATACACGACTAGAGCAATGAGGTAAACGTGACGTTATATTATTACATTTTGATATAAATCAAAGCACTTTGTTTGTGATCAGCGTGCATTTGTTTAATTATTATTCAGAACACGACTTTCACTAAGAATAGTCAGTCTAAGAGACTCAGCCCTACTCCCGACCACCTTGATGGCACTTCTTCAAAGAAAGGCAACCCACCAAATCCGCTGTTTTGGTGGGTTAGAAAATAGAACCTGTTTATTACTTCACCGCAGATAAAAAGCTACGCAGTTCTTCGGTTTGAGGTGCGTCGAAAACTACTTCACTTGGGCCACTTTCCCACACTTTCCCTTGGTTCATGAACACGACTCTATCGCCAACTTCACGGGCAAAGTTCATCTCGTGAGTAACCAAAATCAGCGTCATCCCTTCTTTCTTTAGCTGCTCTAGTACTTTTAGTACTTCACCAACTAACTCTGGATCGAGCGCAGAAGTGATTTCATCACACAACAGCACCTTTGGATTCATTGCTAGAGAACGCGCGATGGCAACACGCTGTTGCTGACCACCAGATAGGTTCGCTGGATAAGCATCAAATTTATCGGCTAAGCCAACCTTTTCGAGTAACTCTCTCGCCTGAGCCTCACAGGCTTTAGCGTCCTTTTTCAATACTAGCTTTGGCGCCAACATCACGTTCTCGCCCACGGTCATATGAGGGAAAAGATTGAAGCTTTGGAATACCATACCGACACTTCGGCTCAGCAGGCGCAGTTTATAGTCATCATCTTCTACGGCCTGACGGTCTACGATGATCGCGCCATCCTGATAGGTTTCCAGGCCATTCATACAACGCAATAACGTACTCTTTCCAGAACCACTGCGACCGATAATAGAGACAACTTCACCTGCCTCAACTTTCATGTCCACACCTTTGAGAACATGGTTTTCACCGAAGTACTTATGTACTTGATCAACACTAACGAGAGACATAGGTTTTTTTCTCCAAATGACGAGCCAATAATGACAGAGGGAAACAGATAACAAAGTAAAGTACGGCGACCATGGCAAACACTTTAAAGGGTTGGAATGTCGCGTTATTCAGCATGGTTCCGGCTTTGGTTAACTCGACAAAACCAATGATCGAAGCGAGCGCGGTGCCTTTAACAATTTGTACCGAGAAGCCAATTGTCGGTGCGATGGCAATACGATAAGCCTGAGGAATGATGACATTACGCATGGTCTGCATGTAATTGAGACCCAGTGTACGACATGCTTCCCACTGACCTTTAGGTAGCGCCTCAATACAACCACGCCAAATGTCGTGAAAATAGGCGCTGCTGTATAGCGTTAATGCCAACGCAGCGGCGGACCACGCACTGACTTCTATCCCCAGCAGAGATAAACCGAAAAAAGCCATAAAGAGCTGCATCAGAAGTGGCGTTCCCTGAAAAAGCTCAACATACAGTTGAATGCCTTTTCCAAGATGAATATTCTTCATACTTCTGAGTAAAGTAAGTCCAAGCCCTACCAGACCACCACCTATAAAGGCAATAATGGATAGCAGTACGGTCCAACGCGCTGCAAGTAGTAAGTTGCGCAGAATGTCCCAGTCTGTAAATTGCATCATAATCGTCTTCTCCTACAGCGCTGGGTTTTTGAATACGCGAGCTTTGATCAATGCAAACAACTGACGCATTAAGATCGCAAGGACAAGGTAAATCAGTGCAGTAACAGCATAAGATTCAAAACTTAAAAAGGTTCTGGACTGCACAAAGTTCGCCGCAAAGGTCAGCTCCTCGACTGAAATCTGAGAAACAACGGCAGAGCCGAGCATGACGATTATGCACTGACTGACCAATGCTGGATAAACCTTCTGATAAGCCGGCGGCAATACGATTCGAGTAAAAATTTGGCGTCTGGTTAAGCCTAACGTTTTACCCGCCTCCCATTGACCTTTAGGTGTTGCATCGATACCTGCCCGGATGATCTCCGCACTGTAGGCACCAAGGTTAAACACCATCGCGATGAAGCCTGCCTCCCACGCGCTTAGCTTGACACCTAACGCTGGTAAACCAAAAAAGATGAAAAATAACTGAACAATGAACGGGGTATTACGTGTTAACTCGATATAAGTCGCACATAACCAACGTAACCATGCTTGCTTACTTGTGCGTCCTGCTGCGCACAATGTTCCCACAGCCAGCCCAGCAACGGTTGAAATAACGGTTAACTCGACGGTTGTCCTTAAACCTGCCACAAACTGTGGCAGGTAGGGAGCCAAGCCAGTAAATTCTAACTGGTAACTCATTGAACTTATTCCTTATGCGCCAAGATCTTTAGGGAAAGGCGCTTTCAACCATTTTTGCGATAGTGACTCTAGCACCCCTTCAGCTTTCGCTTTTGAAATAAGCTTGTTCACTTCTTCGACAAGCTCAGTTTCACCTTTCATTACACCCACATAACACGGAGAGTTCTTCAGCATGAACTTCGCTTCAGGTGCTTTAGCTGGGTAACGAGTAGCGATTTCTGTGACGACTAGGTTGCCCGTTGCAATGAGGTCAATCTGACCAGATAGGAAAGAAGACAATGTCGCGTTGTTATCTTCAAAACGCTTGATCGTTGTCGTCTCTGGCGCAATTTTGCTTAGCTCGATATCTTCAACAGAGCCACGCGTTACACCAATGGTTTTATCAGCAAGCTCTGCTGCTCCGGCGACGTTCTCATCTGAAGTGCCGAACACGCCGAGGAAAAACGGAGCGTATGCTTCGCTGAAGTCGATCGCTTTTTCACGCTCTGGGTTTTTCCCCATACTGGAAATTACCAAATCAACTTTTTGAGTTTGTAGATAAGGAATGCGGTTTGCACTGGTAACGGGTACTAACTCCACTTTCACGTTGAGTTCTTTGGCCAGATATTTGGCCATATCAATGTCATAACCTTGTGGCTTTAAATCCGTCCCGACAGAACCAAAAGGAGGAAAGTCTTGTGGTACCGCAACTTTGAGTACCGCTTTTTCTTTAATGGCTTCCAACTGGTTTGCAGACGCAGCAGAAACGTTGGTAACTAATGCCGCAGCAACCGCGACTAAAGACACTAACTTAGATAATTTCATGGCTATTTCCCTATACAAATAAGATACGATTGAAACACTTATCTAGTACACTGCAACGATCGTACCCATTTGAAAAAGATTTATATTTGACTGATTTTTAAAGAAAATATTTTTATTAAGCATTTGAAATTGGATAATTTGATCATATTAACCAAAAAGTGGGGATCATTTTTGGTGCAATAACCACCATTATGTAGCAAAGCCATTCTACTTTTCGACGCAAACGGGATCGCATCACTTCCTTAGTGATCTTTCTTGTAATTGAGTAGTGAAGAGAAACAAAGGTGAATGAAAATAGCTGTGACTAAATGCAGCCACAGCTATTTATTAAGTAGGAAAGATTGAGTTGGGATAACACGGCTAATGGGCCATTTATTCCAATTCGCTCAACTGATGATAATTAGCGCTGATCGTTTGACTGAGGTTTGAAGCCTCTTCTTTTAGCAATATAAAAGTTTCATTTACAAAGTAGTGAATAAGACTCATCGGAACCGCGTAACTGTCTAGTGGTAGTTCATTATTCATATAGCAAACGAAAACCTCGTTTACCGTCGACGCATACTTCTGCCCCGATTGATCGGTGATCAATAAACAATCATAGGGTTTAAGAAACTCAACAATTCGCTCAAAGTTCGCAACGCGACGACGAATACCGAACAAAATGACAAAGTCGTCTTCGTTTATCGACGCTAAATCTTCACCAATGGTTTGTCCCGGAAGAGGCAACAGCTCGACGCCCTGACGACATTGGGCTAGTTGTTGGCGAAAATGCATGGCTAATGGATAGCTATTACGATAACCAATAATTTTTATCCGCTTTGCAGTCGCTAGCTTTCTGATAATGTGCGTAGTGTTTCCTTCCGCTAACTGCATCCATAACTTTTCTAGCGAAATTGCATCCTGGCAAAAGCCTGTATCCTGCAGCTCACCAGTGATTACCGGGTTGCCTTTATCCCGCTCAGACATCATCTCATTTCTCAACGCGACATGATCGTTATAACCAAGTTTGCGAATAAAACGGCTGACACTTGTCTTGGATACCAAGCATTCCTCAGCAATTTCACTGGTAGATAACATCAGTATTTTTTCGGGGTTCACCTGAAGGAAATCCGCAATCCTTCTATTCCCCTCACTGAGTGAAGAGTAATGCTCCGTAATACGGGCACTTAATGAGTTGTTGTTCGTCATTAGCTATTGTCCGGTCACTCTGTTAACGACGTCATCGTTAATGTACATTTCTGACTTTCGTGTTCCAAACGAGCCAAACCTTTCACAGCTTTATTCTGCCAGAAAGAAGCGATTGAAACACCAAAGCTAAATCACTGCAACGATTGTACCACTCGAAAGAAAAACAGTAACTTATTGATTTTTAATAATCTAAACTTCAGAAAGTTGCGACTTTTGCCTAACGACGAACTTGTGCAAAAGAATCGTTCGCGTTTACGTGCACGATTCACCAAAATGGGGCGACCGATATCTCTCTACGGCGAGACTGGTTTATCTGCAAACCGCGAGGTTATCATGTCGCTCTCCAACGGTTATCTTCATGACGTTACAAAACTAAGCCGCCATCGATCTTTAACACCTGACCAGTAATAAAGCTAGACTTGTCACTGGCCAAAAATTCGACGCCATTGGTGATATCTTCTGAGGTGCCCATTCTGCCGAGCGGTGTCTTCTGTTTCATGAGTTCGAGGACTTTGGTAGGTAAGTCGGCTGTCATCGGGGTCTCAATAAAACCAGGAGCAACACAGTTAGCGCGAACTTGGGCACCTTTACGAGCAAACTCTTTAGCCCAGCCTTTCGTCATCGCGATCACGCCACCTTTGGTTGCTGCGTAGTTAGACTGTCCAATATTACCGTCGGTCCCCACTACCGAAGACATGGTGACAATAGAGCCATAATTGTTTGCCATCATAATTGGTGCAACTGCTTGAGTGAGATTAAAAACACCTTTGAGGTTAACGTCGATCACCAAGTCCCAGTCTTGTTCCGTCATTTTTTCCAATAGTGCGTCGCGGGTAACTCCAGCGTTATTCACTAACACATCGATTCGACCATGGGTTTCTCTGATGTTTTCAACCAAAAGTTGAATGGCCTGTCTGTCACAAATATTGATGACCACTGGTTTAACATTTTCGTTGTCACTAAACGCACTTTGCAAAGTTTGAGCGTTGACATCCAAGGCGTAAACACACTGTGCGCCATTGTTGGCAAATCGTTCCACAATCGCTCGGCCGATACCTTGCGCCGCGCCAGTGACTAAGCAGACTTTGTTTTCAAACATATCCTAATCCTTTGGTAGAAATTAAATAGTTATCCAGCATTTATAAAGTAAGTTCGAATGATGGCTGGAAGATGGCATTTGGCATTACTTTCAGTGACGGGCTGATGACAGGTGTGAACTCCATCCGCTGAAGGATGTCTTTGTCTAAATCCACCCCAGGGGCGATTTCAATCAGCTCTAATCCAGACGGAGAGAGTTGGAACACGGCACGCTCAGTAATGTACATTACCGGTTTATTTTTGTTTAATGCTTGGGCTGCGCTGAAAGTGATTTGCTCAACCCGCTTGATGAACTTCTTCTGCTTCCCTTCTTGGGCGATACTAACAGCCTGATTGTCCACTTCCACTGCTAGGCCTTGCGCGGTAAAGGTGCCACAGAAGTAAACCTGTTTGGCGTTTTGAGTAATGTTAATAAAGCCGCCACAGCCAGCGATTTTACTACCAAAGCGTGATACGTTTATATTCCCAGTAACGTCACTTTGCGCCAATCCGAGAAAGGCTTGGTCAACACCACCACCATCATAAAAATCAAACATCTGGTCTTGGCCGATAATCGCCTGAGGTAAACGAGCAGCACCAAAATCGAGACCGCTTTGCGGCATCCCACCTACTGCTCCGGGTTCTACGGTTAAGGTAAATTGATCAAGTATGTCGGCTTGCTTAGCGACCTCAGCAATGTATTCCGGCGTACCAATGCCCAAATTGAGAATGGAGTTGGGTTTAAGCTCCATTGCCGCTCGGCGGGCAATGATGGTTTTTGCGTCAAGCTTTGATTGGGTCGATGAGAATGAGTTTTTTGTGACGTTGTCACTTACATTTTCAATACCAACAAACTCGGGGTTCATCATGGTTGCGAAAGTTTGCATGTGCTCCGTTGGATCTTCACACACAACAACCGCATCGACGAAGATTCCCGGAATCTTAACCGCATGAGGGTCAAGTTTTCCGGCTGGCACTATTTGTTTGACCTGTACAATGACCTTACCGCCGTTGTTACGTGCCGCTTGTGCCGCCGCCAGACTTTCGACGATCAAGCATTCATCTTCCATGGTAATGTTGCCATTCTCATCTGCGGTCGTTCCGCGAAGGATAGACACCGTCACAGGTAGCTTATGATAAAAAAGATGCTCCTCTCCACCGAGCTCAATCAGTTCTACCCAATCATCGGACGTCGCCTGATTTATTTTTCCACCCTCTAAACGCGGGTCCACAAAGGTACCTAAGCCAACTTTACTCACGGTGCCCAACTTACCTGCCGCCGTATCTCGGAGTAAGTGGGAGATGATACCCTGCGGTAAGTTGTATCCTTGTATGAGGTTATCTACCGCTAACTGCTGAAGTTTAGGAACCAGCCCCCAGTGCCCGCCAATAGCGCATTTCACTAACCCTTGTTCCGCTAAGTGGTTGATTGCCCGGCCTTGACCGTCTCCTTGGCCTGCAGCAAATAACAGCGTTAAATCTCGCGGTGACTGAGTGTCTCTAAAACGTTCGCCTATTGCTCTTTCAATCGCTTCCGGTACTACGCTACCGATAAAACCACCCAGTAAGACCGCGTCGCCATCTTCAATCCACTCTGCCGCTTGTTCTGCTGTCAATTTAGTAACCACATTAACCTTCCTTAGTTACTGTACTTTATTGGTTTTCAGCTTAGTGCGATGTTACCCAGATGTTAATTGCAGAATTAGAGATTGAGAATTTCATATTAGGAATGATCGCATAGCTCTCCTACTCGTCTATAGAGGTATTCTTTGAAACCACTGCAACGCTCTGGCATTGGTGAGCGTGGACGGTAAAACATATTGATATCGAAACTGGCACAGTGGTGATCTTGCAGGATATGAACAAGCTCACCTCTCTCTATTGAGTCAGAGACCAAAGAGTGCGGAAGATAGGCAATGCCGGCGTGTTCCAAGGCAAGATCCAAGAGCATTTCACTGTTGTCACACTCCAGGGTGTCACAAATGGTCACGATTTCTACCTCTCCCTGATACTCAAAGCACCAACGATTCCCACCCACCAGCGTTCGAGCATACAAACAGCGATGTTGGCTGAGGTCTTGAGGATTTTCAGGCGTTCCATGCTGCTCCAGGTAGTATTTGGAAGCACACAAATACAAAGGCTCTCGTAACATGCGGCGCTTAACGAGTAACGAGTCTTTCTCTGGTTCACCCTGATAACTCGCGCTGGCACGAAAGGCAAAATCAACATTGAGAGGATCAAATTCCCCCGCTTCAATGAATATTTTGAAATTCACCTGCGGGTGCAGCGTCATATACTCTGCAACAATTTTAGTTAAATATTGCCGGGCGAATAAGGGCGTCGAAGAAAGCTTTATTTCACCCTGTTGTTCCTCTGCCAGATTTTGCACCTCTTCGCATAAACTGGCGATATCTGGCAGTAAAGGGGCGAATTTATCATACAGAAGCTGACCTGCTTGTGTGGTCACAAGCTGGCGAGTGCTTCGCTTTATCAGCTCAACCGACAGCGACTCTTCGAGCTCTTTCACCCAGCGGCTTCCTGCGGCAGGCGAGATCCCTTGCTGCAACGCGGCTTCTCGAAACGAGCCTAACCGGACAACCGCGCAGAAAAACACAATTTTATCTAGGATCGGCTGACGGCTCGACAGTAAGTTAGCGACCATCAGCTCACCAATCCTTTCTGCAGAGCGAGCTTAACCAAAGCTGCTGTCGAAGTGGCTCCGAGTTTCTTTTTGATCCGCAGCCGGTGCGTTTCTACCGTACGAACACTGATATGGAGCGAATCCGCAATTTCCTTGTTGCAGGCACCATTGGTGATCGCTTTGAGCACATCCGATTCTCGCTTTGACAGCGTGTTATCACTTGGTTCTGGTTTTTGGTTGATCTGTTCAAGAAGACGATCAGACGCCTGTGAACACAGATACGAGCGACCTTCCGCGACTTGGTTAATTGCCATAACTAACTCTTCTGAGCCAACGTCCTTTAATACGTAGCCCTTAGCGCCAGCTTTGATTGATCGCATAACGTAGTCACGACTATCATGCATAGAAAGCATAATTACTGCCGTTTTGCTGGCGCTTTTTGTCAGCTTCTCTAACACTTCAATCCCATTAAGCTTCGGCATATTAATATCAAGCAGCAACACGTCCGGTTTTAGGGTCAATGTACTATTCAAAGCATCCTTGCCATTTCCGACGCAATCTAGGATCTCCAAGTTATCTTCTCGTTCTAACCGTGATTTGAGCCCGTCTTGCATCAACCTATGATCATCGGCCAATACCAACTTAATCATATAAACTCCATGTTTAAACTCACACGAATCTCCGTGCCTTGTCCTGGTTCGCTATTGACCTCCAACATGCCGCCAATAGCTTGAATTCGTTCTTTCATATTTTGCAGCCCCATATGCTCTAGCGTCGATTGCTTGTTTTTATACGCTTTGAGATGGTTAGCAGGGATTCCGACACCATCATCGCTGACTGTCAGAATCAACATCCTTCCTTCACGCTGCATGATGATATCGACACCTTGCGCGTTGGCGTGTTTTTCAACGTTGTGCAACGCTTCCTGTCCGACTCGATAAAGAGTGGTTTCAACTTGAGGAAGAAACTCTTCACCTTCGATATCGTGTTCAAATATCACCTCTAATTGGGTACGCTCGCGTAACTCGTTCAGATATGCCTCTATACCTGCCACCAAGCCTAAATCATCCAACTGTGGTGGTCGCAAGTCTTTTGAGATGCGCCGAACTTCGACAATCGCCTGTTCCATAGCATTTTTACTCGCATCTAATTCAAGCTGTTTCTTTGCATCATCTTGCTCTTTAGTCACGTTATCTAAGCGATATTTGGCAGCCACCAGCAGTTGATTTACTCCGTCATGTAATTCGCGCGAGACTCGATGTCGCTCATTTTCCTGAGAATCAATAATCTGCTGGTTTAAGACGCTGAGCTGCTCGTTGGCTAAACGACGCATGTTTAGGTTCAGTGACGCCCCCAACCCAGCGATGACCGTAATTGCAACAAACATCAGTACAAAAAGCGCACTGCTGGTTTTTCCGATATTCTGATCGAAGCCATTTTCCATCTGCGCGACTTGTTTCTCGATATCGTCTATGTAGACACCCGTTCCAACCATCCATTGCCACTTATCAAGAGAAATCGCATAACTCAACTTGGGTAGTGGTTCTTTTGTCGATGGTTTATGCCAGAGATAATTAACAAACCCGCCCCCCGCTCGCCCTGCGTGAATCAGCTCCTGAAGCAGCTTTTTGCCCGTAAGATCTTCAACGCCCCACCAATTTCTACCAACCCTTTCTGGTTGATAAGGCAGGACTAGAGCATCACCTTGCCAGCTGTAGACAAAAAAGTATCCGTCTTCCCCATATGTGAGTTGGCTCAATTTTTCGGCCACTAGTTGCTTAGCGACTTGGGGAGGTAATGACGCATCTTCGTAGTATGGCTTGATACTTTTCACTGCCATTTCTACGTACTGCTTCAGCTCTTGCTTTTTGACCGATAAGACATTGAGTCGTGTTAATGCGACTTGGTCATCAACCAACTGTTTTGCCTGACTAAATAAGATACTTGCGACGATAACCACCACAACAACCAATGGAACGATTGAGAGTAATATGATGTTTATTGTAAGCCTGCGGTTGCTAACCAATCCCATTTTCCGAATCCGTTCTTATACGTAGTTTTACTGAATCTGCGTAGCAAAAACTGCACTTATTACCGACTCAATTTGCGCAATTTTGCTAATGGAGAGCGTCCAATCTCCCTCCTAAACTAAACCCCAATGTAACATTGCATTAACATCAATTAATACGCTCTGTTCACATTTAGCAATATTAACAAGGAATACCCAAACAAGGAGATCTCCATGAATCTTAAGAAAGTTGCCATTGCTACTGCGTTGATGCTCACCGCTTCTGGTCTTTCTGTTAGTGCTCAGGCTGCTGATAAGAAGATACTACTAAAAACCCCTATTGCTTTTGGTAGCCACCTTCCAGCTCTAGGTACCCCTATCCAATGGTTTGCAGACAGAATTGAACAAACCTCCGGTGGCACCATCAAAATGAAAATCTACGAGCCGGGTAAGTTGGTTAACCCACCGGAGATTCTTGATGCCGTATCCACGGGTAAAGTGAACGCTGGCTACGCCATTTCCGGTTACTGGCAAGGTAAACTTCCAGCTTCAGCAATTTTCTCGTCTATCCCTTTCGGCCCTGAAGCCCCTGAGTTTATGGCGTGGCTTTTCTTTGGTAACGGCTTGAAGCTCTACCAAGAGATGTACGACCAAGGCGGCTTCAATGTCAAAGTAATGCCATGTGCGATGAACTCTCCTGAAACATCAGGCTGGTTCCGCAAACCTATTGAAAAACCAGAGGATCTAAAAGGTCTCAATATGCGCTTCTACGGATTAGGCGCGTCTGTGATGGAAAAACTTGGTGTGGGTACAGTGCAGATCCCAGGTGGCGAGATCTTTGGTGCACTTGAGAAAGGTGCAATTGACGCCTCTGAATTTTCGCAACCGGCCGTTGATGACCGCTTAGGCTTCCACAAAGTAGCCAAGTACAACTACTTCCCAGGCTGGCACCAACAATCAACGGTATTTGAACTGTTGATCAACAAAGACACTTGGAATGGCATGAGTGCAACTCAGCAATCTGCAGTCGAAACCACGTGTATGGCGGCAATGACTTACTCGATCGCAGAAGGTGAAGCGATGCAATACGCTGCCATGGAAAAAGCGAAACAAAATGGTGTTGAGATTCGCTACTGGAACCAAGATATGTTGAATCTATTCAAAAACACCTGGATGGAAGTCGTGGAAGAGAAAAAAGCAGAAGACCCATTCTTCGACAAAGTTTGGACCGACCTGAACAATTTCCGTAAGGGTTACGCGTTGTGGTCTGCGAACGGCTTCCTGCCGCGTGAAACACAAAACCAATAGTCGATGTTAATACAAGGCCAGCGTCTCTCGCTGGCCTTTAGGAGTAGCCAATGAGCAAAGTGCTATATTCTTCCCCAACCGTCCCACTCTATTTTCAAATCGAGAGGCTGGTTATTTCCGCGAGTAAAGCGTTGGCCTGGACAAACCTCGCGTTAATAGCGGTTATCATCATTCAGGTCGTAATGCGCAAAGTCTTTTCCAACGGGCAAATTGCGCTTGAAGAACTGCAATGGCACCTCTATGCCACAGCAGTCATGTTCGGAACCGCGTATGCACAGGTGACCAATTTGCACGTTCGAGTTGACCTGTTTTATCACAAGTTCTCCGCTCGCAAAAAAGCCCTCGTCGACATACTCGGTATTCTGTTTCTTGCGGCACCATTCGTTGTTATCGTCATTCTCCATTCCTACGACTTCGCTTACGAAGCTTGGCGCGTCAACGAGAGTTCAGCCGCACCTTCCGGCTTACCTTATCGCTGGATGATAAAAGCCGTGATCCCTTTAAGCTTTAGCTTGCTGTTGCTCTCAATGGTGGCGAAATTATTACGCGATATGGATACCTTAATCAAAGGAGACGATCATGGAAGCGAATGAATGGATTGTAATCGCCATGTTTGGCTCGTTCATCCTGCTGTTATTCACTGGTATTCCCGTAGCGTACGTGCTTGGTGGGATTGGCATCGTCTTCGCGGCAATCGGTTATTTTGCCGATCTCTATCTTGATACGTTTACCGGGCTCGATTACACCACCCTCGGTCTCGTTGTTAACCGTATTTATAAGGTGATGGATAACTGGATATTAGTTGCCCTGCCGATGTTTATCTTTATGGGCAACATGCTCGATAAGTCTGGTATTGCCGAAAAACTGATGACCTCGATGCAGGCGCTATTCGGCAAAGTACACGGTGGTTTAGCGATTACCGTGATGGCGATTGGTATCATACTCGCCGCCTCTACAGGCATCATTGGTGCATCGGTTGTGCTGTTAACAGTGATGTCTCTGCCGAGTATGATGCGTCAGGGCTATCATCTTCCTCTGGCACTTGGGACGGTCGCCTCAGCAGGTACATTAGGCATACTGCTTCCACCTTCCATCATGTTGGTGATTATGGCCGACCAACTTGGGTTGTCGGTTGGCGATCTGTTTATGGGCGCGATTATGCCGGGTCTGTTACTGGGCAGTTTATACATTATGTATATCCTTACCGTTGGCAAAATGACACCTAGCAAAGCACCCATTCCAGAAAATGTAGAGCCTGTTGACTGGAACCTTATCTTACAAGTATTCAAAGATATCACACCGACCGTTATCCTGATTTTCTGTGTGTTAGGTTCGATATTTGCGGGTATTGCTACTCCAACAGAAGCTTCTGGCATAGGCGCTTTAGGGGCAACATTACTTGCAGCTTATAACAAGAAGCTCAACTTAAAAGTTTTGAAGGAAGTAATGCTTTCTTCATACGGAACGACTGCCTACATATTCATGATCTTCTTGGGTGCTTCCTGCTTTGCTTTGGTACTAAGGGAGTTAGGCGGTGACGAACTGATCGAGTCGTTCCTGAGTGGCTTACCTTTCGGTCAATACGGCATTATCGCGTTTATTCTGTTAATCGTATTTTTGCTTGGATTCTTCCTCGACTGGATAGAAATTACCCTTATAGCGCTGCCTCTGCTAGCACCCGTGGTAGCAAGCTTAGGCATTGAGCTTGACGGTCATGGCGTGGTGGATAACCCAAGTTTGGTATGGTTTGTTATGCTCGTCGCAATGGCGCTACAAACCAGTTTCCTGACCCCACCGGTTGGCTTCGCTCTGTTCTACTTAAAAGGCGTTTGTCCTGAAGGTGTTTCCCTGAAGGATATCTATCGTGGTGTGATTCCGTTTATCGCGATTCAGTTAATCGCCTTAATCTGTCTGGTCGTATGGCCACAATTGGTATTGTGGTTCCCTAGTGTTGCCTATGGTTAACCGAGGTCGCTGACAAGCAAATAAAAATCGCGTAAAAATAAAGCCGCTAAAACGTAATATTTTAGCGGCTTTTTATATTTATTTGAGAAGACTCTGTTACTGCTGAAGTTTTTCTTTTGCTTCTACGACTTTTGAAAAGTCCAGACCTAATTCCTCTACGGCCTCTTTGATCATCACTGGGTTTTGCATCACCTGCGCCATTAGCGCTTGAAGTTGATCCTGAGGTAGACCCAACTGGCTGATAGTTGCCATTGCTGCAAGAGGGTTTTGCGTCAGCGCCTGAAATAGCTCATTAACTTGAGCATCACTAATATTGTTCTCTTTCAACATTGCAAGAATCGGGTTCATCAAATTACCTTTAATCACTAAGTAAAACAGACGTGTAGTTTAGCACTTGGTTTTGTCGGTTTATAGTAAGACATGGCTATTAAGACTTGTACGACTTTATGCTCAATACCGGAGCTTGATTGTAACCAAAGTTGCTATGCTTGCTTTCGAGCTTCTTGTTGCTCAGCCAACTCCTCACGCAATGCTTCTTTCTGCTTAGACTTAACCGTTTCCCAACTGCTGCCTGACTCGATAGCGGAAATGCGTTGTTCGTATTTATTACAAGCCCTATCCAGAACTTTCTTAGGGTCAATGCCTTTCTCTCTTTCCAGCGCTTTCAGCACATTCAAATAATTCCACAGCACATCACCAAGTTCATCTTCCAGGTAGCAGAGACGATCTTCAGCTATCTCTTCGCGTACCTCTTCCACTTCTTTTCCGATAGCAACCAGATAGGTCTCAACACCTTTAAACCAGGTATTGGTCAGATCAAACTCTGACTTCCTCGTCGCGATTGAGAGTAGTTCATCAAATTCTTTCATATTCCCTCCATGGAATCATCATTAGGTACGAGTATACGGTTAGCTATGTTTTAGGGCGAATAAATTTTCCTATTGCACTGACTCTGACTTCTTCATTGACACTTAGCTGAGCGACTAACTGATAAACGCCACGCTTTTCCCTTTCGCAATGCGCAGTTATTTCAATATGTTCCTTTAAAGCGATAGGCGCGTGATAGCGGACATCGAGCTGTGCTGTTAGTGCTTCGACACCCATCGACAATAGGCAGTTGGTCATCGCGCCATCGAGCAGTGAACTGGCAATACCACCATGCAACAACCCTGTGTAACCTTGATGACGGTTAAGCACATCGAATTTGCCAAAAATGGAATGATCCGATAGCTGTTGGTAATGGACGGATAAAGAGTGGGGATTGTTTTCAATTGGTGCGCACACTGCGCAATGGTTGTGGGACTGATGAGGTTTATGATGTTCAGTATCTGTTAGCATAATGGCACTTCACACGGTCTAAAAATGTGTAATTAGCATATGCCAAATACTCTAGCGTAAGTCGCGAGTAATCTATGTTTGCAGTATGTAGACATTCAACGCCGAATAATAGCCTTAGCGTCTTTGACACGACGTGCAGCCTCGACAGGCTGATCGAGTCGTTTTGTCCAGCAAGCCGCGTTGTACTTTGCAGTATGCATTTTTGAGTGCTCGACGTGCTGAGAACCAATCATCGGGCTTGGTCAAAATTAAATAGCCGTTAAATCGCTTTACTAATTCGGTGCGATGACTCTCGATAAACCGGCTGTCGAATTCGATCTCGAAATAATTCAGCGCCTCTTCTATGCGAGAGAAGCTAGCGATTTTGTCTTGAATAGCGTTTTGAGTCATAACTCTGGCACTTTGGTTGGTCGTTCAACGCAGTTTAATCGCTATTCATTCCGCTTTCTTTGATTTCCAGAAGGTTAATGTTCAGAACTGGTTTGATTATTAGATGGGATGCCTACAGTACCAATAAAAAAACAGGCGAACATTAAGTCCGCCTGTATGACATTTAATTAAAAGAACTCGTTTGTTTCCCTATAGATCAAAACGATCGGCATCCATCACTTTTGCCCACGCGTTGATGAAATCATGAACGAATTTTTCCTGATTATCATCTTGAGCGTACACTTCTGAGTAGGAGCGTAAAATAGAGTTAGAACCGAAAACTAAGTCGACTCTTGTTGCCGTCCATTTCACGGCACCCGATTTACGATCGACGATTTCGTACTGATTCTCACTCTTTGGTACCCAACTGTTTGCCATATCTGTCAAGTTGACAAAAAAGTCGTTTGACAGGGTGCCAACGCGGTCAGTAAACACGCCATCTGAACTGCCGCCATAATTGGTTCCAAGTACGCGCATACCACCAACGAGTACTGTCATTTCCGGTGCTGTCAGACCCATTAACTGCGTACGATCTAGCATCAATTCTTCTGGTTTGACCACATAATCTTTCATCAACCAGTTTCGGTATCCATCTGCCAAAGGTTCGAGAACTTCAAAAGACTCGACGTCAGTCATCTCTGGAGTCGCATCACCGCGACCAGGTGAGAACGGAACTGTGACATTGTAACCCGCTGCACGTGCCGCTAGTTCAACGCCAACGTTACCAGCAAGAACAATCGCATCTGCAACGCTACATCCTGATTCAGAGGCAATTTTTTCTAGAACAGGTAGCACTTTACTCAAACGTTGTGGCTCGTTACCTTGCCAATCTTTTTGCGGTGCGAGGCGAATTCGAGCACCATTTGCACCACCACGACGATCCGAGCCGCGGAATGTACGTGCGCTATCCCAAGCCGTGCTGACCAACTCACCAATGCTTAAACCACTCGCTTCAATCTTGGTTTTGACTGAATCAACATCATAGCTGGTGCTGCCTGCCGGAACTGGGTCTTGCCAAATCAGATCTTCAGCGGGAACGTCTGGCCCAAAGTAGCAAGATTTTGGTCCCATATCACGGTGAATAAGTTTGAACCAAGCACGAGCAAACGCATCTTCAAAAGCCGCTTGATCGTTTAAAAATCGTTCTGAAATTTTGCGATATTCCGGATCCACTTTCATTGCCATATCAGCATCTGTCATGATCGGGTTGTATCGTTTCGAGCTGTCTTCGACATCAACGGGTTTGTCTTGTTCGTCGATATTGACTGGTTCCCATTGATGAGCGCCAGCCGGGCTCATTTTCTGTTCCCAGTCGTACTTAAACAACAAATGGAAATAACCGTTATCCCACTTAGTCGGGTGCGTTGTCCATGCGCCTTCAAGGCCACTGGTCACGGCATCGCGCCCAATGCCACGTGTTTTGTGGTTCATCCAACCCAGACCTTGCTCCTCGAGATTTGCGCCTTCCGGATCTGGGCCAAGATTGCCCGCATCACCATTACCGTGACATTTACCTACGGTATGACCACCAGCCGTCAGTGCCACAGTCTCTTCATCGTTCATCGCCATACGCGCAAAGGTTACTCGTACGTCCGCCGCTGTTTTCAACGGGTCTGGGTTACCGTCAACGCCTTCGGGGTTCACGTAAATCAGGCCCATCATTACTGCAGCTAGTGGGTTTTCTAAGTCACGCTCGCCCGAATAACGTGTTCCTTTGCCTCCACTGGGTGCCAGCCATTCTTTTTCAGAACCCCAGTATGTATCTTGTTCAGGATGCCAGATATCTTCACGGCCGAAGCCAAAGCCAAAAGTTTTAAAGCCCATCGATTCATAAGCCATGTTCCCAGCCAGGAGAATAAGGTCTGCCCAGCTTATTTTGTTACCGTACTTCCTTTTGATTGGCCAAAGGAGTCGTCGTGCTTTATCTAAATTAGCGTTATCTGGCCAGGAGTTAAGCGGAGCAAAACGTTGGTTACCAGTTGCACCACCACCTCGACCGTCGGCAATGCGGTAGCTACCTGCGGCATGCCAAGCCATTCGGATCATTAGACCACCGTAGTGGCCCCAGTCCGCTGGCCACCAGTCCTGGCTGTCTGTCATTAGGTTTTTCAAATCTTTCTTCAACGCCTCGACATCTAACTTTTTCAATTCTTCTTTGTAATCGAAGTCGTGACCGTATGGATTTGTTTTGGAGTCATGCTGATGCAAGATGTCTAAATTTAACGCATTTGGCCACCAATCCATCACTGACTTGTCTGTCGATGTTTGTCCACCATGCATGACCGGACATTTGCCGACTGAACCGCCGCTTGTATCGCTCATAAAAACTCCTTTGTTAGGGGCACAGAAGCCACTAATAAAAAATATTCACTGGATTAAATGAACAGAAAACATTCATTTATAACAGCGTAGTCTATACACCGAATTGCGGATGAGTTTTTAGTCAATATTTTGTTCTATCCGAAATGGGTATGCATCACCAAATATGCCCCCATTTAGGGTTAAGCCCCATTACGTTTAAATGTCGGTGACTCCCGAATACTTTATTCCTGATAACTGTGCCATATTCCTGTCCCATGTAGCTAAATCATTGATGTTGAACTGACTAAGTGCATTGTGCCCACATGCTCTGGCCATCACCTGCATCAGCTCTGCGGAAGCATCAAAAAAGTTCTTCAATTGTTGGGAGGATTTGTCGATATCAAGACGCTGCCTTAGATCCAGTTTTTGTGTGGCAACCCCAGCAGGACAGTTGTTGGTGTTACAAATTCGTGCCGCTACGCAGCCGATAGATTGCATCGCACTGTTAGCAATGGCAACACCATCCGCCCCTAACGCCAAGGCTTTAACAAAGTCCATCGGTACTCTTAATCCGCCAGTCACAATCAACGTGACATTGTCACTAACACCCTTTTCATCCAAGTATTTGCGCGCACGAGCTAAAGCAGGAATGGTTGGTACACTAATGTGATCACGAAACATAGAAGGAGCAGAGCCAGTACCACCGCCACGACCATCAAGAATGATGTAATCCGCACTGGCTTCCAGAGCGAACTGAATATCTTGCTCGATATGATTTGCGCTGAGCTTAAAGCCAATGGGTATACCTCCGGTAATGGCACGTACTCTGTCAGCAAATTTCCTGAAATCTTGAACGGAATGAAGATTTCTAAATGTCGGAGGAGAAATCGCTGGTTCTCCTTCGGGAATACCACGTATTTCAGCTATTTTCCCTACGTTTTTACTGCCCGGCAGGTGTCCTCCGGTTCCCGTTTTCGCGCCCTGTCCGCCTTTAAAATGAAAAGCTTGTACACCATGCAATTTAGACTCGTCATAGCCAAATTGTGCGCTGGCAAGCTCGTAAAAATACCGTGAGTTTGCGGCTTGCTCTTCAGGCAACATTCCCCCTTCACCTGAACAAATTCCTGTACCGGCTAATTCTGCGCCTTTAGAGAGCGCAATTTTTGCCTCTTCTGATAACGCGCCAAAACTCATGTCCGAGACTAACAAAGGGATCGCCAATTTGAGAGGCTTACGTGCATTCGGCCCCACAATTAACTCGGTTGCGACTGGCACATCTTCCATCAATGGCTGAGTGGCCATCTGAGCGACCATAATTTGTATTGCGTCCCAATGTGGTAACAGATGTCTAGGCACCCCCATTGCTACCATTGGTCCATGATGGCCAAATTTAGATAGACCTTCTCGCGCCAGTTGGTGAATGAACTCCAAAGTAGGTTCTTCTTGTGTCGACGCCGCCGCTGGTTTTCCACTTTTCTCTTTTTTCACTTCAGGTGCTTCGTGCCCCACTTGATCTACCGTGAATTGTTTATGGGTACCATCGCAAAAAGGCGCGTTGGCGGTCTGCTTACAGCGACATAAGTACGCCTCTTCATCTTTTTCGGCAACAAAGCTCATCGGTTTCAAACCAGTTCCGGAATGTGAACCATCACAATAAGGTTGGCTTTTCGATCGCCCACAACGACAAAAATAGTATTCTTTCCCTTCCAGCAAATTGACTTTGATCGGCTTGTTGTCGGCGATAATTGGTTTACTCATGTTGCCTCCAGTTCAGTTATTGCCCGTCGTTCACGCAGGCTTTAACGTAAGCGTAGGACAGGCGCTTAATAAGCGTCATTGAACCGAGAGAAAATAAGCGATGACTTCACTTATCTCCTATACTCTTAAAGGTGTAATACACGTGGAGGTTTTATGACGATTGCAACCCGATTGGATCAATACCTGACTGATCACAATATTCACTTTCAAACAGTGAATCACAGCCACAGTCATAGCTCTCTTCAAAGTGGTGTATCTGCAGGTATACCTTTGATGAACTTGGCGAAAGCCGTGATCCTTGAAGATCACGACGGTCATCATATGATGGCGGTATTACCGGCCAACAATAAAATTAGCTTGTCGAGATTAAACGACGAGTTCAACGCTTCTTTCCACTTGGTTAAAGAAAGCATGGTTTATCGTCTTTTTACCGACTGCGAACATGGGGCGGTACCGCCAATTGGTAGCCCATACCACATGGCAACGGTGTGCGATGAAAGATTAGCAAATCTGGATCATGTCTATCTAGAAGCGGGTGACCATGAAACATTGATCAAACTAGACAGAGAGTCGTTTAAAGAATTGATGAACGACTGCAAATACCTAAGGTTCAGTAGTGAGGTTCTACATTGATATTCCCCCAAACCTCAAAGAAAAAGGCTCTTATTGAATTCTCTTTAAGAGCCTTTATTTTGCTTAAAATTTGATTCAGTTAATTTTCTGAGATGTGTTTATTGCGATACACCCGTGTTGGGCGCCCTACCTTGCCATGCTCTAGAAACGCCACCAAGTCTCCTTGTTCAACCGCTTTATCCAAATAGCGACGAGCCGTACTTTTACTGATCGGCAACTGTCCGGATACACTGGCAGCAGTATGTTCGATATTAATGTGAGTGAACAGGCCGATAACCTGTCGATACATAAAAGGGTCAAGCCCAGCAAGCTCGACCTGATTCAGTTCAACTGTGTTCGACTTGCCAGAATGAAACAGATCATCCAATTGAGACTGCCGAAAAGAACCTTGGCTGCTCATGTGATTTTTCACTTTTGCAAATCGCTGCAAGCTTTCAGTAAGGCGTGAATAGTCCATCGGCTTAATCAAATAATCAAACGCACCAAACCGATGAGCTTTTTGAACGGTATCAACATCATTTGCCGCTGTAACCAAAATGCACTCGGGCTTGTGTTCATTAGTGAGCCATTGATAGACCAGATCGACACCCAAGCCATCGGGAAGATAATTGTCGACGATGACCAAGTCTGGTTGCACTCTCTCGACTAACTGGCGAGCAATATGGACGCTACCAGCGATACCAACTACCTGATATTTTTCGACTTGTTCTACAAAGTGGTGATGCAGCTCAGCTATGCTAGGATCATCTTCTACAATCACAACTTTTATCATGCTATCTCCTTAGAAAAATACACGGTGAATGCCGTTTCTAATTCGTCGCTATCAAGTTCCATATGGCCGCGACCTTGCTCAACTACAGAGCGAACGATATGCATACCTACGCCATGTTCGGAATTGCTTAGTTTGCTGGTAAACCCAAGCTCGCACAAGGTTTCCAGTTCACTTTCAACCATCGGTCCATTGTTGACTATTTGGATAGTGTACTCGCACTCAGATTCTGAGATATGAATATCAACGCGACCATCCTCTTTTCCTTTCACAGCATCTAATGAGTTTTGTGCCAGATTACCTATCAAAGCGCACAACTGTTCTTCCGATAGACGCTTAGAGAGCCGACTCAAATCGCTTTGACAATCAATGCTGAAGGCAACATCGAGTTCATTTGCTTTACTCGCCTTCGCCAAAATCAACGCAGATAACGTAGGACGGCCCTTAAGAGCATTTAATGAATCCAGCTGTGACTGGCTGGCTTTGGCTTGCGACAAACAAACCGCTAATGCTTTTTCGTAGGCCCCCATCTGCAGTAAACCTGAAATCGTCGAGAGTTTATTTTGATATTCGTGCCGAGCCACTCTCATATTCTCCATGTACTGATTTACCTGACTAATTTTCTCTGAGAGTACATGCAGCTCATTTTGGTCACGCAAACTAAACACGGCACCATAAGGTTCTCCGGTTGAGGTTCGTAACGTTACTCGGTTCACCACCAAGTTTTTTCCATTCACGCGAATCAAACCATTGATGTAGTCTTCTCCGGCAAGAGAGAAGCTGGTTGGGTTATCAATACCATCAATGAATGCTTCACCGTGTTCTAGATTATAATTCAACATCGAACGAGCAGAATCATTAATCAGGTATACATGGCCTTTTGAGTTTATCGCGACTAACCCTTCATAAGTGGCTTCCAATACGCCTTGATAGGTTTTTAATGCTTGCTTAAGCTGCCAGGGTTCCATCTCTTGCATCTGTTTTCTGACATAGTGTGAGAACTTCCAGGACAACCAAATACAAATGCAAACTGCACCAAGCCCAAATACGAGCAAAGGTAACAGCTGTTCACTGGTCCATAAGTCGACCGTATCAATGAGGTATCCGACTTTGATCATTCCAATCACGTTGCCATCGTCAGACAAAATTGGCGAGATGTAACGAATAGAAGGACCTAAAGAGCCGATACCGTACGACAGATAAGAATCACCAGTGTTTAACGCTCTTTCGATATCGCCGCCAGTAACATGCAGGCCAATGCGTGCTTCAACCGGATGTGCCAACCTGATACCGTTTTTATCGCTAACGGTAATAAAGTCGGCATCACTTACCGCCTGAACTGCAGTAATGATCTCTGACACCGCTTCGGCTTTTCCAGATGAAACAGCGGTAACGAGACTGGGTAACAGAGATAGCTGCTGAGACTGGACTTGTGCTCGCAAACTGATTTGATGAGTGAGGACCTCATCCAATTGATACGCACTGTAACTCCACCAGCTCAGCATAACAAATAGCATCACGCCACTCAGTAATGCGGCCAATTGCTTGGTGAAGGTAAAAGAGGTGATAGCCACGTGAGAATTCCTAAAGATTACCTAGACCAAAGCTTACCGTAAGTCTGTACCAATTATTGAGGAATACGCGATAAAACTTGACCGATATCTCAATGATGAATTTTATGATTTTTATTATTTTAATGAGTTTATTCTCAATGCGTTTGCAGCCCGAATCTACCTCAGCACCCAAGTTAAACAAGTGCAAAAACCACTTCCTCATGAAATTGATTTGCCTCAGTTTTCCTCACCATCCAGACCCTATTATGGAGAAAAATTAACTTGGAGATGGATGTATGAATAATTCCAAAATGAAAATGCTCCTGCTGGTTGCGATAGGCTGTATATTGTGGTTTCTCCCGGCACCTGAAGGACTATCCGATCAAGCCTGGCATATGATGGCTATTTTTGTCACGACTGTGTTAAGTTTGATTCTTGCTCCTTTACCTCTTGGCGCAATGGCCTTAACCGGTTTAACCGTAGCGACATTACTAGATGTGCTACCGATAAAGACCGCTCTCACTGGCTTTGCACACCCGACTATCTGGATGATCGCCGCTGCGTTTTTCATCTCCCGCGGTTTTATCACGACTGGGTTCGGGCGTCGTGTGGGTTACTGGTTTATCGCCAAATTAGGCCACAACTCACTTGGCCTTGCGTACGGCCTTGTTCTAACCGATTTGCTTTTTGCACCTGCGACGCCAAGTACAACAGCACGTTGTGGCGGCATCATCTCTCCTCTATTCCGTTCTGTCGCCAGCGCATACGATTCTGATCCAGAAAAAGGCACAGAAAACCGTATCGGTTCTTTCTTGGTTCAATGTATCTTCCAATGTAATGCGATCACTTGTGCGATGTTCCTGACTTCAATGGCAGGTAACCCTCTCGCCGCTAACTTCGCAAAAGAACAAGGCGTCGAGATCACATGGGCGGGTTGGGCAACGGCAGCGATCGTACCGGGCCTGCTGTGTTTATTCCTTATTCCACTTGTGATGTACTTCGTGTTCCCGCCTGAGTTAAAGAAAACGCCAGAGATGCGCGAAATCGCTCGTCAGAAATTGGCAGAAATGGGCAATATGACTCGTGATGAAATCATGGTTGGTATTACCTTCGTTGGTATGGTGTCACTGTGGGTTCTTGGCCCAACGTTAGGCATTCATTCGACCGTTACTGCACTATTGGGTTTGGTGTTCTTGCTGATGACACGCACCATTACCTGGGACGCAGTACTCGGAGAAAAAGAAGCCTGGCATACCATCACTTGGTTCGCCGTTCTGGTAATGATGGCAGCACAACTTAACAGCCTTGGCTTTATCGGCTGGTTCAGCCAGTCTATGAGCGAATCGTTATCTGGGTTTGGCTGGGTTACAACGGTTGTTGTATTGCTGCTGGTTTACTACTACAGCCACTATCTAATGGCGAGCGCCATGGCTCATATCAGCGCAATGTACTCAGCATTCCTTGCCATTGCTATTTCGGCAGGAGCGCCACCTATGTTGGCCGCTATCGTACTGGGTATTTTCAGTAACCTTTACATGTCAACTACCCACTACTCTTCTGGCCCCGCGCCAATTCTGTTTGGCGCAGGATTCCACAGCCTGCAAAGTTGGTGGAAAATTGGTTTCATCTTCTCTCTCATCGTTATCCCGATTTTTGTTTTCGTGGGTGGCGCATGGTGGAAATTACTTGGTCTTTGGTAAGTCTGGCGAAGGCCTTTCCGAAAAACAAAAAACCGCCGATTAAGGCGGTTTTTTTAAATACGTTATCTTAGAGGCAACTCATAGACTCCCAACCTCTGAGAACGATCCAACATATCAAACTCATGATCCAGGTAGTGTTTCAGTTTCGCCCCAGTACGCTCGGCAATTCTGATACTCGGGGTATTCTCTTCTAAGCAGTGGAATTGGATCGATTGAGCATTCCCTTTCTTTTTAAGGTAAAGGATCAGAATAGAAAGCACCTGATCAATTAGCTGATTACCTCTGCCATGATCCGCAAGCCAATAAGCTATCTCGGTCGCGCGTGTCTCTGGATCGACCCCTTTTGAGCCAATCACTCCAGCAAAACGATCATCGAAATAAATCGCAAACCAATATGCATCGACTGCATTGCTATCGACTCTTTGTGAAATGTAGTGGCGAGCTTCACGTCTGTTGGTCACAAACTCAGGCCAGGGTAAATAAACCGTTAGCCTTTCACGATTGGCATTGACGGTTTCTAGCAGCTCTAAGGTGTGTTTCGACGCCAACGGCTCCATCGATATTCTGTCAGATATCGCAGCGCGTTGTTGTAAATTATCGGCTTGCAGCATTATCTTCCTTTATTCTTGTTCTATGAGTGTGAAAGGAGTCAGTTTGGACTTATCAACGTAATTCATCCACACGTGTTCATAAAGTTTGTGTTGATTTGCAAAAGGCGCCAATTGTTTCGCTTCTTCTAATGTACACCAGCGATATTCAGTATGCTCGTGGTTTAGCGTGACACCTTGATTGGGCTGGCAGAACATAACAAAACAAGGGATCACCATGACACGGTTCTTTTTCGCTTCATAAAACTGCTCTAGAAAGTCGGCGGTATGCAGCTCTACATTGGTTATCTGTGTTTCTTCTTTAAGTTCTCTTAAGATGGTTTGCCACCCTAGCTCTCCCTCTTCTACACCACCTGCGACGTGACACCAGTAACCGCCTTTCACACGTTTTAAGAGCAACATTTTGATCACGCCATCAATCTCAGAAATGACGACACCTGACACGTGGGTTGCTTGTACTGGAATCATGTTATTTCCTCGTGAGTTAGGCAAATTTATACCAACCATAAAACGTAATGTATCGATGCATTGCTAATGATTGGCGAAGCGGATAAATATCAAAGTGTAATGCCATTTTATCGGCAAATTTCATTTTATCTAGTGGCATATTTTGAACGCTGAGTATGTTAAAGTGAGATCTCACGCAACAATCGAGCATTCTCATGTCTAATTCTTTAAGCACCATGGTTCCCATTGGTGTGCGCTTTATGGTTCTTTCGGCTTTTGGTTTCGCACTGATGTCCGCGACGGTCAAACACGTCAGTTTATACGGTATCCCCGTTTTTGAGATCGTCGCAGCAAGGGCTCTGGTTTCCTTAGTGATTAGTTACTTAGATGTGAAGCGTAAACGAATTTCTATCTGGGGAAACAACAAACCTTTATTGTTCATTCGAGGGGCTGTGGGCACCGTTGCGTTAGTCTGCGTATACTACTCTGTCACCACGCTACCTTTGGCAGAAGCGACCATTTTCCAATATATTCATCCGGCATTTACCGCTTTGCTCGCGGTATTTTTCTTAAAAGAGCGGATTCAACCATCAACATTGGTTTGTATCGCGTTATGTTTGCTTGGTATCTACGTGATGGTGCGCCCCGAAACCGGTGCATCAGCGGAACATGCACTACCTCCATTTAGCGTCATGATGGCACTGTTAGGCGCGTTTGGTAGCTCTATCGCATATGTAATCGTCAGAAAATTGAGCCGGACAGAAGACAGTTCAGTCATTATTTTCTATTTCCCTCTTGTCGCCCTGCCTGCGTCGATAATATTGATGGGAGACAATTTTGTTGTGCCTGATCTTTATCTGACCATCATGTTGGTTTTAATTGGTGTTTTCACCCAAATTGGTCAACTTGGTATGACGAAAGCTATGCAGACTCAAGAAGCAGGCAAAGCCTCAGCCTACTCTTATATTCAGATAGTCTTCTCTGGCCTGATAGGTATTGTCGTCTTTGGTGAGCTACCGTCAGTATGGACGTACATTGGCGCAGGGTTAATCGTCACAGGTGCGATGATTAACGCGTTTGGTCGACATATTCGATTACCCTTCGCTCGCAGAAGTGCTTAAAATAGATTGTCAAAGTAACAAGCCCGGCAGAAAACATTCATGCAGGGCTTTTTACCAAATCTTGTCGTAAGGCAGATAAATCACATTCAAAACAACCAACGCAACCATGATTAGAAAAGTCAGCTGCATCCCTTTAACCCGACCTTTAAATCTCTCTTGCAAAATACCTCGCGCGTGAATAATACGCCCAATCACGAAGATGATACCGGTGAGATGTATCCAAACAGGTTGCGCGCCGTTGTACTCCAATAGCGCCATTAATATCAATGTAATGGGAATGTATTCACTCGCATTGCTTTGCGCACTTCGCGCTATTTGAAGCGCTTCGACCCCACCATCTGCGTAAGCGACCTTATTCTTGCGTCTCAGTTTAATAACCTGAATTGCCAGCCAAATCAGTAGTACAGTCAAAATACAAGCGTAGAGAGCGGTAATCATATCCATTCCTTTTGATTTATCGTTCTATCACTATAGTTAATTCACAACGCAGTATCAGACAACCTACAAAGTCACACCCTGCACAATGGCCGTAAAGCCGCTAACAAAACAGAGTGTCAGTGCACCAATTCGGATTTTTTCTTTTGGTAAAGACTGAGTCGTTTTAATCGCTAGCCAATAGCCAAGCGCCGCTGCAGGCAGCAGAGGAATAGTGATAAGCAAATGATTCCATGTGAAAAAGCCAGCGGGTATCTGAACGATCAATGAAATGATAGAGCTTACGACGAAAAAAGCCGATAGGTTACCGCGTAACTGATTAGCTTCTTGATGTTGCAGCAAGAGCGCCATTGGTGGGCCCCCGATAGCTGAGCTGGTACCAAACAAGCCAGAAAAGAAACCCGCAAATGTCATACGAGTTGGCGTTGGTTCAATTCTAAACGGCAAAACACTCACAATCACGGCGAACAGTACTAGAATACCAATCCACAGCGTAAGTGCTTCTGTTGATACAAAGAACAACATGACGCCACCGGCAATAGAACCCGGAATACGCCCTATCAGCGCCATTTTCAAGCCACCAATCTCAACGCTGCTTCGGTGCTTCATTGCGTTCATCAATGAAATAAATAAAGCGACTAAACAGATAGGCGCAGGGACATATTCTGGAGACCAGATAATAAGTAAAGGAGCAGCAACAATTGCTAAGCCAAAACCAATCGCCGTTTGAACGTAGGAGCCAAGAAAGATCAAACCTAACGCAACCAAGTTTATCGAATCGAATTCCATCGAGACCATTCTTATTTTTAATGAGACATCGAAAGCGTCACCAAGTCTCTTACGAACGTGATTCGCTTAACCTCGTGTAGCATTCATGAAAGTAAATGAAAATACAACGTATTTATCCCAATTTACATTGAGAAACCTTACTCAGCGAAAATTTGCTTAGCCATCGTAAAGCTAGCGTCACTTCGTCCCTTTGCCTATCAAGGTGAATACCGAATTTTTAATAAGCTTAATGAATGTCATTAGGTGGTTACAAATACATACAGCAGAGAAGAGCTAAGTGATATGAGCTACGCAGCGATGTATCGGTCTGCAAAAGATAACATTAGATTAAACAGTTAGGCTGGAATGGACAAAAGCACATTAGGTAATAGCCACTGACGTACTTATAAACACTCAGATTCATGCTGTTCTGCTTTTAACTCGAGAACCTGAGTAACGACTTTATCAAACTCAACGCGATCATTACTCAAGCACAGTCCTGACTCAACGACTCCGACCTCATCATTATTGTAGACGGCAACACGAATCTCATATTTCTTAGTCAGGAGGTAGCTTGATCCAAACACAATCGTAAATACAACTACCGACAGGATTGGATGTGCTAAAGCAGCGACAAAACTAAATACAAACCCTATTAGCGCTGCGCGTTTTACCTTGCTCTTACTGTCGTACTCTTTAACGTAAATACTTTTTACATTGGAAATTGCTAATGGTTTCGGGCTGTTTTTACTAACAATAGCCCGACGTTCAACCCAAACTCGCTGTTTAGTCATTTTTACTCCCGAGGCACAATGCATGCTCTGCAACTTAAAGACAATTACTCTGAGGTTTATTATGCAATCTCACTCGTAATTCATCTTCACTAAATCTGAGAGTTAACTCGCATATTAATTCCCAGCTTCAGACACTCAATTTTGTAAAAATATTACACAATTCATTTTTAAGTAGTGTTTTTTCGCCAGAGCCTCCAATTAAGAATCCTATCTTAGCGTTGATAAATCGAATCATTTTGTGAATTTCGTTTTTCGAAAATGTCATTTTCCTTCAGTTATTCAGGAATTTTCCTACAATCATACTCAATCCGATAAGGTTGTATGCGGACAAACCATTAACTTTAATAATTAAATGAGGTCCACTGTGAAAAACGTTCTTATTATTGATGCACAACCACTTTACAGTGATGCACTTGCGACTCTTGTAAACAATGTAATGAATACTGCCGACGTAAAACAGTCTACAAGCAGCGCAGAAGTCATGGACTTAGTTCGAAATCAACGGATTGATTTAATTATCTTAGACGTGGTCGTTGGCGATAGAGATGGTATGCGTTTAGCAAAAAATATTTTAGCAACCGGATACCAGGGTAAGATCCTGTTTATCTCTTCCAAAGACTATTCAAGCTTATCTAAAGCGGCTTACGAGCTTGGCGCGAACGGCTTTTTGAACAAGAACGAGAGTAAGCAAACTATTATGGACGCTATTGTCAGTGTCTCTCGTGGTTACTCCATGTTTAAACTGAAACACACACAGTCTTCAAACAGTGTCGCTTTGTCAAAAAGAGAAGCAATGGTGTTCCACTACTTAGCTCAGGGTTACTCAAATAAGCGAATTTCTGAACAGCTGTCACTAAGTGCCAAAACCATCAGTACTTATAAAACCAGAATTTTGAAAAAGTATCATGCAACGTCTCTGATAGAACTACTGCATACGCTTCCGCAGTCAGAGAGTTCTCGGGTGTTCGGTTAAATCGCCATATGTTTTGCAATGGCACCAGTTAAAAGCTGGTGCATTGCGTCGTGCCGATGGCTTTGCTTCATCTGCAAGACGACTTTTGGCCAACCATCCACGTAGTAAGATTCAGGAACACGTATAAAACGATAACCATCTATCGGTGATTGAAACTCGTGCAATACTGTTGCTGCGCCCATCTCTTTGACGAGTTTAAGAACAGCACTGACGTTATCAAACGTAGCAACTCTATCAATCGTTAAACCTTTCTCTTCCATCACTCGCTTAGCTATTTGTTCGCGCTCTTTCCAGCCAACTATCCCAAGCATGACGAAAGGTAATTCGGCGGCCTCTTCTAAAGTGGTAATACCCGATTCCTCTGACACAACAACAACCGCTGGCGCATAACCAACAAAGTGCTGGTAAATAGATTTTGGCAGCTCATCATTAAAATAGTGCAGTTGAACATCCACTTTACCAAGCAAGATGTCTTCAACTGTATGATCATTATTGGTTGTGATTGTGATATGGGCTTTTGGGAACAGCGCCATCAATTCCATCGCGAGCAAGTGACCGAACGAGTATTGTGCGACTTGAGGCAAAGAGATGGTGATATCTTTCTCGTAGTTTTCTGGATCAAACTCAGAGCGAAGCAAGCATGTTTCTAATTGGTCAAGCGCTTCAGCAATTTGAGGTAATTGGCGCACTAAGTAGTCTGTCGGTTCAAAACGGTGAGGATGGCGAATAAATAACTCGTCATCAAGCTGCTCCCGTAAACGGGAAAGGTATTTACTGACCGATGCTTCGCTTTTCCCTAGTGCTTTGGCCACAGGTTTAAGTTGACGATGCTTTTCTAGCAAAACCAGTATTTTCAACAGGTTGAGATCGAGATCTTTATTCAAAACGAGACACCACTTACGCCGGATATTCTTGAGTACAAAAAGTAAGGCAGCCACCTTTTCAACAAGTGGCTGCCTTAATATAAAAGACTAAAGTTCTCGTTTGGTCAAATTTATCAAATAGTTATGTCATCACACTGTTTGTAGTTTCTTATATTCGTAGCATCAAACCAGCTCCGTGGAGCTAATCTCGTCGTTTTTTCATCTCATACAGCTCTTCATCGGCGCGTATAATCACATCTTCCAGCACTTCATGCTCTTCGCTTGTGGCTAATCCAGTACAGACGCTAATTTCGATATCAAGTGTTTTTAGACGATTGTCCTTGACGACACCCTGTAGTTTTTTTGCAAGCACGGACGCCTGGCTTTGGCTGCAACTAGGCAAGATAGCCAAAAACTCGTCTCCTCCGGTTCGTATAAGATAGTCGCTATTTCTGAATACTTTCTTCATCGACTCAGCAATGATAGCGATCGCATCATCACCAACATGATGCCCATAACGATCGTTAATTTTCTTAATGCGGTTACCGTCTATCGCCATCACGGAATACGGTGCTTCTGCTAAACGGTTTTTAAACGAGTTATCTTTAAACAATCTGCGATTATAGAGCCCCGTTAACTCATCTTTTGTCACATCAGTCAATGCATTAGCAAGTTGCATTTTGTTCTGGTTAGACTCATGAACCTTAGAGAAGTAAGCAAAAGCAACAATAAAAAAGATGAAATACAGATAGCTATAATCCAAGATCAACTTACTGAACGGATACTGGTAAACGATAAGGTTATTGTTATCTGCCATATAAGATTGGGTATAAGCAAAATGCGCCCATGGGTAGTCAGGAAAGTAGATGATCACCTTCTTATTGCCATTATTGATGATCGACCTTACTGCTTTTCCTTCTTCGTAAAGCGCCGTTAAATGCATCTGATTAGAGAATTCCCCAACCAAGTTACCCTGATGGTAAACCGGGCTCATGACGCTCAACGCGTATTCACCTGTAGAACGGCTCTTAAACGGCTTAGAGAACAGCACTCGATCCGTTAATTGACCTTTCCATGCATCTTTAACGCAAGAAATATTCTCTTTGCACACTTCTAAATCGAAAGCGCTTTTATTATTTTCCAACCCTTCAACCGGACGCTCAACGATAAGTTTATTCCCGGTATAAGAACGAAAATACAGTACTGAGTCAGTATCTTTATAAACATTCGACAAGTATTCTTCCGTCTGATGAAATACTTTACGTGCGACTGCTTCAACGTAATTGAGTTCTTTACTTGAATCTAACGAATATATGGCATCTTGAAAACTCAAGTTGGTGCGTGATTCTATCTCTTTAACACTACTATTGTGGTGCTGCTCAAGCTGCGATTCTGTCAGTAAGCCTAACAGAATCACTTGTTGTTTTAGCTTAGATAACTGCTCTACGTAAGAGTTGAACTGCTTACTCTCATATGAAAAGACTACCGCGCCAATAGTGACGACCGACGTAACAAACAGTAAAGTAGCAATGAAGAGTGACAAAGAGACATTTCTTAGGTTCACGTTCATATCACGTCCTTTAAATCTCCCGCAATCCTTGTTAATTCAACAATATTGTCCACATTAAATTTGTCTAACACGCGACGTTTATAAGTACTGACGGTTTTATCGCTGATGGATAATACTTCTGCGATATCGCGGTTCGATTTGCCTTGTAAGAGATATTTCATTACGGAGCTCTCTCTGGTTGAAAGCTGTGGTGCTGCCCTTACTTCACTTGCGACCTGTTTAAACTTAAAGAATGAGTACCCTTTCGATACCGCTTCTATGGCATCTTTGAGTATTTCGTGATTTTCTGATTTACATACATAGCCATCTGCGCCCGAACGAAAGGCCATTTGGCTGTACATTTGACTTGTTTCCGCAGAGAAAAAAATCACTTTCCCAGCATAACCGTGTGACTTGATGCGTTTATAGAAGTCGAAGCCGTCACAGTCGGATAAGTTCACATCTAATATCAATAATTCAATATCGCACTCTTTTATCGCCGTCAGTGCAGCTCTTGAAGAAGTGGCGGTAATCACTTCATCTGCAACACCTAACTCTTCAAGCAGATACTTAATGGCAACACAAACGAGTGGATGATCATCAAAGATTAAGCAGTTTAATTTATTCATATCTTTAGCTCAGTATGGTTATTGCTTCTAAGGGCATTGGTTTATTGATGTAAAAACCTTGGCAAAGGTCGATGCCATATTCACGCATCACTTTCATCGTTGCCTCGTCTTCAACCCCTTCTGCAACAACAGGAATATTTAAACTTTTCGCTAGTGAACGAATGGCAACAACGATATTTCTTTTTTTGGGGTCACTTTCGATACCATGCACAAAAGAACGATCTATTTTTAGTTCGTTGAAAGGCAGTTGCGCGAGCTTTTCAAACGTCGAAGAACCCGTTCCGAAGTCATCGATAGATACCGTGACGCCATTCATTCGCAACTTGAGTAAATTTTTATAGATTGAAGCGCTGGCCTGGAACGTATCACGCTCAGTGATTTCAATCGTGATCTGTGCTGGCTCTATGTGGTGCTCTTGGCACTGATCAAGAAAGCGGCTGGCAAACAGCGTATCTTCTAAGTTTGCGTGATCAACATTGATCGATACTTTTTGTGTGAAACCTCGGTTTTTGATGTCGTAGATGAGATTACTAAATACCGCGTCAAACAGCGCTTTCGACAGACCACATCGCTCTACAATCGGCAAGAAGTGATACGGAGATAAAACACCGTATATCGGATGATACCAACGAGCCAGTGCCTCATAACCAAGTACCTCACCACTTTTCGTACCAACCAATGGCTGATAGTAGTTTTTTACTCGCCCGTCACCTAACGCCGAGATAAACTCACTATCTTCCACTTCGATCGGCGGAGTAAATGTCGCTTTCTTTTGAGTATTTTTCAGCATTCTTGCAACGATGTCAGCGACTTCAAGCTGGTCATAAGGCTTGTGTAATTTGCCGATCACCTCGAAGCTAAAATCACTGCACATGGCTTTGACCGCAGAGATGATGGTGAGATCCATAGCGCTAACTATCACCACTTTGCCTTGAAAGTTGATCTGATCGAGCAATTCCATCATGTCGACGCCATCTCTCCCCGGCATCATAATATCGCAAAATATCACGTCAAAATACGTGGTTTCTGCACACATTATGGCCTCATCTACGCAGTTGAACGGGGCGACATAAGCACCATGCTTGCGTAGAGCGTGAGTCAATAAAGTGGTTTGAAGAGGATGATCGTCGATCACCATTGCATTAAATGTTCTGTTCATGTATTCCTGTCCAGTTCTCTACATTCTCGATCTCCTGTTCGATATGTATAATTATTTCCGCTGCAAACTTATCCAATTCTCCAGCTCTGACCTTCTCCGCCTCAATACAAAGTTCGGTCAACATAGAAATGCCTATGGCGCCTACCGCCCCTTTTATTCCATGAATTACACGTTTTTTATCTGCGTCAGTTGCAGCACTTTTCAACTTAGCAACATCAGCGGCCATCGACTGACTGAAGACTTGTGCGATTTCTGCGGCATCTTGTGATGTAAACTTATCAATCCAGTTCAATGATGAACTTTTTTCTTTCTGTGCGAGAAAAGGAATCAATATGGATTTCAATTTATCCAGGTTGTATGGCTTATAAAGCACATTATTCATGCCTATTTGTTTTGCTTTTTCACTCGCAAGGCGCGAGTCCTCAGCGGTAACGCCTATGACTGGAAGCGCTTTAAATTCCTCTGAAGATCTCACATGCTTAACTAATTCAAAGCCATCCATTTCTGGCATATGGAAGTCGGTCAAAAGTGCAGCGACCTGTTGACTCCGCTGCAGATACTCCCATGCTTCACGGCCGTTATTGACAATCACGGGGTCGATACCAAGCTCACGCATCTGCATTAGAATGATACTTTGGTTGATCGGGTTATCCTCCGCGATCAAAACCGTTCCCTCAGCCCAAGCGATCGACTCTTGAACTAAGTCCGTTGAAATCACATTTTGATGGCTTTGGTCAAACATACTTAATAAGGTGTCAGGGTACTGAATCTCACGTAACGAAAGACAAATTGGCGCGATATCATGTTGACTAAACAGAACACCTTTACAGCGGCCCTCCTGATCTCGTTCTGGTAGCAAGTTTACTGTGTCAGCTTCATTGGATTCTTTCATATTCCAGGTTTCACACCACTGACGAACACTCAATGGTAATGCGTCACTGTATGTCAGTTCTGGAAAGTATTCGTAGTTCAGTTCGCACAAGGAGACCGGAAGCTTCACCACCATCGTCGTACCCAGACCATATTGCGAATCAATCGCAAGTTCACCGCCCATACATTGGACCAGCCGGTCGACAATACTGAGTCCTAGACCTGTTCCACCGTATTTACGAGTAATGGTATCATCGGCCTGAACAAAGGGATCTAAAACGCCTTGTAGTTGGCTTTCTGTCATCCCAATACCGGTGTCTGCCACTTTTAAAATAAGTTGAGACTCATGAACAATGACGCTAATCGCAATTTCACCTTCAGAGGTAAATTTGACCGCGTTAGACAGTAAGTTGGTCATGATCTGGATCAGTCTTAATGAGTCAATGTCCACCAGACGATGGCGAAATGGCTTCACGATAACCTTATAATCCAGACCTTTATCCAGTGCTTTAGGTTCAAAACTACGTAAAACATCACAAAGTGTTGAAAGCAAATCTGTTTTTATTGGTACAACGGTTAACTGCCCTGCCTCAAGCTTGGAATAATCCAGAACTTCGTCAACCAGGGTATTTAAATGGTTGAGAGACAGCATTGCCTGAGAGATGAGCTCTCGATTAGAGGAATCCTCTATCTGGCGTTGAAGTAGATCGAGAATACCGTGCGCCGCAGACAGTGGTGTCCTCAATTCGTGGCTCATGGTTGCCAAAAAGTTCTCACGTGCACGTACCGCCGTTTGTGCCTTTTCTTGTGCATCTATGAGTGCTTGTTCACGTTCTTTCTGATGGGTAATGTCTTGAATAACGGTGAGTACGAACTTTTTCTTCCCACTCGGCGATGAAATAGACTTGCGCTCGCGGTAAACGTGGTTAATACCCAATTTGCAGCCTGACGACGCCACTTCTTCCGTAATGCGCTCGCCTTCAATAACGTTGACTAACTCAGCTTCGTTATCGACAAGGTGTATACCAGTCGAACCACTTTGTAGACTACAACCTTGGCACTGACCCTGTTTATGGCGCACACAGTTACTCATCTCCAAATGATTGTTCTCGTCATGGATAAACACCAGGCTATTAATTTCCTGAATAATCTCCATTAACCACTGCTTTTCTTTTTCTTCGTTATTGGCATTCAGTTCGGCCAGTTTTACCTTTAACCTCAAGTGAGCCAAAACAAAGTACGCCACCACGAGCAACACAAGAAACGCAATCACGCCAGACACAACGACTCTTGTCATATGTTCATCGTCATAGCCATAAACCAAATTGAAGTTTCGGTGCGAACGAAGCAGTTTTTCTATCTCGTTTGAATCAATCGTCTCGATGACACTATCAAGCATGTTTTTTAGCTGCGTATTCTGATTAGACACGGCGAATGCGATTGAGAATATCAGTGCGTCGTGCTCGTTAATCACTAAGCCATCAACCTGATCCTGTGCAATCAAGCTGTGGACAATATCATCGGGGACGTAAGCGATATCCAATTTACCTGATTTCAGATCCATCAATAACTGTTTAGGATCATCGTAGCGAGAGAAGCGATCATGTTGCCACGAGTCTAAATGTACTAATCCTTGCTTTTTTAAACTGATCAAAATGCCCAGCTTCGAATTTTCCGTCGCATCTACATTGTGCTTTTCTGTTCTCACAGACACAAAGTTATTGCGCATAAAAGGTTTAGTCACTAACCAGTCGGAAACTGGCGCTTCATCGACGTAAGCAACTGGTACGAGGTCAGAGTTAAAAGCGGTCAAGCCACTGCTTAAGCTCGTATTGGGCTTAACAAACTGAAATGACAATCCAGTTCTCGATTGAATTAACTCAATGAAATCCGGAAGAACACCATCCAAATGATCAGACTTTGCGCTCTTAAATAAAAACGGATAGGCCTCTTCACTGCTACTGTACGTAATCGTGTGATCACTGCCCAAATGCTTGCGGAATTCCACTAATAACTTATCGTTAATATGGTAAGGGTTTTGCGACGCAACTGAGCGAATATTTTTTCCGCTCTTTTCCCAATTCAGAATCTTATTGATCTGATTAATCAGGTTTTGATTATCTTGTGAAGTAATGAAACTTACCTCTTCATGATGCAGCCACTCAGGTATATCTACCAGTCCTTTGACGATATTGTGCTGGTCGAGGTACTCGCTTATCGCCACATAAGTTGAAATGAGTGCGTTAGCTTGGCCAGAACGAACCTGTTCAAATGCTTCTAGACGAGTTCTTGCATAACTAATGTTGTCGAAACCCTGAGTTTTCAGGTTGTCACAATAAGAGCTACCTTCAACACAGACCCAGTGAATGTCGTGGTGGTCGCGCTGTTTCAGGCTGGCATCTTGATACCAAACTGCAATGGTGCTTGAAAAGAATGGCTGCGAAAACAGGAAGCTACCTTCCCTTTCACTTGTTTTGCTAAACCCAACTGCGCCATCGATGACACCACTCTCTACGTCAGCCAACAACGGAGGAATATGTTTATAAGCACGGACTTCGAGTGTGAGATTGAGTACTTTGGAAATGTTGTTTAGGTAATCAAGATTAATGTCATAAAAGGGACCGATACTCTCTAGCATTGAATCTGTAGAATCGCGCTGAGTAATCACACCAACAACGATGGTTTCTTTTTGTTCTTCACGAGTAGATTGTTCTGCGCGAGTAGATAGCGCAGATGCATTAAAAGAAAACGCGACACTAAAAAGCGTAACGGATAACAAGAAACTTTTTCTTAGAATGCTGAACATAAAGACTTCCTCTGATTGGAAGGTCAGACTAATCTGAAGGGCTAAAAAGTCAAATATCAGACCCTCAGAAAAATAAACATAACGCATTGATATTAATAGTTTATTTTTAAATTCGTAAGGGCATTCCTACAGCATCTTCCACCTTTGACTACACGTTATTTGCGGTCGACATCTCAGCAAATAATTTCAATGACATTGCATCCTACATTTTGAGCAAGAAAAATAGCACAAGCATGAGCTCAAATATTCGACACTTGATACTGGTTAAGCGGTTTTTCTCCATCATCTTGGGTGCTCATTGGTATTACGTGATAAACTACACGACTAATAGCAGAATGAAGCTCAACTCTGCGGTGCATGGAACACTACTTATAACTAACCAGTATGCTGGCCTCATCAAACCGATTCGCCAATCTAGGTTAGTATCCGTACCCCTTATGAGCAGAAGAATTTAAGGTAATAACTCAAATGGTTAACAACTCAATCCAGTGGTTTCCTGGCCACATGCACAAAGCACGTAAAGAGATCGAAGAAGCCATCCCACAGGTGGATGTGATCATTGAAGTACTGGATGCCCGTATTCCTTTTAGTAGCGAAAACCCTTTAATTTCTCAGATTCGTGGTGAAAAACCAGTCGTTAAGGTATTGAACAAGCGCGATTTGGCAGACCCAGAACTGACTCAGCTCTGGATTGATCATCTTGAGCAGGAACAGAATGTGAAAGCCATGGCTGTCACGACTTCTGAGCCTCAAGAAGTGCATAAAATTATGGAACTGTGCCGTAAGCTAGCACCTCACCGCGAAGAGATCGGCAAAAACATTCGCACTATGATCATGGGTATCCCAAATGTGGGTAAATCAACCATCATCAATACGCTTGCAGGTCGTATGATCGCCGTAACGGGAAACCAACCAGCGGTAACGCGTCGTCAACAACGTATCAATCTGCAAAACGGCATTGTTCTATCTGACACGCCAGGAATTTTATGGCCAAAAGTAGAAAACCCGCATAGTGGTTTTCGTCTCGCAGCAACAGGCGCTGTGAAAGATACCGCAATGGAATATGACGAAGTGGCATTTTACACCATCGAATACTTAGCTGCTCAATACCCAGAAAAATTGAAACAACGCTATCAAATCGATGAGCTTCCAGAATCTGACATCGAAATTATGGAAGAGATTGGTCGTCGCCGAGGCGCATTGCGAGCTGGTGGCCGTGTTGACCTGCATAAGGTATCAGAAATTCTGCTTCATGAGCTACGTCAGGGAACACTGGGACAGATCACATTAGAGCGTCCCGAAATGATTACGCAAGAGCTTATCGAAGTGGAAATTGAAGCCGCGCGCAAAGAAGAAGAGAAAGCCAAACGTAAAGAAGAGCGACGTAAACGCTACTTGCGTAACAAACGTTAAATAGCTCGTTGGTGTCTTATGCCTTAAAGCTCAGCATGATGCTGAGCTTTTTTATACCCAGTTTGCAATTTTATCCAGTAAACGGGTTTTATTGGCGGGTTTCACAATGAAATCAGACATGCCTGAAGAGCCGATTTTGTCCAAAGTAAAGGCAGTACTGTCCCCGGTGTAGGCAATAATAGGTACCGAAGAATAATGCTTGTTAGATTTTCGAATCACTCTTGAAGCTTCAATCCCATCCATCACTGGCATTTCGATGTCCATAAGAATCACATCGACGCTATCTGTTTCTAACGCTTCAACAGCTTGTTGACCATTTTCTTTCTGAATCACAGCAAACCCCTGTTTTTCCAACAATATCGCAGTGAATTTACGCAACGACTCGTTGTCATCCACCACCATGATCGTGCGTCCATAAGCAGGTGCTAATGCGGCTACCTCACCATGATCTGATAAGCTAGTCGTATCACGTGAATCAAACAGCACTTGGTCAATAGTATTCGCTGTATTGAGTAACCAAGCCTGCGTCTCTACCCATATCGCCTCATTTACTGGTAAACAAACTCTTGAAGCAGGATGACGCTCAAACAAATAGACGATACGAGCTTCGCTATAGGTAAACAATGCTTCAAGTTGCTTGAGCTGATTTACATCCCCACCTAAGCTATGCAAATCAACAAAAATAGCATCATAGTTAAATTCATGCTGTTTCTGATTCAGTGCTTCATTCACTTGTAGGCAGTTCAATGAAAAGTCCATTTGGCTGCTCATTTCCATACCTTTGCACACCAGAATATCCTGATCAGTGACCATGAGAACCTTCTTCAAGGTGGTCAGCTCTTGTTTAATCCTAGTGACAACCTCAGAGTTTAATGATGGGAACGTCAACGTAAATTGTGTCCACTCTCCAAGAACGGACTTCGCTTCAATGCTTCCGCCATATGAGCACATCACCTTTTTACAGAATGGCAAACCCAGCCCATAGTTTTTTGATTGTCCCGTGGTGTAAAAATCCTCAAAAACATTCCCAATCACATCAGACGCGATACCCGAGCCGTTATCGGTCACAATGATTTTATTCACGGCTCCTTCATTTTTTAACTCGACGAGAATATGAAAATCTTCAGGGCTACGGTGGTGGAATGAGTTTTTAAAAAGGTTGTACATAACATACTGAAGCAGCGTATTGCTCCCCAAAAAGTAAAACTCGTCCTCCACGTCTAAAGAAATAACGCGTTTATCAGTTACGCGATCATAACTAAAACTCTCAATTGCCTGCTGCACGACATTTTTCGCAGAATGCTTTTTGAAAGTGGAACGTGAAATGCGATTCTCATCAATAGAAGTGAGCAATAAGTCAATCGTCTCATTCGCTGAGTGAATGATGTTCATGGCATCTTGACTGACATCATTTAACAACGCGACGTCTTTACCACTCATAACATATTGATCTTTATCCGCTGTTTTTTTACTGGGCAGTATAGAGCGAATTAGCTCAATAGACGTTGAAAGACCACTAAGTGGGTTACGCATTTCGTGTGCGATCCCAGCACCGAAGTATTTCGCCAATGACACTTTTGATTCGTGTTCGATTTGGTTTCGAACATAGAACAAATTGCCAAAAACATAGATAAACAAAAAAATAGGCACATGTGCCCAATTCATAGTGATGTCAATCTGAAAACCTTTTGCTACCCAAGCAAAAAAGAACGCTAACGCGACACCGACAAACGTCTGGACAAACATGACTTTGGTAAGATGTACCAACAATATGTGCAGAAAGATCGCGCACATAAACGACATCACCCACACTTCAGACCAATCATTCATTAACAACATATAGAAGAAGAAAAATGGTAAGCAGAGCGTGATGGTGACCTGGTAATAAATATGAATGTAACGATACAAAAATGGTGGAAAACGGTTTCTGAAAATAATGCCCAAAAATAGTAGTGAGCAGAACAAACGCAGTGAAAAATTCTCATAAGTTTGTGGGAACAGCACTTCCCAAACCAAGTAGTATAGTGGGAAACCAATAAAACCTAGCCAGCCAACAAGTGTGAGGTTGGGAGCTGCGTACTGATAGACTTTACGTATCGCATCCGTATTACCTAACTTGCCAGTTTTACTTTGATGTTCCATATCTGTCACTGATTATCATTGTTATTATCTTTTTAGGCTGGTGATTATATAGAACTCAACCACGATAAACAGTATGGAATGGTATAAATATTAAACAACCTTGCTCTTGCCCAACAAAAAGAGCAGCGACCTGCTGCTCTTTATGCATATAACATCATAACCTGACGCGATAACTAGGAGTAGACCACATGGTCTTCAATGCCACTCACCAACGATTGTGCACTCGACCAACAGAACACTTTTTCCATCACTTCAGTGCCACCCGGCGCGCGCCAAATACGCTCTTGGCACTCTCTTCCACCAATGTGGCGATAAAATTCAATTGCTGAAGTATTTTGCGAAACAACTTCTAAATATAAACCACTATCTTTGAAATACTGTTGCTGCCATTCGGCGGCGGCAAGTAACAATTGTTTTCCGATACCACGACTACGATAAGCTTCGTCGACATGCAGTGCGTCAATAAAAGTACCGCGCTCAAAATCATGGTTACCAAAGATGCAAACAAAGCCAATTAAAAGGCCACCCTCTTCTGCGAGTACGATATGTTGGTTGAAAGGAGGGTTGGTAAGACGGGTCTGCCAAATCAGCAATTTATCATCCAGAACGTCTTTGTCTAAATAACTGTGACTGAGGATACCTTTATAGTGACGTTTCCAGCTCTCTGCATGCAGATGTGCAATACGCTCGTAGTCCTTATATTCCGCTAGTCGTAAATCCATTACGTAATCCTATGTTCTTATATATTCTACACTTCTGACGAACTTTGGTGTTTTCCACCAATCAAAACCTTATTTATTGGTAGATTTCCCATAGCTTAAGCCAAAGCTCATTTTTTAATACTACTCATTATTTAATTAAAAGCAAAATATGCCAGCAAGTTTATGAGCTACACACTACACGAATCATCACAATTGTATAACTTCAATTTGACTTACACGTGTACGCTGATATTCTAGCGCACAGTTGTTAGCTCAAAGTCAGGAAAACGCTGTGACCCAAAACAAACCACCTATTATCTGGTTGAATATATTAATATTTTCTACCAGTTTCATTGCTACCTTCATTGTGACCCCTTGGTACGCCTACCGTTTTGGATTGGGTTGGGAACACTTGATATGGGGAATCGTCGCGTTCAGTTTTACCAATTTATCAATTACTGCGGGCTATCATCGTCTTTGGAGCCATAAAACATACGAAGCTCATCCGGTTTTACGTGGCATATTCGCTCTTGGCGGCGCATTTTCGCTGCAAAACAGCGCATTACACTGGTCTTCTGACCACCGCGTACACCACAAACACGTCGATAACAACGATAAAGACCCTTATTCAGCTAAACGTGGCTTCTGGTATTCGCATATAGGCTGGATGTTGCGTGATTACAACCAATCAAAAGAGAACGACTACACCAACTGTCGTGACCTTAAACGTGACAAGATAGTAATGTGGCAGCACAACTACTATGTATTGCTGGCGCTTGTGACCAATATCGGCTTTCCGATTGCTTTAGGGCTCATTTATGGTGATGTTTGGGGCATGCTATTAGTGGTGGGCGTGGTTCGTCTGTTTATGAGTCACCATACAACCTTCTTTATCAATTCATTAGCTCATATTTGGGGTAAGCAGACGTTTACCGACAAAAATACGGCACGTGATAACGGTGTTTTGGCCTTCTTTACCTTTGGTGAGGGCTACCACAATTTTCATCATATTTTCGAAAACGATTACCGAAATGGGGTTTATTGGTGGCACTACGATCCAACCAAATGGTTGATCAAATCATGTTCCTGGTTTGGGTTAACATCGAAATTACGTACAACCCCAACGTTTAGGATAGAAAAAGCCCGTGCGACCCAATTGTTGAAGAAAACCAGAGAAAAACTGGAATCTAGGCCGCATACACAACCTACCCTCGACCAACTTCAGCGAGAATTTGATTCTCTGGTTCATCATATGCAGGAGTATTACGAGGTTCGAAAAGAACTGTTGAGTAAAAAGACAGCAGATGTAGTGAAGAAGTATGAATATTCGGTCTGCAAACTCAAATATCAGCAGATCAAAGCGGAATTTGAAAGACAACAGCACAGCTGGAATCTCATGGTTCGCCGATACGCATAACCTTATCCCGACCACCTGTTATAAGCTCCGATTCATCGGGGCTTTTGCTTCTTATATCCCTCTTAATTCACAATCCGCTTTCAACTACCTTTTTTGAATATTTTCTAGACACCACGCCGTTTTAATTGCAAACCAACCTAAGTGTTTTGTTTCTTTATTAACTATACAATCCAGCATATAACACCTATTAATCCTTAATTAAACAAAATAATAAATCGTCGTTACTTATTAAATTATAATTTGTTTTAGATCATGCAAGTCCCAGATTCAACTCGTGCCACAGACAAGAATTCTGTACATTCCCAGACATAAATTGAAACAGTTTCATCCTTTTTGTCATTACATCTGGAGACCCTTATGCTAGAGCTCTTAATTGGCTTAATAGTAACCATTGCCGTGGGCTATTTTATTGTCAAAGGTTATAAAGCGGCTGGCGTGCTTTTAACCGCTGGTATTAGCTTGCTTCTCTTAACTGGCGTGTTAGGCCACCAAGTTCTGCCATCAAGCATCACTTCAACCGGTAATTTGGTAACGGACTCGTTAGAATACGTTAAATACATGCTTCAGTACCGTGGTGGTGGCCTGGGTATGCAGATTATGCTGCTTTGTGGTTTTGCGTCTTACATGACACACATCGGTGCTAATAACGTCGTAGTAAAACAGTTCTCGAAACCACTTTCAGTGATTAAGTCTCCTTATGTGCTTTTAGTTGCGGCGTACATCGTTGCCTGTTTGATGTCTCTAGCGGTAAGCTCAGCGACTGGTTTAGGTGTACTTTTGATGGCGACGCTATTCCCAATGATGGTAGCGATGGGTATCTCGCGCCCAGCGGCGGTTGCAGTCTGTGCTTCACCAGCCGCAATCATCCTTTCGCCAACCTCAGGCGACGTGGTTATCGCTGCAGAGAAATCAGGACTGGCTCTTGATGTATTTGCCGTGCAAACCGTTCTACCTGTATCGATTTGTGCCATCATCGTTATGGCTGCGGCCGCTTTCTTCTGGAACAAATATCTGGATAAGAAAGAAAATACGCCAATGGAGAAAATTGATGTATCAGAAATCAAAGCGGATGCACCCGCTTTTTACGCAGCCCTTCCATTTTTGCCAATCATCGGTGTATTTCTATTCAATGGCCGTACCATCCCAGGCTTAAGTCTGGATATCTACACCATCGTTGTTGGTTCTATTTTCCTTGGCGCGATTATTCATTACGTTGTGAACAAGTTTGATGGCAAAAAATCGCTAGAAGATTTGGACTCGTGTTACGAAGGTATGGCTGACGCATTTAAAGGCGTAGTAATGCTGTTAGTTGCTGCTGGTGTATTTGCGCAAGGTCTGATGTCTATTGGCGCAATTGATAACCTACTTCACCTAGCGGACCAAGCAGGTGCAGGCGGCGTTGCTCTTATGCTTATTTTGACCGCGCTAACCGTTGCTGCGGCAATCGCTACAGGTTCTGGTAACGCACCTTTCTATGCATTCGTAGAGCTTGCTCCTTCACTAGCAGCAAAAATGGGCCTGAACCCTGCGTTCTTAATCATCCCAATGCTGCAAGCATCAAACCTAGGTCGCACGATTTCTCCGGTTTCAGGTGTCATCGTAGCTACATCTGGCATGGCGAAAATCAGCCCATTCGAGGTGGTTAAGCGTACTTCTGTACCTGTACTGGCAGGCTTAGTAACCGTTATCATAGGCACAATGGTATTGGTACCAATGTCAGCATAACCGACATCACGAAGTAAACGCCAAAAAGGGGCCAGTAAGAAATTCTTACTGGCCCCTTTTTAATGTTCTGAATCTATTTTTACGCGGCTTTAAAACGCTCTGGGATTCGTGTAATGCTTTGGCGGTAAGTAAACCATAGGTATGTTACTGCAAGAGAGAAGAAGAAGTAAGACAAAGCAAACACAATCGGTGAAGTAATCAGCTCTGCAGACATACCCCACATCACACCCGTAACGGTAATTGCCAGTTTAGACAACATGCCACAGATCAATAAGAACAGTGCAAGTTGCGGGAAGCGAGAGCTACGAAAAGCGAAAAAGTAGCAGCTACCAACAGCCAAGGAAGCGATAGAAAGACCTAACATAAATGAATGGAAATGCTCTGCCGATGCCACACCTGCAGAAACAGAAGCGAAAAGCACTAGGAACAGTTTCATAAGTTACCTCACAATAAATCGAAAAAAGCATCCCTTCATAAATGAAAACTCATTTTTCGCTATATTCTGCTCATCTAACGTGCAATTACAAGCACATTTTTTGTTCATTTAACAACCAACCATGCCAGTCAACCGCATGTATTACAAAAGGTTAACAAGTTAGTTTTTATAAATCCTTTATATCCAACACTTAGCTAGACAACCGCTTATTTAAGGTTCTTTTGTCACAAATCATTAACACCAAAATACTCTGAAATTTTTGTCCTAAAATGTGAACTGAATGCATAACGTCAATATTTCTTCTCATTTGGCTAGCATACTTCGGGGCTCTAAAGGACACCCCACCCATCGGTAACATATCGTTTACATCTAAAGTCTCTTATGTACACATAGTTTTATAGATTCAAATTATTTTTAAATTGAATACCAAAAAGAGATTCCAATCACATATTTATTGGTTATAATCCGCGCCAATTGCGTCAAATGTTGAAAAACGCAAACTTATTTTGAGAAAAAACCTTAAACAAACCACTCTCAAATGTTGGAGCTAAAGGCCTTTCCCAAAACTGTATGACAGTGAATGGTTGTAGGCTCCTGTTAGAGAGTTAACTGAGAGAAAAAATGAGCAAGATTGATAAAGCGATGCGCATTCTGCTAGCAGGTTTCTGCATCAACCTTTGTCTTGGCATCCTGTATGCCTGGAGTGTATTCAACAAGGCATTGGTCACTGAATCCGGCTGGACTGCCGCAGAGGCTTCAGCACCATACGCGACTGCAACCATCACCTTCTCTATCTGTCTTCTTGTTGCAGGCATCCTACAAGACCGCATGGGACCACGTTTGATCCTTATCCTGGGTACCGTATTAACAGGTCTGGGGATGATCGCATCTGGCTTTGTGGACTCTCCTCTAATGCTGAACATTACGTTTGGTGTTATCACTGGTGCAGGTATCGGTTTTGGTTACGCTTGTTTGTCACCTTCTGCTATGAAGTGGTTCCACGCATCGAAGAAAGGTATGGTTAACGGCATCATCGCAGCAGGTTTTGGTCTGGCTGCTATTTACCTGGCACCAGTAACATCTTCATTGATTGACAGCATGGGAATTCAAACCAGCTTTTTGGTTCTTGGTGTTGGCATTCTTGCTATTGCTGTTCCTCTAGCAGCGACCATCAACAATCCACCAGCAGACTACACGCCAGCAGAGCCTAAACTAAAACAAGGTCAGGCACCAAAAGCGGTGAAGAAGTCAGATGACCTAACTTGGAAAGCAATGCTAAAAACGCCACAGTTCTACTCTCTATGGGTCATGTACGCGTTCGCGGCTTCTGTTGGTCTAATGATCATCGGCAACATCACTACAATCGCAAGCGTTCAAGCTAACTTGCCAAACGCAGTGTACCTTGCGTCTATTCTTGCAGTATTCAACTCTGGCGGCCGTGTTGCAGCTGGTATGCTTGCAGATAAAATCGGTGGTGTCCGTACGCTGCTACTTGCGTTCGTTCTGCAGGGCGTAAACATGGTGTTGTTCGCAACATTCGACTCTGAATTCACGCTTATCATTGGTACGGCAATCGCAGCAGTAGGTTACGGCACACTTCTCGCGGTATTCCCTACGCTAACCGCTGAGTTCTACGGCCTGAAAAACTATGGTACAAACTACGGCGTACTTTACACGGCATGGGGTATTGGTGGTGCAATCGGCGCTGCGGTTGTTGGCTTCTCTATGACCAACGGCGAAGGTTACACTCTGGCTTACACCGTTTCTGCAGCAATGATGGCAGTATGTATCGTATTAGCGTTCATCACTAAGCCACTAACTGAAGCAAAAGTTGCGAAGCTTAAAATCGCATAATTGTGGATTGATTTGATGATGAAAAGGCTTAACCTATTGGTTAAGCCTTTTTTGTTATCGGTATAAAAATCCTGTCGAATTATGCAAAAACCTGTCGAACTTGCACCAGATTACTATTTAGATAATTTCCTCAAGCTAACCCAACATGCTACGCATTGGTACAGTGACTTATTACTAGAGGAAGAGCACCATTGGCTCACAACATTCGAGCAACTGAGCAAACCATCACAATGCCTATTAGTACGACTGTATAGCCGTAAAGGGTGTTGGTTTCGCAGTGACAAACTCAATTATCAGGAAATACCTTCTCTTCACGAAGCCCTGTCAGAGCTCGAACAATCGGAACTTGTTGAGCTATCCCCTGCGCTTTCTCACCAAGAGCTAGCGGCTAACTTACTCACAAAACCGGAAATCTCAGCCCTTTATACAGAGCTACCTAAGTCACTTAAAAAAGATGCGCTCGTTGAATGCTTAAGTAATACCGAATTTGATCGCTATGACCAGCTCGAGTTTACTATCATCAAACTCAATTCCGCGCATATGATAGATGTGTTGCTCACTCTATTCTTCGCCAATACGCATCAAGACTTGAGTCAATTCGTACTCGATGATCTTGGCCTGCATCAGTTCGAGCAATATCAATTAAGCAAAGAGCGGCGGTTCTTTGATTCGCGTGAACAAATTGATCAGTTGATTGAACTCAGCCAACTCGCCAACCTTTACTGGCAGTTTGACCGCAAAGACAAAAACAACCTTGATCTCCTCATTGAAGCCATGCCTCAGCCAGTCTCTCACAACTATATAGACAGAAAGCGTGAGCACCTGCTGAATGATATCGGGCGCGATTACGAACGTATTAATGAACTAGAATCAGCACAGGCGATTTTTGCGCAGACAAGGCTGCCCCCGAGTAGAGAACGCCGAGCACGTATCTTTGACAAATTACAGCAAGACGCTTTATTTTGTGACATTGTCACTGAAATGCTCGACTCCCCTATCGATGTCGCAGAATTCGAAGTGGCACAAAAGCTAGAACAACGGCTACAACGCAAGCTTGGACAAAAAGTTCCCAGGGCTCAGAAACCCAAATGCAATGAATACCATCTCCAACTGGATTTATCCCAACATCGCGTAGAGCTTGTTACCAAAGAACACTTTGAGCGTCTGGGATGGCAAGTGTTTTATGCGGAGAATACGTTGCTCAATGCTCTCTTTGGTTTAACCTTCTGGGACGCCATTTTTGCGCCCGTAGAAGGCGCTTTTATAAACGCGTATCAACATCGCCCACTCGATTTGTATCACAGTGACTTTGCTTCTAAACGCGACAAGTTAATCATATCCGCGTTCAATAACCTCGAAGCTGGAAATACAAAACAGTTAATAGAAAAATACGATGCCAAGATTGGGATAAGCAACCCGTTCGTTCATTGGGGCGCGGTAAGTAAAGCGCTTATCGAACATGCACTCACAACGATTCCGACATCAATGTTAGTCGATCTATTCAACGTCCAACTCCGAGATCTCAAACTTTACCGTAATGGTATGCCAGATTTAATTGCATTTAAGGGAGAACAATTTGAATGGATAGAAGTGAAAGGCCCGGGCGACAAACTACAAGACAACCAATGGCGTTGGATTAAAGAGTTTCACCGCCTTCAGGTACCGTTCTCGGTTTGCTATGTGACTGCCAAGGATTAAGATTTACCTAAATACGGGGTCAAAAACGCACTCACTTCCTCACCACAAACGCCGACTTCTACTTCAACACCAGCTTGCTCTAAAATAGCAATACCACGGCCGCTGTTGCGAGGATCGGGGTCGAGCATGGCAACGACAACCTTTTTGATGCCATTATTTACCAATGTCACCGCACAGGCAGGCGTTCTTCCAACAAACGAACAAGGCTCAAGTGTCACATAAGCGGTGACCTGCTCTAATGTTCCCTTGTATCCATTCAACGCTTCCACTTCGGCATGATTTCCACCGATAGCCTGAGTGTAGCCCTCGGATACGATCTGACCGCCTTTAACTAAAACACAGCCTACTGGTGGATTAGGTTGACACGCTGGTAGAGCATTTCGAGAAATCTCCAACGCACGACGCATAAATTCTTGGCTCATGTAACATCTATTCTTTAATGAAAAACAAAGGCCTATAGTAGCGCTCAGCTTTATTCAATACCATCTCTTTGCTTTAACTTATCCAATTGAGGTAAAGCTTTTGGTATACGAAGTTTAAGATGATTTTGTTTCGTCTGAATTTTGCGCCACATCGACTTGATCAGGCTAGAACTGCGTTCTCCACTTTGCATTCGAGATGAGCTTTTCTGCCATGAGTCACTAGAATCTGCATGGCGCATCTCCAATTCAGAAGTGTTCACTCGTAACTGCCTATAAAGGGCGGCTCTCGCCTCTCCCCAGCGATTTTCTTTGAGCAATCGATGCAAGTTCAGCCATGGTGGAATTGGCCTTGAACGGTAATAACGCTTGATGGCTAGAAACAAAACGATACTTAACACCACTATCACAATAAGGCTAACTATCCAGACGAAATAGGCTTTAACAAACGACTTTAAGGTATGTTTTGCTTGAAAGGATTGCCCTTCAATCACGATGCTTTCTAACTGTTTCGTTTGACTATTCCACCACTGGAACTCATAAGCAGGTAACGAGAGCTCTCCGCCCTGCTGAATCACATACACACTTTCTTCAGTCCGGGTAGATTGATAGTCACCACGCGTTTGCGTATCGGTAAGACGATGAGGCTGTGGGTACACTTGATATCGGTTAGTCGACTTACCTTTGAGCAGATCTGGTAGCAACACTGACAAACTGTCTTGCGCGGTTATGGTAATTTTTCGCGTGATCGCATCGCCAACTTTTAGCGGTTCAGAAGACGTTTCCCACTCTTGATTTACGTCGACATGTGTCGCAGCAAACCACTGGCTACTATCGCTCAATAGACCCGATGGTAACGATGCTGAAAACTGAACTGGCTGCGTGTAAAGGATTCCTGAGACGTTTTTGCCATCAGGCGCTGAAACCTGAACCCCCACTGCAATGGGAGGGACAACAAAATCACCCGATACCTGAGGATACAAAGTCACTTCCCAACGTTGGCGCGACCAGGTTTGCCCTCCTTTACGCTCAGTGAAGTTGGTTGCCAGTTGGTTACGTTGTTTGGCAATCACATCCGGGATTTCCACAGAGCCAATTCGCGTTCCGCCAGTAAACCAACGCGGAGTCGCCACCTCAATAGTCAAAATGACTTGCTCGTTGACACTGAAGTTGGGTGATGTACTTTTTTCATCTTCACTTGGAGCTTTACCAACCCAAGCTTTTATTTCTACATTATGACTCCGCTGCAAGTCTTGAATGTCTTGGGCGAAAGTTAAGCTTGTGCATAAACTCATTAACACGCAGATTACGTGCAGCATAGGAGCGCACACAACGCGTTGAAGCAGCTTCATCATTGCGTCACCTCCTTGTCGCCATTATTGGCATCATCGGCAAGGTTACTCGTTGAAAGCGAGTTGAGCTGAATTTGAAACTTAGAGCGCAGAAAGTCTTTTGGATCTGATTCGACACGTTTTAACCACTTATCTGCCATCTCTTGATTGCCTAAGATGTCAGCGGCACTCAGTGTCTCTTTGATCATCATTTCTTGAGACGTTTGCTCTTCCGCCCCTTCTGCTGTTTGCGGATTATCACCAAGCTCAGTCGACATCTCCTGTTCCGTTCCGGCCTGACTTTCACTCATCTGATTGATCTCCTCAACAATGCCGCCGATGACTTTCAAATTATGCTCAACATCAGGACGTAACGCTTGGCTTAGTGTTGTTTTGCTCGCCAATGATTGAAGTAGGTCTCTCGCTGCCAAGTATTCACGTTGACGTGCCAGTGCGCTGGCCGCGTTGTATAAACCAAAGTCTCTGACATCTTCCGAAGGATCATTCTGCATTTCTAAGAACGCGCTATGAGCTAGTTCAAATTCACTGGCATAGTAATAAGCAGTGCCTTTTCGCAAGGGGTCAGAAAACTGTTTTGCCGCTGCTAAGTATTCTTGTTTATTGAACAACCTCTGACCTTGCTGGTCGGGTGTGAGCCATAAATCCCACCACCACTGGGCTGCTTTGTCGAACGCAGTCACTTGCTGTACAACTTGAGGTTCTTCCGCTTTTATCGATACATTTTCAGCCTTGACTTCGCTAGGCATCGCTAAGCTTCCAGAGACCATTGCAATCAAACACCACTGAACTAACCAACCTTTTCGGAACCAGATCAACATAATCAATGCGATAGGAAACAAAAGCGCATATCCCATGTCTTTCCATGGCATAGAAGACTCACCATTCAGCTGCATATTACGCTCTACATACCGGCTCAATTGCTGGATGTCTGTGTTATCAACACTTACTTCAATAAGTCTTCCACCAGTTTTACTTGCAAGTGTTTGCAGCGAGTCGAGATCGATCGGGTTATTACTGACAATATCAGGGTTGCCAGCGGCCAGTATCAACAGCTGATAGGGTCTATCGGCAAAATAATCTTCATACTTACTGATGGTGGCTGGGTTAACACCATCCGTCACTAAGAGTACCGTTGAGCCGGCTAATCCTTGTAATTGCTGATCAATCAACACTAGCGCCTGCTCTGCGAGTTTACCTTTAACCGGCATAATTTCCGGATCAATGGCCGCAAGAAACGGATCGAAAACTGCGTTGTCTTGTGTGATCGGCATAGCGACGTGTGCAGTCCCCGCAAACACCACAGAGCCCGTTTTGCCACCTTGTCTTGACGCTAGCAGATCACGAACTTTTTGTTTAGAACGCTCCAAACGACTTGGCGGCAGATCTTTTTGCAACATAGAATCGCTATTATCCAAAACTACCAGCATTGACGCTTTGTCTTCACCAAATGGTGACGCCTCTCGCTGCCAGCTTGGGCCCGCACAAATCAAAATGGCGATGAATACATTGACTATCAGGAGTTTTAGAGGCAACTGTTTACGCCAGCCATGCTCACCTATCGTCAGTACCTCGCGTAAATGATCGGGCAGAATATCTTTCCAGCTGGGTTTGCTCTCCTCATGCCAGCGCAGCCAAATCAGGAAAACCATCGGGATAAGCGCCAAAAGCCACAAAGGACGAATGAAATGAAACTGAGTAAAGAACTGCGTTAAGCTGAGAGAATCAAACATCGTGCTCTCCTACCGATACTTTCCCTGTCGAAAAGCGTGCTTTGGTTCTTCGTCTGAGTGTCGCTACGCTGAACGCGAGCAAATGCATCAATACCACCAAGACCATCAGGTAATGGTGCAAACTTTGTTTCGGCCGATAGGTCGTACTTTCATACAACTCTGGCTCAAGCAGGCTGATTTCTTCATAGGCCTTTTCTAACTCGTCCCGGTTGAGTGCTTCAAATGCCTCGCCTCCTGATTCCGCCGCGATTCGTATAATCGTGTCCATATCAAGCGCCGCTTCACCAATGGTTTGGGGATCACCCATCGCGATAACGTGCACGCGAACCCCCTTCGCTTTTGCCACTTTTGCCGCGTCTATTGGTTCAACAAAACTGCCAGTGTCGTTGCCATCAGTTAATACAATCGCAACTTTTTCACGCTCTGTCGCTTGTGTTAACTCACCACGCGTTTTATCACTTTGCTCAAACACTTTAATCGCTAACCCAATCGCATCGCCCAAGTGCGTACTCTGCCCAGCCATAGCAACATCCGTTTGATTGAGCAGTTCGAGCCACACATTCTGGTCAGCGGTAAATGGTGTCTGAACAAATGCCGCATCACCAAACAGCACTAAACCAAGTCGATCGCCTTTACGTGACTGCACGAAATCTGCCAACACTTCTTTGGCAGCTTCTAGGCGTGAGATTTTTTCACCCGCACGAGAGGTAAAATCAGCTTCTGCCATTGATCCAGACAGATCGACTACTACCATCACATCTCTACCAAGACTTTCACGAACCTGCGGCTCACCCAAAACCGTGGGCTTAGCCATTGCGCAGACAACCAATATCCAAGAGAGAATTAACGTCGCGCGCTGCCACCAACTTGGCGTTAGCTGGCTTGCCCCTTCAGATGGCGTTTCGCCGATGGCTTCTACTAACTGAGTAAAGAACGGCACTTTTATCGCCATTTGCTTGGTACGGTAAGCCGGCACTAAGTAATACACGACCAGTGGTAACGGTAAGATAATCAACCATAAAGGGTGGGCAAATTCGAAACCAGACAACCAGATAGAAGAGAAAAAATCATTCATCCTGAGCTCCTTCCTTCATCGTTTCTCTTGGCGTTGAATGACTTGCCGCGGGCATTTTCAAATGCTCTCTAACCCAGCAATTTGCTTTCTCGATGAGAAGCTTTCGCTGTGCGTTGGTCAGCTCTATTTTTGGGTTAATAATGCTTTTCAGCCATAAGTTTGAGGTTTCATCACTAAAAGCACTTTTTGTCGGATTAAGCTCATCAAGCTTGCTAAGAAAAGCACCATCAAACAGTCTGGCATTGCGACTGTCTATATGAATTAAAATAATTTTTAAAATTGAAAATAACGTTTTAGGCATATCACTATCGTCTGGATTCATCTGAGTAATCAGATCCAAAGCTTCTTTGCGATAGCGGTTAATCCACCATGTTTTTAACAAGCAATAAGCGATATAAACTAAAGCCAGTACAAACACTGCAGCTAGAATTTTCCAACCAATAGTTTGAGGATACCAGCTGACACTGGACGGTACGGTTACGTCATGAAGCTCACTCAGAATGTAAGAGCCAGGAGGCTGCGGAAAATCACTCATTTAGCGCCCCCCTACCAGTTTTTGGAACTCTTTGACATGCTGACCAGTGGTATCAAGTTCAATGTAAGGCAGATGCTTAATTGCCATCAGTTGCGCTAAAGATTGACGCTGCACGTCTGTTTTCGCTTCCAGCTTTGCACTTGCAGCTTCCACTTTGGCTTTACTATCCAAATTGAGCTGATATTGACCATCACCAACCACCCATTTTGATGTTGCTAAGTCATCGGGCAGTGTTTGTTCAAGTGGATCACTGACCATCACGGCGAAAATATCGTTGTGCTGTTGAAGCTGTTTCAAGTGGTCGAGGTGCTGCTCTTCACAGTCACTCCAGTCGCTAATAAAAATCAGCGTGGATTGTTTGAGCTTCATTCGCTTTAACAACTCAATCCAGCGACTAAACGTTACTTTTTCAGAATCAACCGAATCAACGCTGAGGAATTGGTTCGCCCGTGATAAGTGTTTTAGCTGTGTTAAAAGATCGTTTTGCGAACGCTGTGGTTTTGAATGAAACAGGGCTTGATGGGAAGCAATAACAAATCCTACTCGGTCACCATCTTTTAATACTCGCCAACCACACATTGCTGCAACTTCTGCAGCAACTACTGACTTCATCACCTCTGTGGAAGCAAAAAACATCGCACTGCGTTGATCAACACAGATGATGACATTGCGGTCTTTTTCTTCGGTATAACTGCGCACATGAGGTTTGCCCGTGCGCATCGTCACTTTCCAATCGAGATTACGGATATCATCCCCTAGCTGGTAATGACGCAGCTCTTCAAAATTCAGCCCGCGACCGCGAAAAAGAGAGTTGTGTCGGCCAGATAACACACTGCCAGCTTTCAGGTGAGGGAGTAAACTAAACGACTCAGCTTGCGCTTGTAATCGCACCAGCCTGGCGTAATCACAATATAAACGGTGATCTATCTCTTCCGGTTTGGGAGCAAGTGTCGGCTTTGCCATATTGCCACCATTTATCCGATTTCAACGTAATCGAGTAATTCTTCAACGACTCGTTGATGATCCACACCGTCAGCTAAGGCGTCATAGGTTAGTGAGAATCGGTGTCCTAATACTGACGGAACCATAGCGCGAACATCATCGGGAGTGACATGGTCACGTCCTTGAAGCCAAGCATAGGCGCGAGCACACTTATCCAACGAAATTGAAGCGCGAGGACTGGAGCCAATTTCAATCCATTTAGATAATTGCGAGTCTGCATAACGCTCTGGCTTACGAGTCGCCATCACCAACGCGACAATATAATCTTCAACTAATTCAGAAACCGCGACATCGGGCAATTGGCGACGTGCTTCTAAAACCAAATCGGGCTCAATATGCTGTGGCGTCACCAACTCGGAACTGGTTTCCGCCCCGAGCTCTTCGCTACGAACCAGGCGAATGATCTCTCGCTCTGCAGCGTCTTCCGGATAGTCTACCGTGACTTTCATGATAAAGCGGTCCATTTGCGCTTCAGGCAAAGGGTAAGTCCCTTCTTGCTCGATCGGGTTTTGGGTCGCTAGCACCATAAACAGATCGGGTAACACATGGGTTTTATCGCCAACGGTAATTGTACCTTCAGCCATGGCTTCTAGCAGCGCAGCCTGCACTTTAGCGGGAGCACGGTTTACTTCATCTGCAAGGACAATACTGTTGAAAATGGGTCCCGGCTGAAAATGCAGCTGAGGCTTGCCATCTAACTCCTGATAAACCTCGGTACCGGTCACGTCCGAAGGTAGAAGATCGGGCGTAAATTGGATACGACCAAAACTCGTGTTTAGCAAGTTGGCCAATGACTTAACCGAACGCGTTTTTGCGGTGCCCGGTAAACCCTCCAGCAGAATATGTCCATTCGTCAGTAAACCAATCACCAAGGCTTGCACCACATGACTTTGACCAATGACGCTTTTCTCTGTCTGCTCAATCAGTTTATTGATAGCTTGCTGCGCGTTGTTCATTCGTCTTCCTTACTTAGAATTCTGTTGTTGTAAAATCTGAGATAGACCTACCAGCATAGGTAAGGTGTCATCAAAGAAACGGCGAATACCAGAGCAAAGGTAATTCAACCCTTCTTCACCATCCGGCGTCTTAATAAGGCGATTTTTAGGACATTCGCCCCAACAGTATTTAAGGTAAGGACATTTTTTACAGTAATCTGGTAATGAGTCTCGTTTTGCCATACCGAAGCTAAACTGACGCGTAGAGAACGCCATCTCATTCAACGAATGTTCGTGAATATTGGAAAGTTTGTACTCTGGATAAACGTAATGGTCGCAACTGTATACATCGCCATTGTGCTCTATCGCTAAGCCCTTTCCGCAGAACTCTGAGGTAATGCAGAGTTGCGCTGGTTTACCCATCACCTGAGCAACCGCTGTTTCAAACAGGTTCACCAACACACGGCCTAGGTCATTGTTCACCCACTCAACAAACATTTCACTAAGGAACTTGCCCCAATCATCAGGATCTACCGACCAATCCGTGACTACAGACATTGGGTGCCCTGGCTTAGCCAGTTCACTGCCCAACTCAGGAATCATCTGCTCGTTCCAAAACTGAGGCGCTGTAGTGTGAAAATCATTCGCTTCAACCACAGGAGCAAGCTGAATGTATGTCACGCCCAACTCTCGAGTGAGAAATCGATAGATCTCCAGGGGATACTTAACATTGTGGCGGTTAACCGTCACCAGCGCATTAAATCGCACTCCATAATGCTGAAGTTTTTCGACCGCTTTCATCACCAAATGAAAAGTCGGTTTACCACTTCGGGTTTTACGATATTTATCGTGCAGCTCTTCTGGGCCATCGATAGATAAGCCAACTAAGAAATTATTTGCGACTAAAAACTCACACCATTCATCGTTAAGTAGAATTCCGTTCGTTTGTAAGTCGTTTTCAATGCGAGTGCCGCTAGGCTGATATTTCGCTTGTAGTTCAACCACTTTACGGAAGTAGTCTAATCCGAGTAACGTCGGTTCACCGCCCTGCCACGAAAATACGATTTCTTCGCCATCTTGACTCTCAATATAACTCTTAACAAACGCCTCTAAAGTTTCATCATCCATCTTGGGTTGTTTTGGTTGATGAAGCAGATTTTCTTTATGTAAGTAAAAGCAATATTGGCAGTCAATGTTGCACTTTGCGCCGCCGGGTTTAGCCATCACATGAAAGCGGCGTTCATTTCCTTGCTCGGATTTGAAGGCAGTTTTCATCGGAACAATTGGCATCGCCGTTGAGTGACGTGGTGAAATTTTGCTCATGCAGCCTCTCTTTTTAATTTTGGCTTTTCTACTTTCTTTTTTAAGTATGGCGCTCCTAAGAGCGCCATTCATTTTTATTCTAGTCTTTGCTTAAGTGCAAGGTTACTTAGGAACAAATGAACCAGCTTCCATACGAGGAGGGAATTCTTTAAACGTCTCCATCATTTTCTGCACTTCTGCTACAGCCGGCCCCATGAAGAATGAACGCTCGTACATCCATTGACCATAGCCGATGCCACTATCACCACGTTCAAATGGGTCAATACTTAAATCGTACATTTGTGGAACACGTAGTTTAGTCAGTGGGTACTGCCAAATTTCCAAACCAGTTTCATGCTCTTGAATGTTGAAGTGGAACTTCATTTTACCTTGACGCAAAGCAAATAAATCACCGTCATCACTCCAGTAGAAGAAGTTATTACGAGCAGACTGATCGGTTTTACCTGTTAGGTAAGGCAATTGGTTATAACCATCTAAATGAACTTTGTAGTTCATATCACCGGCTTTCTTGCCGTTGAGCAACTCTTCTGTCACTTTATCGTTTCCTGCTGCTGCAAGCAGTGTTGGGAAGAAGTCCTCAAGTGACATTATGCCGTTAAGCGTCTTACCTGCTTCAATTTTCCCTGGCCATTTAATCAGCATAGGAACACGGAAACCACCTTCCCAACCAGTATTTTTCTCACTGCGGAACGGCGTCATACCCGCTTCAGGCCATAAGTTGATCATTGGACCGTTATCAGTGGTGTAAACGATGATGGTGTTGTCATCGACACCCAGTTCTTTAATCTTGGCAAGTAATTCACCAATTTGGTCGTCATGTTGTTTCACACCGTCTGCGTAGAAACCAGCACCTGTTGCGCCTTTGTACTCTTCAGGTAAGTGCGTAAAGTTATGCATGCGAGTAGTATTAAACCAAGTAAAGAACGGTTTATCCGCTTTTACCTGTTTCTCGATAAAGCTTTCTGCCGCATCTAAGAACTCACCATCGACGGTTTCCATGCGCTTGCGAGTCAGAGGACCAGTATCTTCAATCTTGCCGTCTGCATAAGAGTGAATCACGCCACGAGGGCCGAACTTTTTCTTGAACTCTGGATCTTTCGGGTAGTCAACGTTTTCTGGCTCTTCTTCCGCATTCAAGTGGTAGAGGTTGCCGAAGAACTCATCGAAGCCGTGGTTAGTTGGCAAGTGCTCGTCTCGGTCACCCAAGTGGTTTTTACCAAATTGACCCGTTGCGTAGCCCAGCTCTTTTAGCATGGTCGCAATCGTTGGGTCTTCTTTAGAGATACCTTCAGCGGCGCCTGGCATACCAACTTTTGATAAACCTGTGCGTTTTGGCATCTGGCCCGTGATGAACGCAGAGCGGCCTGCTGTAGAACTTTGCTGGGCATAGAAGTTAGTAAACTTCGCGCCTTCTTGAGCAATCGTGTCAATATTTGGTGTGTTGTAAGCCATCATCCCTTGGTTATAGGTACTCAGGTTCCAGTAACCCACATCGTCACCGAAGATAACGAGGATATTTGGTTTGTCAGCTGCGTATGCGGTTGCAGAGGCAGCACCTAGCGCTAAAGTACATGCGTTAAGTACGAGTTTTTTACTGCTCGTTTTAGTCGCATTTTTCATATTTTCTCCAAAAGTTCGCCGATGCATTAAAATGGCATTCGCATTCCAATACCATTACTGTTATAAGATAAAGCACTAATTTCAGACGATAAATACCGTCAAGATTAGTTGATCTATAAATCTAATTTATGAGTAGCATTATGGACTTAAACCTTATCCAAACTTTTCTGGTCGTCGCCGAGTTCCAATCCTACACAAAGGCCGCGGAGCAACTTGGTCTGACACAACCGGCAGTAAGCGCAGCAATAAAACGATTAGAACAAGTCGTAGATAAGCAGTTGTTCGTAAAAAAAGGCCGCGGAATAACTCTTACTGCCACCGCACATCAATTGCTTCCTCAATTTCAGCAAGCGGTAAGTATCATTGACAGTGCAATATCTGATAAAAACCATTTTGAAATCTGCTGTTCGGAAATTCTGCTACATAGCATGCCTTCTATAGAAAACGTGGTGTTTTATGAATCTCCACCAGAGAAATACATTCTGTTTGAGCTTATACGGCAACAAAAAGTCGACTTAGCGATCGATACAGTCATAACAAAAGACTCGTCATTTGTTATTGAAGATGCATACTCGGAAGAAGCGGTTGTCATTTGCCGAAATGACCACCCCAGAATCCAAGGTACACTTTCAAAACAACAGTTTTATGAAGAAAGCCACTGCCTGTTCTCAGGAAAATGGGACAACGTGACTGGATTCGAACAACTGGCCAAAGAAAAGATACAGGAACGAAAAGTCGATTTAGTGACATCGTCACTTGCTGGTATGGCTCTCTACGTTGCTGACCGAGACTGTCTGGGCGTTGTATCTCAATCGTTTGCCAAAAAATGGAGTAAGGCTCTAAACCTGCAAGTGCTCCCTTGCCCTATTTCGGTTCGCTCAATCCCTTACAAGTTTATCTATCACAAACGTGAAATTGACAATCCTGCTCATCTTGCCCTGCGCCAAAAAATTAAAGAGCTACTAATCGCCGCACATGGCGAGCCGTCCGCGCAATAGAAAACGTTTAAGGCGCCGATTTTTTAGGTTTTGTAAGCTAATATAACTTCTCAAATCAGACATCGGCACCGACTAATGCGCTCGTCGGCTTATCAAAAAATTCAAAATAAACTTACTTAAATGCAACAAGATTTATAGTAGACAAATTAGGGGTTTGCAATAACCTGCATATAGAATAACTGCCGGTTTATAAATTCGAGACAGTTACCATTTGTGAGTGGTTTTAGGATCTTTGCACTAAACTCCTTTGAGTGATCTTTGGTATTTCATCTGTTATTTTGCTTTAATGAGTGTAAACGTCATTCACCTCAAGTAACTCCATGAATTTGCGCCTCATTTTTTTACTATGCATGATTAGTCTGTTTGCCGGCTGTGCTACTTACGCTGGCCTGAACTACGACCTACTTTTTGGTCCGCAACTGGTACGAGAACGTACTGCAGATGTTGAAACACAGCGTGGAAACTTTTTCCAGAACGAAGTTAAACCCATCGTGGATAATCGTTGTGTGGTTTGTCACGCATGCTACGACGCGCCTTGTCAGTTAAAACTCTCATCGGTTGAGGGCATTGACAGAGGCGCGTCGAAAAAATTGGTTTACGAAGGCACCCGTCTCACCGCAGTAGCACCTACACGTCTTTTCGAGGACGCAGAAACGACTCAAGAGTGGCGTGATGCAGGATTTCACCCAGTCTTAAACGAGCGCGATCAGAACATGGCAGCCAATTTAGATGCGGGCTTAATCGCGAGACTTCTGGTGCAAAAAGAACGCCACCCTTTGCCCAATCAAGTTCAGTTAAAAGGGTTTGATTTTTCGATAGATCGTCAACAGACATGTCCGACAATTGAAGAATATGACCAGTATGAGAAAGACAACCCGACTTGGGGAATGCCTTTTGGCATGCCAAACCTGACAGATTCTGAGTATCTTACATTGATGACCTGGCTGGAAAATGGCGCAGTAATGAATAGCCACACGCCGGTTAGCAGCGATGAACAAGCCGAGATTACTAAGTACGAATCACTACTGAATCAAAATGACTTCAAGAACCAGCTCATGGCGCGTTACATCTATGAACACCTGTTCTTATCTCATTTGTATTTCTCTGAACTAAACGATCAGCCGACACGTCGCTTTTTCTCGCTGGTTCGCTCACAGACCCCTCCGGGTCAGCCTGTAAAACGTATTTCGACTCGACGGCCATATGATGATCCAAACACGGAACGTGTTTACTACCGAATCATTCCAGAGCAAGGCACTATTGTGGACAAAACACATATGCCATACGCGTTGAATAAACAGCGTATCGACAATTGGAAGAAGTGGTTCATTCATCCTGATTATACGGTCAATGCGCTACCCAGCTATGAACCAGAAGTTGCCGCAAACCCAATGACTTCGTTTACTGACCTGCCAGTGAAGTCGCGTTTTAAGTTCATGCTCGACAACGCACAAAATACCATTATGGCGTTTATTAAAGGTCCGGTTTGCCGTGGTCAGTTGGCACTAAACGTCATTAACGATCGTTTCTGGGTATTCTTTCTCGACCCAGATAAAAGCGATATTCCTGAAGTGAACGAGTTTTATCGCTCACAAGCAGAAAACTTAAAACTGCCAAGTGAGTTAGAAAGCAACACACTGCCTGTGGCGAACTGGGTTAAATACTCTCGTCAACAAGCTCGCTACCTTGAAGCTAAGTCGGACTTTGCAAACCATTGGTTCAAACATGGCGAGCACCTGTCTACAGACGTTATTTGGGATGGTGATGGAACCAACGCTAATGCTGCTCTGACGGTTTTCCGCCATTTTGACAGTGCTTCGGTTGTACAAGGTTTGGTGGGCGACCAGCCTAAAACAGTCTGGGTGATGGATTACGTGTTACTCGAACGAGTCCATTACCTGCTCGTGGCCGGTTTTGATGTCTACGGAAACTTTGGTCACCAACTTATTACGCGTATGTTTATGGACTTTTTGCGTATGGAAGGCGAAAGTAACTTTATATCATTATTACCGGCAGACATGCGTCATCAATTGCAATCCAGCTGGTATCAAGACCAAAGTCCTCAGTTATCGGATTTCTTATTGAGAAATGTTAAGCCCTTTAATCAACCGACAAGCATTGTCTACCAAACGGATGACCCGAAGTCTGAATTGCTTAACAAGCTGAAAGTAGATCTGTCTCCGATTCTGCTTCCTCGTTATGAGATCACCAATACAGCGCTCTCCGATAAGAATGAGCAGCAGATAAAACGTATCGGACAAGTACATGGTGAAGGGTTGAAGCCAGTACCTCAAATAACAATGTTGATGGTGCGAAGTAAGACAGGGAAAGATGAACTCTTTACCCTACTTCACAATAATGCGCATACGAATATCTCCAGCCTGTTCGATGAAGAAAGTAATCGAAACTTCTCAGAAGATGATATGACCGTCGTTCGTGGTGTCGTCGGAAGTTATCCCGCTGCGTTTTTTTCGATAGAAGAAGAGCAAGTAAAAGATTTTGTCGATCAATTCAGCAGAATACAAAATGAGGAAGATTACGTTAAGTTGTTGGATCGTTTTGCGATTCGTCGTAGCTCTGAAAAGTTCTGGTCATTCAGCGATCGACTTCATCATTGGTATCGTAGAAATCAACCGATCGAATTTGGATTACTTGACTATAATCGTTTTGAGAATCGATGATGATTTAAGGGGGTCTCATGGGTATCCGAGATAACATTGCCGCTCTGGAACAACAGATATACGTTGCCTGTTCCGAGGGAGACTACGATACGGTCAATATGCTTGAACATCAACTCGAATACTTGCGTGGCAAAGTGGAGCATCCTTTTGACGATGACCCTTATGCTTTAGACACTCGGTTCGAGTGGGAAGATGACATGACCGAATAGAAAAAACCTCCGGCACTCTCCGGAGGTTTTTGTTATAATCATGAGTTTGCCATCAGTTCATCAAGCGCGGTTATCGATGCGGTTATTTGCTTAGTAAGCACACTTTTCTTTTGCTTGTATGCCTCTAGCGGATCCTCAGCCGCTTCGATGCTTTGCAGAGTACTCATAAGCATGGTTAAGCCCAAACTGCCTGAACTTCCTTTTAGCTTATGCGCTAAGGACTTCACTTGATTTGTGTCTCTTGTCTCTGCCGCTATCTCCAATTGATGAGCGACATCCAGGCTACTCTTACGGAATAAACCAATAATGTGCAGCACTTTTTCTCTGCCCAAAACCTTCATATCAGACTGGACAACTTCTGGTGTAATGAGAACGGTTTCCATCTCTTTTGCAGTATGGTGTTTACTTGCTCCAGCCTCAGTCAAAACAGTGTCGATTGGGTGAGAAAAATCGTCTTTTTGGGTTAACAGCCATGATTTTCCTTCGAGTTGCTCTTGAATCATAGCTCCAAGGGCATCTTTGGCTAAAGGTTTAGGCAAATAGCCATCAAAACCAGAGGCTAAATACGTTTCAACCTCTTCTTCAAACACATGAGCAGAAACCGCAATCATTGGTGTTGGTGATAAAACTTGATGTTTACTCTCTTCAATCCGCTTTAAACGCTTCATCAAGTCCACACCATTGCAATCCGGTAGGTTAATATCGACTAGCATTATATCAAAATCCTGCTTTTCTAATATTTTTTGTGCCTGAAATCCGTTTTCAGCCATGACGACTTGGTGTCCCATACTTTGCAGGAAACCTTCCGCAACGACTCGGTTTACGTCGTTGTCTTCTACCAGCAATACTTTAGCTTTCACTTCGCACGGCGTACTTATAGTACTCGTTTCTACTTCATCGCCCTCTTCTAGCGGCAACGAGAACCAAAAACGACTGCCTTGTCCTTTTTCTGATTCAAACGCTAACGTGCCTTCCATTGCCTCAATAATGCGTTTGCTAATCGCGAGGCCAAGTCCTGTCCCCCCCGTTTGATTTAGTCCACCTTCTGCCTGAGTAAAGGCATCAAACAGTGTGATTTGCTCGTTTTCTGCTATTCCAATGCCAGTGTCGGTAATTTCGAACAGTACTTGCGTTTGGTCTTCTGGATTGAGGCTTACATAGATATCAATTTCCCCTTGTTGGGTGAATTTTATCGCATTACCAACCAGATTATTCAGCACCTGACTGATGCGTGTTACGTCCCCTTTCCAAAACTGACTGACATCACTTTCAATATGGTAAGAGAACAACAAGTTCTTTTCTTTGGCACGGCTTTCCATTAGCTGGTAGGAGTCTTGCACCATTTGATGCAAATCGAAGTCTAAATGACGTATTTCGAGATGACCGGCTTCTATTTTTGAGTAATCCAGAACGTCATTGATGATGGCAAGTAACGTTTTACCACTTCGATTAATGATGTCGGCATAACGTTTTTGTAGTGGATTCAAGCCTGAATCCATAAGCAAACGTGCGGTTCCTAGTACCCCATTCAAAGGTGTGCGTATTTCATGACTCATCGTAGAAAGGAAAGCAGACTTAGCTCGGCTAGCTTGTTCTGCTTGCTTACGTGCTTTAGCGTGGTTTAATACCTCTTCATTCAAGCGGTAATTGGCTTGTTTTAATTGAGATGTGCGTTGGTCGACCAAGTCTTCGAGGTGCTGTTTATGTTCTTCCAGCTCTTTCTTCGCTTGCACCTCTCCTTCAGCAACTATTTTTAGCGCCTGAGCGGTATCTCTTGCGGTAATAATAGCTCGCCCCATATGCGCGAGTTCATCTTTACCTTTTACTTCGAGCTCAACCGATAAGTTACCCTGTGACACTGACAGCAACGCCGACGAGTATTCCGTGAGTCGTTTGACCACTGACACATAAACAACACGCCACACAATTAAAATAGCGACGATAAGGCCAGCAATCGAGATAAACATTAACGACCATTGGGCAAATTTTAATGAACTAGTCATTTCATCAATTGCAACCGATGTAGCTTTGTTGGAGTCATCAACCAGTTTATTAACCGTCCCATTGAGCTCAGAAAACAGCTTCAGTGTTTTTTGCATTAATCGTTGCGACTGTTCATTATTTTCATATTGATGCACTAGCATGGTAAATACGACCTGCCGCTCTCCAAGATCGTTGAGAAGCTGCCCCATTCGCGTGGATAGGGTCGGATCCTCCACCGCTTGTACGCGGCGATTCATGATTCGGAGATTATTAGCAAAGTCAGTTTGCACTTGTTGGATACGGTCCAGATTAGTCAGTGTCCGTGCCTCTTCAATCTGATTGAGAACCTGGAACGCAAGCAGATGAAACTCATGCAACCGTTCGGTCAGATCCAAATCGACTTCAACTAAAGTATCTAATGCCTGGTAAGCCTGTACCTTTTGATTTGTTTCCAACAGGCCATAAATATGGGTCACATTCGCCACAGCGACAGTGCTGGTGTTTTGCACTTGAGTGCGGGTCAGTTGCTCTAACTCCTCACTAAGCAAACGCATTTCTTCGACGCGAGTATCAATCTCTTTAGCCAGATAGAGCCTTCTCTCTACCGACACACCTAAATCGCCCAGGTTATTAATGATATTCTGAACATGGTTTTCTAGCGTATCGAGCAACTCGGAATCAAATGCGTCCCTTCCAAGCTCTTTGATATGAGAAAGCAACACTTCTAATTGATCGAAAAGCTCGCGCCCCGTGTCTTGTCGCTCCTGTTCATTCTTTGCATTTGACAGCATCTGAACAGAAGAAATAATACGAGAACTTAGTTCAGATACCTGCCTAGCTTCGATCATCGCAGGAATCGCAGCATCAACCACATTCCTTTCCGTTTTCGAGACCGTCGAAAAGCCAGACATGCCGATCAATGCAGATAACATAACCAACATTGCCATCGCAATAAAAGAGAGCAAAAGCTTACGACCGATGCTTGCAGTGGATAGCAGCATATTTTAATGACCTTACTATTCATGTTTGGCGAAATATACTCAAATGATTTCAAGATGAAAGCTTCATAGCGATATCGCTGAAAAAATATCCTGAGGATATTTAGGTATAATACGTTATATTTTGCATTGTTCACTCAATCTAAGCCAACGAACTTCACCCATGATTATCAATCAACGCTTGTTTCGCTCAATTATCAAACAATCTTTACTAGTGGTATCTCTGCTAACGTCATTACCTTCGTTTTCTGCAGAAAAAATTTGTGCCATTTACCCACATTTAAAAGATTCATACTGGGTATCAGTGAACTATGGCATGGTTACCGAAGCTAAAAATCAAGGCGTTAACCTGCGTGTACTCGAAGCTGGCGGATATCCGGTCAAAAATCGCCAAGAACAACAACTTAAAATTTGCCAGCAATGGGGCGCTGACGCCATTATTCTAGGTACCGTAGACCCGCATGCATACGAGTACAACTTAAATACTTTTGTGGGTGATACCCCTGTATTTGCAACAGTCAACCAGCTCATGCTAGATAAAACTCAGAGTCATCTGTTAAAAGGTGAAGTCGGAGTGGATTGGTATTGGATGGGCTACGAAGCAGGCAAGTATTTAGTAAACCAACATCCTAAAGGATCTGGTGTCAGCAATATCGCCTTGCTACTTGGTCCGCGTACTCGCGGTGGAACAAAACCGGTAGCGATGGGCTTTTACGACGCGATAAAAGACAGCGATATCCACGTTGTTACGACTTTGTGGGCGGATAACGACAAAGAGTTACAGCGTAACTTAGTTCAGCGCGTCATTGACCAAGGCAATATTGACTACATTGTCGGAAGCGCGGTGGCAATAGAGGCTGCGATCAGTGAGCTGCGTAGTGCCGATAAAGCGAGTGAGATTGGCTTAGTTTCCGTCTATTTAAGTCACGGCGTTTATCGTGGCTTACTGCGTAATAAGGTGCTCTTTGCCGCAACGGACAAAATGGTCGAGCAAGGTCGACTATCCGTCATTCAGGCAACACGCTACTTGAGAGACTTACCTTATGAAAGACATGCGTCACCGAACATCACCCCACTGACACCAACGACACTTGACGAAGATACAATTCAGGAATCGTTATCCCCGTCCGAATATAGGCCAACATTCAGCGTCAAGGCTATTGATTGATCGATTAAAAAGTGTTTCATTAACCAATACACCTAAACTAACTTTATCATCTTGAATCGGAAATAACCTGATGCAAAAAACGACTCGTACCATGCCTGCACACAAGCACGTGGCTTTAGTTGCACACGATAACTGCAAACCTGAACTGCTTCGATGGGTACAAGAAAACAAAGAACAACTTCAACGTCACTTCCTGTATGCGACAGGCACAACAGGGCATATGTTAAGCAAAGAGACAGGCTTAGCGATTAAAAATATGATCAGCGGCCCTATGGGTGGTGACCAACAGATTGGTGCTTTGATTTCGGAAGGTAAAATCGACGTACTGGTGTTTTTCTGGGATCCATTAAATGCCGTACCACATGATCCAGATGTAAAAGCGCTTCTTCGTATTGCCAGCGTTTGGAATATTCCAGTTGCGACCAACCGTGCAACTGCAAAATTCATTTTCAACTCTCCGCTAATCGAACAAGAAGTCGATATCGAAGTGCCTGACTATGAAGCTTATCTGAGCGAGCGCACATAATCTGTGCCCGACATTCTAGATAAAACAAAGGCGATACTGAGTATCGCCTTTGTTATTTCGAACGGTGTCTCTTTTATTTAGCGCGAAGTAATGATTGGGTAGTCCCCTGCAACCAGCTCCTGGATGAACGCAGAACCAGCACCTGTATGGGTAATCCAGACTTTTTCTTTTGCTCGGGTAATCGCAACATAGAATAATCGACGCTCTTCCGCATGCGGAAACTTATCGTTAGATTCCGTCAAGGCACCATCAATATGGACTTGCTTTTTCTTTGCTGGGAATTGCCCTTCATCTACCGACAGAATAATAACGAAGTCCGCTTCACGCCCTTTACTCGCGTGACATGTCATAAAGCGAATATCAAGGTTCGGGAATCGTCGTAACCAGTCTTGGTACAAATCTGGTTTGTGGTAATGGTTACGGCCAAGCAATAACACAGATTTAGTTTGCTTCGCCTGTTGGTTTAACTGGTCGAGAATTTTTTCTACTTGGTTACTTGGCGCTGTGTGGACACTTTTTTGCTTACGTTGTTTGTGGCTACTTAGAGTCTTAGGTAACTGCGCTGGGTTTTGCTGCACAAACGCATTGGCCACATTGCCTATCTGATTGTTAAATCGATAAGTAGTATCCAGATGATGAACCGTTGAGTAAGCAAATCTGTCTTTAAAGCCAGTAATCAGATCGACATCAGCGCCGGCAAACTGGTAAATGGATTGCCAGTCATCCCCTACTGCAAATAATGTTGCACCCGCTTGTTTCTCACTGGAATCGCACAGCGCCTCAATTAACGCTAAACGATCAGGAGAGATATCTTGATACTCATCGACCATAACAAAGCGCCATGGAGCAACAAACTTACCTTTTTTCACATATTCAGTCGCCCGACTGATCATGGTTGGGAAATCAACCTTATTGGTCTCTTTGAGCATTTTTTGCCAGGCAGTAAAACATGGCCAACACAGTGCGAGCTCACTATTTAATCGAGTGTACTCCTGATGATCAACCAGTTTTTCCTGAACCTGCTTTTTGGTTAGTCCGGTCGCAGCCAGAAGCGACAACTGCGAGTCCAACCACGCAATCAGTTTAGGGTTTTCAGAATGACTCCCCAGCTCGTCATCCCCTTTCAAATAAGCAATCGGCCACTTGTCCAAGTGCTTTTGCCAGCGCTTGAAGTTTGTTGGTGTCATCCAATGCTTTTTAAGCCAATCAATACACCAAGCCGTACGTTGGTTGTCGTCCAGCGCTAGCGGGCTGATCTCTACGGGCTGTGGTTCGACTTGATTCAGTATGAACAACCCTAATTGGTGGAAGGTGTTTACACGAGTGCCCTCTGCCGCCATGCCTACTTTTTCAACTAAGCGTTCTTTCATCTCTGTTGCGGCATCGCGCCCGAAAGCAAGCATTAGCAGTTCTTCAGATTGTGCCTGATGGCTCTGAAGTAAATAAGCGACACGTGCAGTAAGCACACTGGTTTTACCTGAGCCAGCTCCAGCGAGGACCAGATTGTGATCATCGTTGAGCAGTACGGCATATTGCTGAGACAAGTTCAGTGGCGAAGACTCAATACGACTGAACAGAACCTCCCAATTTGGACGTTCACTCTCTAGCCATTCACGGTTTCGCTCTTCTAACGTATCAGAGGTATCGACAAGCCAAGTTTCAATTTCTGCCATGCGGTTAGGCATTCTCAATTTTGCTTCACCCAGAGTCGTTTTAATGTCCACTAGCTCTTGGTTTACACGTTCAACCCAAGACTGAGTCTGCGAGTGCGAAAGATAGGCAGGGAGATGCTTTAGCTTATAGAGCTCATCTTCCCATACGGGTAGGTATTCGGCTAGCTTTTGACATTGAGTGTTATGCCAGTCCTGATACTGGCGAACAGCATCAAGCGCAAACTTTCTGCATTGTGGCCATGGCAAACCCTGAACCAACCAGCTCTGTTGCGTGCCATCTTGCTCATGGGAAAAGAACTGTAACGCGCTCCAAAGCAACCCACGTTTGACACTCACTTTCCCATTCCAAACTGTAAACGGAATATGTTCATCACTGCCTATAGAGCTTAATAAAACACTGTTCTCTTTTATTTCCACATGATAATACTCATTTTGAATAAAAAACTGTGCTTTTTTAGTGGCAGTAAGCTGCATGAAATGTGTGCCTTTTAAGTGAAAAGTTTTCGATTTATATCATTTTAGAACATCAAATTGTAGCGGTGACAAGTACCGAAATAACCATCTACTTTACATTCTTAAATAAATCTCACATTACTGCTGATTTTCTGAACATTGTTAACATTAATCACCCTAAAAACATCATGCTTACGTAAAGAAATTTTCAACTCAGGAAACCTTAAAGATTAAGCGTTTAACTAGTCACGCTAATATCGAGGCTCTTTCTGGTTATTTCATAAGCAAGTGATCTTTTTTCTTAAATTAAATCATAAAAGCGCTATAGTGAGCTTGGTATGATATCCAAACAACCTCAAGATACACGGGTATAATTGCCCGTTTTTTGTCGGAAATCTAAGGCGCATCGTGCAATCAACTTCTAAATTTCGCCTCTATTGGGCCAACAAAACCGTTAACTACAGTATTCTTATCCTGATAACCTTGTTAGGCGTTGTCATACCAGCCTGGTATTTTGGTCAAAATACGTTGATTACGCCGCTAATATTGGGAATTATCGCCGCAGCGCTGGCAGAAAGTGATGACAGTTTTACCGGGCGGATGAAAGCGCTCATCCTAACGTTTATCTGTTTTGCTGTTGCCGCATTTTCAATTGAAATTCTGTTCAATACGCCATGGTTGTTTGCTATCGGACTATTTGTCTCCACGTTTGGCTTCATCATGCTGGGGGCAATTGGCCCCAAATACGCCAGTATTGCGTTTGGATCATTGCTTATCGCCATCTATACCATGCTTGGCGCCCATGAGAGCCCAAATCTATGGTTCCAACCACTGCTACTGCTAACTGGTGCGGCATGGTATTACTTCATGTCGATGATATGGCAGATTTTTTGGCCGCTGCAGCCCGTACAACAAAATTTGGCCAACGTATTTCTCCAAATGGCGAATTATCTGGACGCCAAAGCAAAACTTTTCCATCCGGTGATTAACCTTGAACCGCAGCCTATGCGAATTGAAGCGGCCCGCCTTAACGCTGCGACCGTGACCGCACTAAATGCTTGTAAAACAACGCTACTTAACCGGTCGAAACGCGGTCATATTGATGGCCCGAGTGACCGATTCTTAAATATCTATTTCATCGCCCAAGATATTCATGAACGAGTCAGTTCCAGTCATTATCGTTATCAAGATCTGGCAAATGAGTTTGAACGCTCCGATGTCCTATTTCGTTTTAAATATCTGTTGGAATCTCAAGCGCGAGCATGCCGTGATATTGCTCAGGCGATTCAACTTGGCAACGAGTACACTCATACCAATGAATCTGTTCTTGCTTTAGCTGAGGTTCAGAACTCTCTCAACTATCTCGAAGAACAAAAACAAAGTCACTGGAAACGATTATTAGGTCAGCTTACTTATCTATTCAATAACTTAGCAACCGTCGAAAAGCAGCTGAGTAATATCAATAACCCTGACGCTGAAAAGCTTGAAGAAGATACGCTTGATGATACCAATCCGCACACGCTAAAAGCGATGTGGCAGCGGATTTCAGCGAACCTGAACCAAGACTCAATGCTGTTTCGCCATGCATTACGTATGTCGATTGCATTAACGCTTGGTTATGGAATTATTCAGGCGTTTGATTTTGACCGTGGTTATTGGATCCTCTTAACGACTTTGTTTGTGTGCCAGCCTAACTACAGTGCAACGCGCCAGAAGCTGACTGCACGTGTCATCGGAACCTTGGCTGGTTTGTTAGTTGGCGTCATGCTGCTCACCGCTTTCCCTTCTCAAGAAAGCCAATTGGTGTTCGTTGTCGTCTCCGGTGTGATGTTTTTCGCCTTTAGAATGAACAATTATGGTTATGCGACTGGCTTTATCACCCTGCTCGTATTGTTCCTTTTCAACCAGCTAGGCGAAGGCTACGCAGTTGTACTGCCTCGACTCGCCGATACAATTATTGGCTGTATACTAGCCGTAGCAGCGGTCATGTTTATTTTTCCTGATTGGCAATCTCGACGATTGCATAAAGTCATGTCAGATGCCATCGATGCAAATAAACAGTATCTCGGTCAGATCATTGGTCAATACCGAGTCGGTAAAAAAGACAGCTTAAGTTACCGCATTGCGCGCCGTCAGGCACATAATAGTGACGCAACGCTCACCTCCGCTATCAGTACCATGCTTGCTGAGCCAGGGAAATACAGAACAGCCGTTGATGAAAGTTTCCGTTTTTTAACTCTCAATCACGCTATGCTGAACTATATTTCTGCACTGGGTGCACACCGTACTCGTATCGACGATAACTCAATTCATAAATTAGTGTTGGATGCACACCGCTGTATCCACCAACATTTGGATGTACTCCACCAGCAGCTTCACCAGCACTGTGAAACATGTGATCTATCAGATATTGAAGACGCCGGACTTGAACAACGATTAAATGAATGGCGCGAAGAAGATGAGAGTTCCGCTCGAATGGTGCTGCAACAATTGCATCTCATTTATCGAATGTTACCGGAGTTGCATTCACTAGCGAGTAAGTTCGCCGTTCGAGTGAACTGATCACTTCAACACAGTAATAATCCATTTTGTTTGGTAGGGAAGCGTGTCAGCTTCCCTTGCCATTAGACGCATTTGTAAGGAGTAACTGTTACAGATAGAAGAAAAAGTGTTTTAAAGTCATATAGGTATACATTCCTACTTTTTTTTCGCACATTCCTACACGCCATAAATATCAGCTTACATTTTTGTCGCAATTTGACGCTTCACTTGATTCACCTTGACAATATTCGGACAAAATAAAGCCAATTGAGTTCTAATCTAAATCATCTGAATAAGTTTGTTGTATGGCCATGAAAGCCCTAAAACTAGGTAATGAAGGATAAGCCTGTGTACAACGAGGAATGTGATATGAACAAACAGCAATTTAACGAACTAAAACAAAAGTTGAGTGATTTGACCGACAGCCAACTAAAGTCTCTGCAGGGTGAAATCAGTAAGACACTGGATAAAAAACGTTCTCCACTTCTCTCTTCGGAAGAACGCGAGATGATTTCTCAGCTGTTTTCTTAATCTCGCTGATCACGAACTCAATTCGCGTATTATTCTGCCGTGCTTTCCCCTCACTGCAGCACGTATAAAGCAACATTTTTAAGACTCAGAACTGAGTGCGATCTCCCCCCTCCGTTAACTTCCCCTCGTCAAACGAATATTCATTAAGTGTTACTGATTTATTGTCGTATCAAACTCAATCAGTCACCAAATTCCGTGTTACAGCTTTAGCTTGTAGAGCAAATCGTTAGACAGGTTTGCTTAAGGTGAATACAAAACTTCCCGATGCGACCAGTAGTGGCAAAAAGCCAAATATAACGCTGTAGAAGCTCGTACGCTTAGACAGTTTTATCAGCAAAGGGGACGAGTAAAACGTAACCATAAGATAGGGAATAATATAAATCGGTTGCAGAAACATCACACAAAAAAAATGCGAAAGAATATGCAACTCAACACTCCAAGAACTGGGTCTCGTTCTGCGGATTAATGCGAAAGAAAGTATTAGGCTAACTGCAAGATTTATCATAACGACGCAACACATGTAAATAGTTATCATTTACACTGTATAGAACCATCCGAACATCTTCAAATACGTTTTAACTATAGATTTAATCACCACAATCAATCGAACAAATAAAATGACGTTATAAATAATTTTCTTATTAAACGTTTGCGTAATCGCTAACCTTCACTTTCCCTCATTTTGAGGCTTTTATCACGTTATGTACGTTGTTATAGTACGCCCATCAAAAAGACCATTCGAGGCACGGAGCTTCCTCAATAATCTCAAGAAGAGAAGAATTGGTACCGACATATTCGGCAGATTTAAAGAGGGTCAAAAAATGGAAATGAATATGGTTGAAATTCTAGGCTACGCAGCTTCAATCATGGTTGCTATCTCGCTTACTATGAAAGACATTGTTAAACTTCGTATCCTTAACTTTATCGGTTGTGGTTTATTCACCGCCTACGGCCTTATGATTGACTCTTGGCCAGTAGTGCTAACCAACGGCTTTATTGCATGTGTTAACGTGTACTTTCTAGCTAAAATGCATCAAGAAAAGAATAACTTAGAGCCTGAAAAGGCACAATAGCACCTGATGTAATTTTAGATACAGTACTTAAAAAGCCCGCTAATTGTTGATTAGCGGGCTTTTTTGCGTTTTATCACTTCACCCATTGGAGCTCTATGGTCTCTCGACGTCTTCACTTTCAATGTGAGCCGTTTCTGTAATCATAGAGTCACTTTACTTGCAATTTAGTTAAAACTGATAAGCGGCTGAAAGCTTGAAGTTACGGCCTGGTTCGTAATCATCTAGAGTAAATCCACGCGCCGTACCTGAACGGGATGCATGAGATGTATATAACTCATCAAAGACGTTATCAATACCAAAGGTGACCGACAAGCCATCAATATCAGAAGGTACCCACTGCGCGTACAGGTTGTGAACATCGTAGCTATCCTTGACGGTTTGACCATCAAATACGTTGTCTTCTTCTAGTATAAACATTGAATTCCAACCAAAGACGGTTTCTAACTCTTCTGACTGATAATCAAGCGTCAACGCAATGCTATCACCCATATCGATACTGCGTCCGTTACCACCAGCAACAGGGCCACCGTTGGTCTTATCTTCTGTATCCGATTGAGAGTAAGATAGCTTACTATTGAACTTATCGTAGCCATATGACGCGCTCGCTTCAAAGCCTTCAATTTCCACGTCACCTAAATTGTAGATAAGGTAAGTTTGGCTTGCACTTTGATACTGTTCAGCAATGTAGTCATCTATCTGCGTCTTAAATAGAGTCACATTTGCGCCGAAAAAGTGCTTGTCCAATCGCTTAGCAAAACGTACTCCACCTTGCGTATTCAGACCAGTTTCTGGGTTCAAGCCGTCTTCAAGAAACGCCACATCTTGGTAAGCGACAAAGGTTTCCATCAACTCGGGGCCTTTGAATAGCGAACGCGCACTTGCAAATAACGTCCAGTCGTTGGTCGCCGCCCACTCAGCTGCCAGCGCCCAAGTCACTTCGTCGAAGTCGTCAGTGCCAGTTTCCGCCTTCCGTTCATAATCATCAAAACGTAGACCTGCGGTAATAAAGAAAGAATCCGAAACGTGGAACTGATCTTCAACAAACACCGCTGTCGATATAGCCGACTCATCCATGAACTTACTGCTACCGTAATAGCTAGAGGATGTCTTATCCATGTAATCAAAACCATATGTTACGCGGTTATCAAACTGTCCCAGCACCAAATCTGATTGGAATTTTGCGTTTAAACCAAAGTTTTGGTTCTTCGCCGTGTTTTTCGACAGACGGTTTGCAGGCCAACGCGGTGCCATAACCGACTCATCACGTGTGATTTCCGTTTCTGTGTTGTAAAGGGTTACGTTACCTTGATGGTTGTCGCCACGTAACTCATAGCTCAGAGTTACCGTATCACGATCATAATCAGTAGGGATCAGTAGCTCACTCGACAGACCATTGTTTGCCGCTCCGGACATATCCGGGCGTGGGCTGTAATCACCACTATCACGATATAAGTCATAGGAGATTTCAAAACGGTGGATGTCATTAAACTCGTAGCCAAGTTTAGCCAGAATGTTATATACATCGCCTTCTGAGCCAAAAGTTTGATTTCCATCGCCATCTTCAAAATCATCACGCGTCACGTAGTTACCATAGACCATGACATCGACGTTTTCGGACAATAAGCCATACAGAGTTAACGAACCTTGTTGGTTGTCGTTCGAAGCATAGCCGCCATATACACGTGCGCCAAAAGTTTCGTCATAGCGCAGAAGGTCACGAGCATCTTTTGTTTCAAAGTAAACAGAACCACCTAAACCATTTTGAGTAACTGAGTTATTACCCACCTGAATATCTGCGGACTTTAGAATATCTGGGTTTAACGTCAAGTTACCAATGTGGTGGAACATGCTTGCATGTTGTGATGCGCCATCCAGACGGATATCTAAATCAGACTCGCTAAGTCCTCGAATCGTAATTCTTTGGTTGACTGAGTGGGTGCCACCAACATCCACACCCGGAATCTCGCGCAACAGATCCGACATATGATCGGCTTGCTTAAGCGACATATCGTCGGCAAACATTGATTCCGAGTTACTTGAAACTTTCGTACCCCATACGACGACTTTCTCGGTATGAGAATCTGATGTTGAATCGTCAGCATAAACTGGGTTCGCTAGCGCCATTCCCACTGCAAGGTAAAGGCTTGAAAGCTTGAGTGATGGGCAAACTGGGCTTTCCATATACACATTCCTAAATATTAATGATTATAATTCTCAGGTATAATAGGCGTGCATGATATAAATACAAAGATTATTAGGTTATGCGAAATCGCATACATATTATGAGGAAACGTCAAATGCAGGTAGGTAGGCCTAAACGAACTAAACTTGATAAAATACCTATGACTCAAATTTTGCAAGATACGGAAAAACAGTTGATCGTAACGCACGGTCAGTCGTGTCAACTGCAGTTAGCTGAAGGTGTTTTCTTAACTTACCAATATAACGACCAGATTTTTGTCCATGGTGGACGCTGCGTAGAACTCGTAAACTCAAATATAGTTTCAACCGCTCAGTCATCGCTGTTGATCACCATTCTTCTTGAAGGAAAACTGTCTTTTGGCTACGACGATTTACAATTTAATTTGGACGCTACCAAGTCACCTAAGGGCGTGGTGGTGAACTTGCTACAACCTGCAAACTTCTTTCGCTCACTTGTTAAAGACAATCACGTTAACAAGATAAACATCCTCGTAAAACCACAATGGCTAGCTCAACGTTTGAACGACTCATGTGAAACAAGCAACTTTTTTCACTCGCACCAAGCTTTCTATTCCCTGGAAGTGTGTCCCATGCTCTCAGAGCTTGTCAGCACTCTCTTGCGAAGTGGAACGCCACGTAACTTACAAACTAAGATCGGGATTGAAAGTTTGATTTATCAGATTTTATCCAATGTCCTTCAGCAGATGCCTAACGTTCATTATTCTCAACACAAATCAGTGACAAGAAGCAAAGATCATAAGACTGAAGACATCATCAATTACATCGAAACTCATCTAGCTGAAGAACTGAGCTTAGCAAAGTTATCGACGGTTTTTTCTATGAGCGTGTCCAACTTGCAACGCCGCTTTAAACAGTCATTCAACATGACAGTAAACGGTTACATTCGCTACCGCCGTTTAGTCGTGGCTCGACAACACTTAGAACGAGGTCTTGTTACCATTACAGAGGCAGCCTATGAAGCTGGTTATCACCACCCGTCCAATTTCACCAACGCATTTAAAAAGGCATTCGGTATGCCTCCTCATGAAGTCGCGAAAGTGTAGACGTGTATCAAGCCAAACGGGGCCGTCGAAAAGCTGAAGTGACCTTTTTACGGGAACTTACAGCAGTCACCTCACTCTAACTTCTGCATGTTGAAGCTATTTGGGTATATACTCGCGTTAGGCATTATCTTGAATCAAGAGGTGAATTATGAATATAGGTGCTGTGGCCAAACTGACCGGCCTTTCCTCTAAATCTATCCGTCTGTACGAAGACAAAGGAATTATTTCACCACCCGCTCGAAGTGACTCTGGATACAGAGAATACTCTGACAACCACATCCAAGAGCTCAACCTAGTATCACGTGCGAAAAACGCAGGATTCTCCCTGCAAGAGTGCAAAGAATTTGTTCAGCTCGCCCATAACCCAAATAGAAAAAGCAGTGAAGTTAAAGCCCGCACTATGGATAAATTAAAAGAAGTAGAAGAAAAAATAGCGCACCTGCTTGAGATGAAACAACAATTAGAGAGCTGGATATCTTCCTGCCCTGGTGATGCGAGAAGTCGTTGTCCTATCATTGAAGAGCTCACCAAATAAGTTCACCTGTTTCAAAAAGTAAAAGGAGGACATAAGCCCTCCTCGAATCATTAAAACTGTGTTATTCACTCTTAATTACGATTTTTGAATAGGATATCTTTTCTTAAACGCCGACGCAGATGCAAACAATCCAGTCGCAGCAAAAGTAATAAAAATGCCTAGCAAGTATGACAACTCTTCGTGAGCCAGAAGACCGTAACTGCTAAACAAAAAAACAAACAAGATGACTGCGACACCAATACGATGGCACCACGGTCGTTTTACAGAATACTGAGCGTATTTTTGAACTAAAGCAAAGCTCATCCAATCACCCTACTAATTACAATTCTATTAATTATTGGCTGCCATCATAGGTACTTTCTTACATGAAGAAAATATAAGTGTGATTTTTCTCGGCAAAAAATCACACTTTTGCAAAAAAAAGCCGTATAACGTACAAAATTAACGCAAACTCACCAAAAATTGATATGCATCAATAAGATGAGGCTCGATAAAAAAATATAAATACAGGTTTGCTAAAGTAGCGTTTTCACACTCTTGCGCGCGACTAGCGTCGGTTCTAATTGAACAACTTCCGCTTCAGCTGCTTTGTCGTTCAGTCTTCGTAGCAAAGTTTCAACCGCAGCTTGCCCCAAACGATATTTAGGCTGGTGAATGGTTGTCAGTGACGGAGACATAAATTTAGCGATGTGTATATCATCGTAACCAATGATGGAGAGATCCTCTGGCACGTTGATATCAAGCTCGTTAGCCGCATTGATCACCCCCATCGCCATCATGTCGTTGGAGACGAAGATAGCAGTCGGTAGCGCTCCCCTTTCAGACATCTTTTTCAGAGCCTGATAGCCACCTTCACATTCGAAATCCGATTCAATGATCCAGTTTGAGTTAAACTCCAACCCCGCTTCAATCATGGCTCGCTTATAACCTTCATATCGCATTTGAGCTTGATGTTTGATCAGAGGGCCTGTGATACAGCCAACCTGCTTATGCCCACAATCTATCAGGTGCTTCACTGCAAGGTATCCACCCCGTAATGAGTTGTCTTGAATCTTATCGCTGGTAAAGAGCATTGGGCCCCAGTCCATCACCACAACTGGGATATCAGGGTAACGCTCGAACACATCGATACGCTCTCCTTCGAGGGAGTCACACATCAGAATCAAGCCATCAACTCGTTTCTGAAGCAACGTGCTGATAGATTGACGCATACGTTCGTTATCCCCTTCGGTGTTACACAGGATCAGGTTATAGCCTTTTTGGTAACAACTGCGCTCGACACCTTTTACCACTTCACCAAAGAACGGGTTGGTGGAGGTTGTTACCAACATACCAATAGTTTGAGTTCGATTGACTTTGAGGCTACGTGCTAACGCTGAAGGCGCGTAATAATTAAGCTCTTTTGCGGCGCTATTAACGCGATCCGAAATTTCTTCGCTCACAAAGCGAGTTTTATTGATAACATGGCTCACAGTTGAAGTGGAAACCCCTGCCAGTTTTGCGATGTCTTTCATCGTTGCCATGTTATAAATTCCTTACTTATTGGTTTTCAGCTAAGAATGCGTCCACCTCTTCACGAGTTGGGATAGACGTCTGTGCACCAAAGCGCGTAACTGAAATGGCTGCCGCTGCGTGTGCAAACTTAATTGCTGATTCTAAAGACAAACCTTCCAATAAACCAGTGACGAATGCCCCATTAAAGGTATCACCTGCTGCCGTGGTATCGGTAGCGTCGACGCGGAAACCAGGGATAATCTCGCCACGACCATTCTGACTTAACCAAACGCCTTTCGCACCTAGGGTAATCATCACGATTTCAATGCCTTTGCTATGCAGGATGTTGGCCGCTTCTTGTGCACTGTCGTTATCCGTCACTGTCACGCCAGTCAGGACTTCTGCTTCGGTTTCGTTTGGAGTGATGACATCGATACATGCTAATAATTCGTCCGATAATTCACGCGCAGGTGCCGGGTTAAGAATCACGTTCGTTTTTGCATCTTTTGCAACACGTGCCGCTTTCTCAATCGCACATATCGGAGTCTCAAGTTGCATCAGCAAGTATTCAGCGCGGCGTATGCGTTCCAAATCAGGCTCAATAGCCTCAGCGGTCAGCTTGGCGTTCGCTTCTGCCGAAATACAAATACTATTCTCACCACTATCTGCTACCTGAATCATCGCAATACCAGTTGGACAGTTTGGCTGCATCTTAACCGCGCTAATGTCGATGCCATCCATCTTAAAATTCTCGCGAATATTGATCCCGAATGAATCATCACCAACACAAGCAATAAAACCAATATCAGAATTCAGGCGTGCTGCGGCAACGGCTTGATTTGCTCCTTTACCGCCAGGAATAACTTGGTAATTGCGACCATGAAGCGTCTCGCCTGGGCGAGGAAAAGAAGGCACTTGAAGAACATGGTCAGCGTTTACACTACCTAACACTACTAACTTATTCATACGGTTATCCTCGGTTCTGAATGAACCCTTTTTGAAAAACTGTTTTCTGAAAAATACATTAGATGACTTTAACTTCTCGTCTTAGTTGGAATAAAAAGTCAAAGGCATCTATTCTTGCCCTCTCCCCCTAACGACAGATAAAACGGAGGAGAGAGCGAAGAAACTAGGATTATTTATCCAAAGTCGTAATTATTTGGTTACCACTTTTAGAGGAACCGGGATGTAAGCTTCGACTTTTTCGCCTTTGAGGACTTTGTCTGCTGTTTCTACACCCAGCGCACCGATAAGATCTGGTTGTTGTGCGATGGTTGCTGCAAGCTTGCCACGGTTAACAGCAGCGATACCGTCTTCAGTACCATCAAAGCCTACGATAACCACATCTTTGCCTGATGCCTGTACCGCACGTAGCGCACCAAGTGCCATCTCATCGTTTTGTGCAAACACAGCTTGTACATCTGGATTCGCAGCCAATAGGTTTTCCATAACATTCAGACCTTTAGTGCGGTCGAAATCAGCAGGCTGGCTTGCTAGAAGTTCCATGTTGCTGGCTTTTACTGACGTCATGAAGCCTTCGCCACGCTCACGTGCCGCTGATGTGCCCGCAATACCTTCTAGCTGGATAACTTTCGCTTTCTCGCCAACCTTCTCCATAATGTATTTACCAGCCATTTCACCGCCAATCACGTTATCTGAAGCAATATGGCTAACGACTTCACCACGGCTTGCACCACGGTCGAGAGTCAATACTGGTACATTAGAGCGGTTTGCCATACGAATCGCATTAGATACTGCGTCTGAATCTGTCGGGTTAATCAAAATCGCTTTAACGCCTCGGATAGTCAGGTCTTCGATGTTTGATAGTTCTTTACTCGGGTCATTTTGCGAATCAAGAACAATCAGATCGTATCCCAGCTCTTTCGCTTTCGCTTCAGCACCGTCTTTCATCGTTACGAAGAACGGGTTGTTCAGAGTTGAAACCACAATCGCCATCGTATCCTGAGCTTGTGCAGCCACAGATACGGTTGAGGAAAGAAGTGCAGCAGAGATAAGAGTTGCGAGTTTTTTCATCGTTATAGTCCTTTGTGTAGGGTGAGCCAGCACACGTATACCAGCTCGTTTTTATTCACATATCTTTGGATTGTTATGAATTACTTGTTTTTGTTATCTACCAGTACTGCGGCCAAAATAACCACTGCTTTTGCAATCATTTGGTAGTAAGAAGAAACGTCGAGCAGGTTAAGAGCGTTATTCAGGAAGCCGATGATAAGCGCGCCAATGAGTGTACCCATAATGCGGCCTTTACCACCCATTAGACTCGTACCGCCCAGCACTACCGCTGCAATGGCATCTAGCTCGTAGCCCATACCTGCGGTAGGTTGCGCCGAAGACAGACGAGATGTCACAATGATGCCAGCAAGTGCCGCTAACATACCGCAGATGGCGTAAACCCCCATCTTCACTCGGTCAACATTGATGCCAGATAGGCGGGTAGCAGATTCATTACCACCAAGAGCGTAGACATAGCGACCAAAGCGAGTGTGGTTTAGTAAGTACCACGCGGCAGCAAACACAATCACCATTATCCATACCGGAACGGGAATACCCATCGCGTAACCTGTGCCGAACCATGCAAACGCATCAGCCGTATCGGTAAAGCCAGTCGAAATTGGTCGGCCATCGGTATAAACCATGGTTACACCGCGTAATAACGTCATGGTAACCAGTGTTGCGATGAAGGCTTGAACCTTACCCTTAGCGATAATAATGCCGCTGATCGCACCCAGTGCAGCTCCGGCAAGAAGAGCAGTGGGCACTGCGATTAGTACTGGTACTTCCATTGCAATCAGGCTTGCAGCGAATGCACCACATAAAGCCAGTACAGAGCCCACACTCAAATCGATACCAGCGGTCAGGATAACAAGCGTCATACCTACAGCGATGATCGCATTAACCGAGGTTTGACGAAGAATGTTAAGAATGTTGTCTACCGTGAAGAAATTCGGGTTCAGGAATGATACGACAACAATCAAAAATATCAGTGCAATCAGTGATTTTTGTTCAATCAGCCACTCTTTAGTCAACAGCTTTTTGTTGCTAGCTTCGTTCGGTTTGCTCATGGTGTTGGTACTCATGCTGCTTCCTCATTGATCTTTTTGCCCACGGCACAGGCGAGTAATGTTTCTTGATCGGCGTCTTTCGCATCAAATTCGCCAGTAATACGACCTTCATGCATAACAAGAATGCGGTCACTCATCCCCAGCACTTCTGGCATCTCAGAGGAGACTAAGATGATGCTCATGCCTTCGGCTTTGAATTTATTGATTAGCTGATAAATCTCTTTTTTAGCGCCAACATCAACACCGCGAGTTGGTTCATCCAAAATTAGAACTTTAGGTTTGGTCATCAATCCTTTCGCGATGGCCACCTTCTGCTGGTTACCACCTGAAAGGTTGCCAATGATTTGATCACGTGTAGGCGTTTTGATGTTGAACAGTTTAATAAAGTCCTCCACCGCCATCACTTCGTCACCGTGCTGGATTTGGACACCTTTGGTCAATTTGTCCAAAGAACACAAAGACATATTCTCTTTAACAGATAAGCCGAGAACTAAACCATCGCCTTTTCGATCTTCAGAAATATAAGCGATACCGTTGGCCAAACCATCTTGCGGACTGACTGGGTTAATGGTCTTGTTGTCGAGATTGATGACACCATGCTCGCTCGGCAGCGCGCCGTAAATCACCTTCATCAACTCAGTGCGACCCGCACCCATCAAGCCCGAAATACCAAGTATTTCACCGCGCTGAAGCGTGAAGCTAACATCGTGAACGCCGGAACCGGTTAAACCGATCACTTCAAGACAGGTCTCACCATGTTTCACATCAATACGTGGATATTGTTCTTCAAGCTTGCGGCCCACCATCATTTCGATAAGGCCGTCTTCGTCGGTATCAGAAACCTGACATTCACCAATAAACTTACCATCACGAAGAACCGTAATATCGTCACAAATTTCGAAGATCTCTTTCAAACGGTGTGAAATATAAACAATGCCGCAGCCTTGAGCACGAAGCTCATTAATCACTTTAAATAGCGATTCGGTTTCAGTATCCGTTAGCGCATCGGTTGGCTCGTCCATGATGATGACTTTGGATTCAAACGAGAGCGCTTTGGCAATTTCTACCATCTGTTGCTCACCAAGGCTTAAGTCACCAAGCAAGGTGCGTGAGCTATGTTTTACATTCAGACGTTGGAGAAGCTTGTCCGCTTCATCGTACATTGTGCTCCACTGAATACGTCCCATCGCACCAGTAAATTCGCGCCCTAAATAGATGTTCTCCGCAATCGTTAGCTCTGGGATCAAGTTCAATTCTTGGTGAATAATGCTGATCCCCGCTTCCTGAGAATCACGCGGACCTTTAAATGCAGCAGGCTGACCTTGGTACTGAATGCTTCCCGAGTCCATGTGATAAATGCCGGTTAGCACTTTCATCAATGTTGATTTACCCGCTCCATTTTCACCCATAAGCGCCATTACCCGCCCTGGATATACATGAAGGCTCGCCTTATCTAGCGCCTTCACGCCCGGAAACGCTTTTTCAATCTCACTCAGTTGTAGAATGGCTTGAGTCATAATCGTTCCTCAAATTCTCTGGCTTAAAAAGCTACGCCAACTTAAAAAACTACGCCAGCTTGGAAGATAACGTTCGCATAAGGTGTACATTCACCCGTGCGAATCACTGCTCTGCTTTGTTCCGTGCGAGCTTTAAACGCTTCGTGCGATACATAGCTGACTTCGATCGATTTTCCTGTTCGCTCTTGTTCCTGACTTAACTCTTCGATCACTGCTTTGTGAAGCTCAGGACTCACGTTGCAAAACTCTTCTGCAAAGATGACCCCTTCAATCTGTGATTCCGACAACATCACACGAACGGTATCAATAAAACTTGGTACCCCATGAGTAAGCGCTAAGTCGATTCGTTGCACACGTTCAGGGATTGGCAGACCAGCATCACAAATGGTGATTTCATCGGTATGCCCCAATGTCGCCACCAAGTAAGAAATATCTGAGTGTATAAGGGTACTTTTTTTCATCTCATAGACCTTTCGGTTACACGTTCATACATCGATAATCGTCTGTATTGGGTTGTTTTGGTTATTTACAGAAAACTCATCGAAACGTTTCGATGCAATAATAATTCGAAAGTGGAATTTGAAAAGAGAGCGGTTTATAAGGTGTGAGAATGATCTGCAATTGAGGCTTCAATGAACATGAAAAGACAACTTGTGTCACAAACCCCATCATCGAAACGTTTCGATCGTGGGGTTTGTTGACCACTGCCTACTGGTATATAGGGTAACTTGTTTATAACTAAGACGTCTAATTACTGAGAAAACATCCAATTAGACCCTTTAAAAGCATATGCAACTTCACAGTTCCAGAGAGCCACCTGATTTACAAGATCGACAAGGTCAAAATCTCGTTACACTGCTTATACATTTGTCATTCGTTAGCTACCGAGTCGGTATGTAACGTTTGTAAGGACACAAACGGAATTGAAAAAACGGAATGAAATTAAGCAGAAGAGTGATTTTGCTCGTAACACCTGTCATCTTATTAAGTGCGGTGGTCTCAAGTTACATTATCTATAGCATCCAGAAAGTCACACTCATTAAGCGGGAAGATAGTTATATTCAATTGCAAATGGAGAAGCTGGCGGGACAATTCCGCCAAGCGAATATTTTTCTTCATAGCTACGCTTATACTTTAGGTAAAAGTGACGTTCTACAAGATTATTTAATTAATCACGATAACCCTTACCGTGAGCGAGTTTTGTTTAATCGCTTGGAAGAAACAGCGGATGTATTAAGCCATGGCTATCATGGCGATACCAATATGGCTATCCTCAATGGCAATCAAAACCTGCTCTATTACGTAGAAAACCAATATTTTGAATCTTCAGCGACCATCGATCCTAAAGTAGCGGAATACATTTCAGACAGTTTTTCAAAACACGGCGATTACAGCCGCACAGGTTTTATTTATAACTCCAGTGGTCAAAGTATTCTGATCCAATACGATTTGATTGATAAACGTACCGGTGAACACCCATTAAGTTTCGATCCTACTAATACTTTTTTTGTGATCGTAACGGTATCTTTGGAAGCATTTAGTGAAATTAAACACGAGATCGAATTTGATACACACAGCATCATTACTTTTTCTGATGTACCAATATACCTGGATGTCCCTCTAGCTCAAACGATACAGTTGCTCCCTCATTTTTTTGCCATACTCTCACCTGCTGAGTATCTGATGTGGAATAAAATCGACAAAGTTTGGCTAGAGTTAGCACTTTCATTTGGGATCGCTGCATTTTGTACAATTGCATTGATCGTTTTGGTTCTGTATCGACATGTATTACGCCCTGTTTCTAGACTCGACAAACAACTCCAAGAACTGGAAACAAATCAGAGAGATAATATTGAAAAACTAGATACCAATGACGAGATTGGGAGACTGTCTTCTCGCTTCTTCGATATGTATGAAGAGCTAAACACCATCTACAAAAAAACCAAGCGGTTGGCAGAGACGGATCAATTGACACAGCTCGCGAACCGAAATCGGTTCCATGAGCTGGTCACTCAAGAGCTCGACTCCCCTTCTGCGTATATGTGGGTTATTTATGTTGACTTGGATAACTTCAAATATGTCAATGACAAATATGGGCATGAATTGGGAGATACTCTTTTAAAGGTATTTTCAACTCACATCAAGAACGTGTGTCAGAAGATAACTCATCAATATAACAGCCCTTGTTTTGGTGCGCGCCTTTCGGGTGATGAGTTCGCCATTCTACTTAGCTCTGATGAGCACATAAACAATCTCCCAGACATACTCGCAACAGAACTACTCAAACCTATCAGTACTTTGAGCCATTCGTGGCCAAGTTCCTTCCCTATTACCGCCAGTGTGGGAGTGGCACGTTACCCAGAAGACGGGGCAGACATTACGAAGCTTTTATCTAATGCTGATGCCGCAATGTACCAAGCGAAACGTGCTGGAAAAAATCAATATTCCTATTACTCTGCTGACTTAAACATCGAGTCACAAAGGCGAAACCAAGTTGAACGTGCATTAAGAAAGGCCGATGTAGAAGAGGAGTTTCGACTCGTGTTTCAACCCTATCTAAGCCGTTACAACAATGAAATTGAAGGCTTAGAAGTATTGTTGCGGTGGGATGCAGAAGGTATAGGGGCAATACCTCCTGCAGAGTTTATCCCTATCGCAGAGCAAACTGGTCTGTTCGACAAGATTGACCGTTGGGTGTTCTCTAATGCAGCATCGCAATACCATCAGTTGAGAGAAGTTTTTGATAAAGACATCATTCTATCGATCAACTTATCCTCCGCAGAGTTAAACTCTCTGGAGATGGCTGAGTATATACACACATATACAACTAAATACGATGTTGACCCTCAATTTATTGAGCTTGAAATCACAGAGACTTTCGCTTCAAACCAACGCGGAACAGCCTTGCTAGATAAACTTTCTAAGCTCGGTTACCGGCTTGCAATCGATGACTTCGGCTCAGGCTATACATCACTTACCCAGCTTGTTCAATTCCCTGTTCAAAAGATTAAATTTGACCGCGAGTTTCTACTCACGTTGATGGGAACCAATAATGGACACGTAATCAAACCCATTATTGACTTGTGCCACGCCCAGAATAAAACCGTTACTGCAGAGGGCATTGAACACGATGCGATACACCAATGGTTGTCGGACTACCAATGCGACTTTATGCAAGGCTATCTTTTTGGAAAACCCATGAATCTCGAGCAACTGAAAATATGGTGGGAGTCATCCAACCACTCGTTGTTCAATCGAAAGAAGCAAACTTAGCACTTCGCTGGCGGGCTTGCACAAATAAGACGGTGTTGAATTAACTTTGTTTTGTGTTTAGAACCTTAGTAACGCGGTTTTTTGATGAGACAGCAGGCATAAAAAATTCACAGGCAAACCTTGTTGCTATAGTTGGCTGCCCCCAGGCGCCACATATATCTTTATTGTTTGCCTTCTCTCTAGTAAATTGCCGACACTGTCCACATTTATTAATCATTTGGCCCCCCGCTGCAAATCCCATGTGTTGATGAACATTACTAACCATCTCTCTTATGTCACCGGTCCCTAGGAAAGTTGAACAAGCGAAATAGTTCGTCAAAATCTAGGTAAAAGTAGCACAGTGTATACAGCCACAATTTGATATTTCACAACATTTATATTCATAGCTTAATTTTGTTCAAAAACACTGTTAATGTAACTCTGATATTCATTAAGCGATTAAAAATATATGCTTGGCTGGCTCTAACTTATTTTCCTAAATTAAACTATACCCGTTCAACTTGAAGATGCAGGTTTCAATATCTGAAAATTATCCGTAATTCTGGATACAAGTGAGCCTGCAACTTCTGGTAGCGTCACATCAAAAAACTTTTTGATAGCAGAGGTGAATGCTGCTTTAGAGGGAAAATAGACATTGTTCCTCACATGCTCATTCATTACTTTCCAAAGTCGCTCTATTGGATTTAAGTTTGGGCTGTATGGTGGTAAGTAATGAAGCTCTATATTGAGCACTTTTGCCGCATTTCTCACCATTTCTGACCGATGATAGGCTGCACCATCAAGCACAATATGCACGGTTTGCTCTAGTGGATAATGCTCTTTCTTGAGTTTCCAAAAGAAGCGAACAATGCTCTCGCTATCTATCGTTTCATAAGTATTTGTGATCGTTGCGCTAATGTCTTTCAGTGGCAGAGCACCGATTAGATTCACTCGAGTACGACTACCTGTCGTTTCAATAAGTTTATCCTGTCCCTTGCGGATCCAGCCATAGCTGAGCTTTGTTGATTGAGTCGGATGAACGGCATCCATAAAAAGCACAGGCGCATCATTGGACTTAAGCACCTCGTTGTAATACTCGATAAATGCTTGCTGCTCTTCAGGTTTTAGCTTGTGCGGTACACCTTTGGGCTTTTTGTATGAAAAATCGTGGTGATGTAACCACTTGTTCATGCCTGCAACGGTGTAGCTCACACCGAATTCCGTCTCGACGTAAGTAACGATTTGACGCGTATGAAAGTAGGTTTTCTCAGTCAAATGCTCGATGAGCTGCATCGTCTAAGTCACAGAAAGTCGACTCTGGCTACCACCATTCTCAGGTTTAAGTTTTTCAGAGAGAACATAATCACTAAGATGACGAGCAACGGTAGATTCATGAATACGAAGAGCTTGAGATATCATGACCTGATTCCAACCCTCGGAAGCTAGCAAAACGGCTTTTATATGGTCGCACACACGACTATCACGCTCAGTGTCGTGCATCTGTTCGAGTTGCTGCTTTTGCTCAGGAGTCAGTACAATTTTCATGGTGCGTAGCATGATCCTGATTTAATGAGAAATCAAGCATCTTCAATGATCACGGGTATAAATGTATTTTTTAATCGCTCAAGCTCTTGCAGCGCAATCCTATCAACCTCTGTTCCTACCGGAGCATTATTAGGCGTATACCAATCAATAGAATCCGCCTCATAACATTCTACCCCCCTTCCCACTCAGTGACGATGTAATAATGTATGAGTTGTAATTCAATCGTGGGATGATAAAGAGAACATAGATATAAAAATGATTGTGGCGTGACATTCAACTCTTCTTTAAGCTCTCTAAATAATGTCTGCGTCTGATCCTCACCTGGTTCCATATGCCCACCTGGAATAGCAATAGCTCCGGGATCAGTATCTTTGTCTTTTGCTCGTGTCTCCAACAGTATTTGTGAGTTTTTCACTAATATAAAGGAAACGCATTCATGCACTTTCATTCAAACCTCGTAGTTATCGGTCATTTATGCCAATCTATACTGTGCAAGTGCTTTCATTCAACATTTAAATTATATTTTGTTACGACTAGGATCACAGAGTTAGCTTTAAATATCACTCGATTACTGAAAATAAACACTTTGAAATTTCAAGAATTTTTCCAATTGAAGCATAATTACACATTGTTTTTAACCTGTTGAGCCCGATAAACGGTGCTAATCACCATTTTAATAATTAGTAATTTAAGTTATTATTATGTCTGAAATTTACTTCAATAATAGAAAAACCATTAATATCAGAAAGTTAGTTTTAACAGCAAGAAATTAATAACATCCCAAACTATAAGTGTTTAAAGCATAACATTGAGTGTAGGGAAAAGAATATAATTGATGTGCATGTAGTATTACTGAACGCATGAAGCATTCGGCAAATTTGTAACACCTAGAGTTTTATTTGATCAAAATGAAAAAATCATTTTTATTGTTGATATGGACGTTTTTCTCTGTTTCTCCTTTTGCTTTCGCCAAAGATTCGGACGGCAAAGCTCGAGTAGAGAATCAGATTTCTCAACAAGTTAGAAAAACATATAAAGACGCCAAACTAGAAGGCGTTATCGACTTTAAGCTATTTAACGATGCCTACTTAGCTTACAAGAAGACCAAAAAAAGAAAGAAGCCAGTACTTACAATCATTGACTACAGTAAACCGTCAACAGACAAGCGCTTTTATGTGGTTGATATAGATAGAAAGAAGCTGATCTACAATACCTATGTTTCACATGGTGTGAACAGTGGAAAGAAAACCGCGACGAAGTTCTCAAATATTGTGAACTCTCGGAAAACGTCTTTAGGTACGTTTTTAACCGATACGACCTACTACGGGTCAAATGGCTATTCTCTCCGCTTAGATGGTCTGACTTCTGGACTCAACGATAAAGCTCGCGAGCGCTACATCGTCGTACATGGCGCGAAATATGCGAATCCTTCTTTTATCAAAAAGAACGGCTATTTAGGACGTAGCTGGGGTTGTCCGGCTCTGCCAGAAAACCTGTCTCGAGAAATCATCGATACGATTAAAGGCGGCAGCGTCATCTACGCAAGCGCATAATAAATTAAAAGGAGCAATGAACATTTGCTCCTTCTAATTTACTAGGGTCATCCTTTCTCCTTCTCCACCATATTTCATGCACGATGTCGCTAACTCGTTCGTTGTTGTCGTTACTGTGATTGTATTTTGCAACAATTCAAGCGCAAAACGCCCATCAACCCGCAAGATAAGAAAAGGCTGTTCATCTATCTTTCCTATCGTTACTATGCGTAATCATTCACATAGTGGTTAAGGCTCAAACCTATAGCTACCAATGCTTTCTCTTGCTTGGTTGACAAAGCCGTTAACTCAAGAGAATTTCGGTAAACTTAAAAGCCAAGGCTCGCGTTATCATCTTCTTGAAAGATATGAAGCAAATTTACTCTATGTATTTCGACGTGGCCGTGAATATTTGACGAAAGCAAAACAGAGAAATCAAGAAAACGTGTCAATAAGTAACATGGATACGTATATATTTACCTGAATCCATTCGAGGCCCAAACTATGACCAGATTCGCTATTCCAGCCATCTTAACTTTATTACTCAGCGCATTCTCAAACGTCGTCAGTGCAGACGTAAATCTTGAAAAAATGAGCAACGAAGCCCTCTTGGAATGTGCAAATGTTTCGAACGTTCAGAGTGCCGTACCAGAGCATAGAACCTCTTTTCGAAACTATTTAATGTCTGCTCGAAACTATAGCTTTAGTAAGCTTTCTTCTGCTGAATCGGACTTTAAAGCTGCGAATAGAAATACTAAGGATGTTCTAAAAGTATATCAAACGCAGTGTCAGGAAGTTGGTGAGCACCTCTATAGCATCGGATACTAATTACAGTTAACATCCTGAGACAAACTAAAAAGGCGCATACATTGCGCCTTTTTCAAAACGAATACAGGCATTACTATTTGGCGCCGTAAGGGAAGTTTTCAAACATTTTCGCGATTTCTTCTGCCACTAAGCGTTCCCTCCTTTCGCTGTCCATTGTTGCAGTTAATTTGCGGCTGGATATCCCTTTCCAAACAACTTGGTTTGCATTCATATCCACTAGTTCAACAACCAAATTACCGTATTTCCGCTCTCTATAACGTTCTGGACTGGAAGTAACAACGCCAAAACTGTTCCACCCGTACCCAAAACTAACGGTCGATCCTGACGAGACAAATTCTGTACTTTCAACAATATCATGATGAACATAAAGATCACCATCACTCGGGACTTTTGAAAAGCCATTTGCTTTGAGCTGTGAGGCAATACTCTGTTCTATGCGCCTGGCATCAATGCTGGCGGGCACACCCCCCTGCTCTCCGAAATCGAATGTTTTATACGATGAAAAGTTTGCTTGCTTGTCGACATCCGTTGTTACTGTAGTACACGCGGTCATACACATCACCAATGCACCTATCATGATCCCTTTCCACATGGTTATTCTCCTCTGCATTCTTAACAGTATCAGCGCTGTCCTCTTAGTTGTCACTTATACGGCTGAAAACAAAAATGAATCATTGACCGACTACAAAATGACTGACTCAGAGAATGTTCGAATCCGTAACCATTTTAGTACTAATCTTATTAATAAATTTCTCTACTAGCACACTGAATGAGCACCTTCGCACCATCCTGAGTGATTTTTGCGCAACCAACAAACAATTGAAGAGAAAAGACTTTTCTTTTCAAATTAATGTGGCATATTAGACGTGTCCTTTCGATGCGCGGGCATCGTATAATGGCTATTACCTCAGCCTTCCAAGCTGATGATGCGGGTTCGATTCCCGCTGCCCGCTCCAAGCTTTGCTAGAATCAATTCCTAATTTTTTCAATTCACTCTATTTGTTTCATTACGTCCTGTATTTAGTTTTTTTCGCTTTAAATGAATCCAGTGAATCGTTGAACGAAATCGTCTTTAACTCGGAAAATACTCTTCCAGCCAATCCATAAACAGCGAGACTTCCGGCGCAGGCTCTTGATCAGGAACAACGACATAGTGATCTGCTCCAATAACTTCGGACACCAAGCTAAGTGAATTGTAATCACCTAGTGAGGTAAACATGAGTAACAAGAAAAAGCCTACCGTTCATAAAGCAGAATTCAAAAACAGAAGCATTAAAGTTAGCAGAACGTGTTAGGGTATAGACCGATGCAAAGCAACTAAATTTCTCACCATCCCAAATCTATATCGGGTCAAACTCGTCTGGCTAGTAAAAATAAACACTGTAAAACAGTAATTCTTATCTATTAAAAGACAGTGCATAAAACTATCCGCTGATATTTGAGGGAATTTTTTAATAAAAAAAGCTGGCTATTCGCCAGCAAAAAGATAAAAGGTAGCGCGCTCTGCCACGCGCTTTCCTAGTTGGGCCCCTACCGTGCCCTACCCAAACGGTTAAAAAGTTTAATTAGCCTAATGTTGGCATATTAAATGAGCTTGAGTGTTGCTCTAGGCGAACATCACTTGCTGGCCAGCGGCTAGATACGGTTTTCATTCTTGTGTAGAAGCGAACACCGTCATTACCGTGCACATTTAATGGGCCGAAAACAGAGCGTTTCCAACCACCAAAGCTGTGGAATGCCATTGGTACTGGGATTGGGATGTTGATACCTACCATACCAGCCTGGACATTTTCACTAAACTGACGTGCCGTTTCGCCATCACGAGTGAAGATTGCCGTACCATTACCATATTCATGACGGTTAACCAATTGGATAGCCGTTTTAAAGTCCGGAACACGAACAATCGCAAGTACTGGGCCAAAAATCTCTTCTTTATAGATAGTCATGTCAGGTGATACGTTATCGAATAGCGTTGGTCCTACAAAGTATCCATTTTCAAAACCTTCAACACTTAGTGAACGACCATCAATAAGCAGATCAGCACCCTGCTCTACGCCAGAGTCGATGTAACCGATGATTTTCTCTTTATGAACCTGAGAAATTACCGGGCCCATATCGTTTTCTTTGCCCTCAACAATACCTGGGCCAATGGTCATTTTATCAACGCCGGTACGCAGTTTATCGATAAGGTGATCCGCTGTTTCGTCACCAACGACTACAGCCACTGAAAGAGCCATACAACGCTCGCCAGCCGCACCAAATGCTGCACCGATAATCGCGTTCGTTGCCATATCCAAATCTGCATCTGGCATTAAGATACAGTGGTTTTTAGCGCCGCCTAAAGCCTGACAACGTTTACCATGTGCTGATGCCGTTGAGTAAATGTACTCAGCAATTGGTGTTGAGCCAACAAAGCTAACCGCTTGAACACGTGGATCCGTTAGTAGTACATCTACCGACTCTTTATCGCCATTCACTACATTAAACACGCCGTCAGGAAGACCCGCTTCAGAAAGTAGCTCAGCCAGAATCAAAGAAGTTGTTGGATCCTTTTCTGACGGTTTTAGAACGAATGTGTTACCAGTCGCAAGTGCAATAGGGAACATCCACATTGAAACCATCGCAGGAAAGTTAAACGGAGTAATGCCCGCACAAACGCCTAGTGGTTGCATCAGTGAATGGCTATCAACACCAGTACCCACGTTAGCTGAATGCTCACCCTTTTGAAGATGAGGAATGCCGCAAGCAAACTCAACCACTTCCAGGCCTCGAGTTAGCTCGCCCATTGCATCTGAGTATACCTTTCCGTGCTCAGTAGAAATCGTTTTGGCAAGCTTATCCATATTAGCTTCCATTAACTCTTTGAACTTAAATAGGATTCGAGCACGCTTTAATGGCGACATTTTCGACCATGTAGGAAATGCCTTAGCAGCAGATTCAATTGCCAGTTCCGTTTCACTTTTTGAGCTAAGAACGACTTGGCGAATTTGTTCACCAGTAGCTGGGTTAAAAACTGGAGCAAATTTGCCGCTTTGGCTTTCCTGAATGCTTCCACCGATATAGTTATGAATAGTCTCCATGACCAACTCCTATTTTAGACTGACTGAGCGACTTGTTTCGCGTTGTACTTATGGCTATTTCTGTTTTAAAAAGCGGTTTCTAACGTCAAATTGAGCTTCGTTTATTGATGTCAGGTTTGCTTTTCATTATCGAACGAAACCATTCTATGAAATTAATTTTTCATTTTCAATATATATGAAAAATTTAATTTACACTTTTGAAACGCCAGATCACAAAAAGAAACATACGTCAGCTAGAGACAGAGTAAGTTCTTTACAACTAGGTTGGCTTCTCTAAGGGTGTGAAGGGTAATATTTAAGGGTCACGAAAGTATTTTTAAATAAGGACACTTTTTAGGTGCGGGTTCGCAAACGACTGAAACGCTGTACTCGTCGAATCTGTACACTGAAGTCAGAACGTTTAATTCAATGTGAGTGGTTGGTGTTCGCTACAATGACTGACAGCAGGAACGTCCTTGATTAAATTGGAAATGAACAGACTCTGGCGAGTCATGTTTTTGGGTGAGAGACGTTATCTGTCTTCTCGAAGTACATCCAGTTTTTCATAGTGGGCTGTGCCACTATTCTGCCCTGCTGCTTCTATCTGGTGGTGATTTAAGTTTATCATCAACACTAACATTGGCGTTTTAGTTCACCTGACTGTTGTGCTGCCCTTTGGTCATAGTGCCACCAGCTTTGAGACTCGCCTTAACACCCTAGTCGGGTAGACTACTCAACTTTCCACTATTCCCGCAAAGTATTACTGCCTATTTATCTATTAAACTACTGACAACATGCGAGGTAAGCTTTTCATGTACCTCTAGATTAAAAAAAACTTAATTGGCTGTTTTTATTGTCTTTTATCCATGTAGCACTGTAAATGATGTCACCAGAAGTAGCAGAAAATAAAACTCACTACCGTTACTCTTAGTCAACATCGGCATGTTGTTTTGTACAAACTCGTTAATGATAAGCTTTAAAGGCTTTTGGTTTGCTTTCGCCTTAATGCTATTTGTTTCTGGGTTTTCTTCCGCGTCTTTTACCATGTAGTACGCGTTGTAAGCGACTGCTCCGTACATTTCATTATCCTCATAAAATTTGGGTTGCTTGTGGTTCTGGTACTGCTTTTTTAAAAAAAGCTATAAATGAAAAACGCTTTTTCTCTGTCTTTACCGCTTCGACTTCTGAGACAGCTTGATTTTCGCGCGCGTCTTTAACCATGTAGTAAGTGTTGTATGCGATTGCTCCGTACATATCGTTATTCCTTATACAGTTTGAGTTGTTTGTGGTTCTAGTACTGCTTTGCTGAAAAGTGCTTTAAATGAAAAACGCTTTTTCTCTTTCTTCACGGCTTCGACTTCTGAAGCGACTTGATTCTCGCGAGCGTCTTTAACCATGTGGTAAGTGTTATATGCGATAGCTGCGTACATAATTTATTCTCCAAATGTTTGTAAGTTTCCTACATCAACGGGAGTAAATATAGATCCAGCTCACACAAAATGCAATAGATATTTTAAATTTACAGGAAAATAAAATAAACATTTCCATGCCAGAGCATAATCAATTGAATTTATTGCACAATTCAATTTAAAGCCTGCCGAAGCTATGTTTCATGGCGTTCAGGACAACGAAAACAAAGCACTTTTTCAGCTAAAGAATGCCAGGCCGTGTAAGCGCACAGCCAAAAATTAAGCCGGAATGCCTTCTTGTAAGAAAAATACATTACGTAATTGGGCGAGCTTGAAATGAAAAGTTTGTTTATCAGTGGGCAAAATTGCAGGAAAGCACCATCTATCAACGAGTAAAGAGAAGTAATACTGAGTGGCAAAGCAGTGAGTGTAAGTTAGGCAAGAGTAAGCAGGCTTAGGGTGATAGACACGCTCTTCAGCTGCTGGAAAGCAATTTGGAAGAGCGCGCTACATGATTTGAAATAGTATGGCTTAGTCGGTAATCGATTGTCGACTTCGGACTATTCTATTCGCCTTCGTTCCAAACCGTTTTGTAAAGCTCGATGGTTTCTTCTAAAGATGGAACGCGAGGGTTATTACCTGGTGACCCAGAATCCAGTGCTTGTTGCGCCATGGTTGATAGAAGCTCAAAGAAACGCTCTTTATCAATGCCATATTGAGACGGCGTAGGAACGGATAGCTCTGTATTTAGTGCACGCAGTTCACTGACTAACTTCTTACATGCAATTGCATTGGTGTCAGACATAGAAGCAACACCAATAGCGCGAGCACACTCTGCGTAACGTTGTTCAGCGCTTGGAATGGAAAACTCGGTGATAGCAGGTAGCAACATTGCGTTTGATAAGCCGTGAGGAACATGAAAAAACGCACCAATCGGTCGGCTCATGCCATGCACTAATGCCACTGATGAATTAGAGAATGCCACTCCAGCCAACGTCGCACCAAACATCATATCAGAGCGAGCGGCCTCATCTTTTGGATTGTGATAAGCCTGACGAATACTCTTACCAATTTTTTCCATCGCGATCAGAGCTTGAGTATCTGAGAATTGGTTCGCTTTTTGACTAACATACGCTTCAATAGCGTGTGTCAGCGCATCCAAACCACAGTCAGCAGTGACGCGTGGAGGAAGTGACATGGTTAGTTCGTAGTCCACCAGCGCAGCGATAGGCATAAATCCAAGGCCAGAACACAGCATTTTTTCGTCATGTAAATCGTCTGTAATCACCGTGAAGCGAGTAACCTCTGAGCCAGTACCTGCAGTAGTAGGAATGGCAATAATTGGAAGTCCGGCTTCGCTAACATCACGAGGGAATTTGTAATCTCTTACTTGTCCACCAAATTTACCGACAATTGAGATGGCTTTGGCGCTGTCGATAGGGCTTCCTCCACCGATAGCAATAATGGAGTCAAACCCACCTTCACGCACCATTTTGACACCTGCCTCGATTGAGCTCACTGTCGGCTCTGGAATCGTATCAGAAAATACGGAAGCCTCGATGCCCTGGGCATTTAGCGCCTCTTGAACTTTTGCTACATAACCTAGTTGAACCATCATCTTATCGGTGACAATTAATGGTCGAGATGCACCTACGCTTGCCATTACATCCGCAGCCTGAAGTGATGCACCTTTGCCTACATGCATAATCCTTGGTAATACGATTCTTACGCTCATTCTATTTCCTTAATCATTACATTGGTCGTGAATTCTAAGAGTAGATGAAATACTTGCTCTTAAACGTACCATTCGAAACAAACTTATTGAAATATATTTTTCATTTTATGTGAAGAATGAACAGTCCAAATACACCTTATCTGGTGTTTTACTGTCTTTGATCAATATATCGGATGATTTACCTACATGAACTCAATCTTTCACTTTATTTAAAATAAAATGAATGTTTCAATTTATCCACATTTTGGAAATAACATTTTATTACATATTGGAGATTACCGTGGACGTTGGAATATTGGGCATATTGCTGTCGTTAGTTTTGTTGATGTACCTCGCGTACCGAGGCATGTCAGTCATTTGGTTAGCACCTATTTTGGCATTAGTTGCTGCTCTGTTTTCTGCCGGAACGTACATGATGGCCAGTTATACAGAAGTCTTCATGTTAAGCGCCGCAAACTATGTAAAACTCTATTTTCCAGCCTTTTTGCTTGGTGCGATTTTTGGCAAAGTGATGGATGACTCTGGCGCTGCAAAGTCAATCGCTAAAGTCATTGTGAATAAGGTTGGGAGCAATAATGCGATCTTAGCCGTGGTGCTCGCCGTATCGGTGTTGACCTACGGCGGTGTATCGATGTTTGTGGTGGTATTTGCAGTTTACCCTATTGCCGCGCAAATATTTAAAGACAGCAATGTGCCTAAGCGCCTGATTCCTGGAACGATTGCGCTAGGTTCCTTCACATTTACCATGACCGCTTTACCAGGGTCACCACAAATCCAAAATACCATCGCGATGCCTTTTTTCGGTACCACGGCATACGCTGCACCAAGTCTTGGGTTAGTTGGCGCCGCTGCTATGTTTGGCTTGGGCATGTTATGGCTGAAACGCCGAGAAGCTATCGCCCGAACAAATGGAGAAGGTTATGGCATTCACGATGAGTCGGAAAGTAATGAAAGCGAAGAGAATAACGACATTCCTTCTGCGACCATTGCCTTTATCCCGATTGTTATCGTGCTGGTTTTAAACTTTCTGATAGTGACTTTCTATTTCCCAAGTGTCGATACCAGCTACCTTGCCAACTACGATACTACGCTGCAAAAAGTCAATGGCATGTGGAGTCTTATCATCGCGCTAACCACTGCCATTATTGTCGCACTCTTATTGTTTAAGAAATACATGAAGGACATACGCTTTTCTCTTAACGAAGGCGGTGAAAGTTCTATCATGCCGATCATGAATACCGCCGCCGCCGTTGGGTTTGGTAACGTGATCAAATCGCTCTCCTCCTTTGAATTAGTCAAAGAAGGGATACTTTCGATACCAGGAACCCCGCTTTTATCCTTTGCGATGTCGACCAGTTTACTTGCAGGTATCACAGGTTCAGCCTCCGGAGGCCTGAGTATAGCGTTGGATGCACTTGGCCAGGTTTATATTCAAAAAGCTCTGGAGTTAGGGATTAGTCTGGAGTCTTTACACCGTATTGCAGCGATAGCTTGCGGCGGATTAGATTCACTCCCTCATAATGGCGCGGTGATTACACTGCTCGGGATTTGTGGCATGACTCACCGTGATTCATACAAAGATATTTTTGTCTGTACTCTGGCGATTCCTATGGTTGCGACTGGTGTCGTGTTGATTTTCGCTTCAATGGGCGTGGTGTAAATCTACTCTCACTATCAGTATCGATAGAATTCTTGAGCCCTTCATTTACCTAAAAGCAGAGTATTCTTACTCTGCTTTTTTGTTTCCATTCCATTCATTTCCCATAACCGATTTTTTATTCAGGATCTAAGAAAAAGTCTAGGTCCGGTTACTCAAATATTTTTCATAATCAGGAATTTCGATTTCCACTTCTCCCGACATACACTCAGATGCAAACAAAAAGTCCGCCGTCGATTGATTTGTGGCAACAGGAATATTCCACACACTGGCAATACGAAGTAACGCCTTAACATCAGGGTCATGTGGCACCGAGTTTAGTGGGTCCCAAAAGAAGATCAGCATATCCAGACTCCCTTGAGATATGAGGCTTCCAATTTGCTGATCGCCGCCCATTGGACCGCTAATCATGCTAATAATGGTTAAATCGGTATTCTTCTGGATCACATGCCCCGTAGTACCAGTGGCATAAAGTGTGTGAGATTTCAGTTGCTCTTGTTTTGCACCAACCCACTTCAGGAGTTGAGCCTTACAATTATCATGCGCAACCAACGCGATATGTTTACTCGCAGGTATGATTCGAGTTGTCGTATCCATAACGTCTTCTTCTAAAAGTAAAAGGGAGTGCTAAGCAGGTGTTCACTCAGCCATCATTGGTGGGTATTTTTATTATTGATAAGAGCAAAGAAGCCATGAATATCATGGCTTCTGGGGCGAACTTATTCGTCGTGATTCAGTTGGAGCCGAGACAAAATCGCCCAGCTCTATCTCAGATTAATCATGTTTTGCCGCATACTCTGGGCCATTAACCCAGTTATGGTCTTCTTCCCAAGTAAATAACCACTTACGTGAAGGGCCGGCCATAACATTGAGATAGTAGCTGTCGTATCCCGCAATAGTCGCAACAGGGTGGTACCCTTTCGGTGCCTTCACAACATCTTTGTTATAAGCAGCCATACACTCGTCTAATGAGCGGTCATCAGTATAAACACGTTGCAGAACGAAGCCTTGCTCTGGGTTTAGTCGGTGATAATACGTCTCTTCAAGATAAGTCTCATTTGGTTCGTTTGCCGTGTCGTGTTTGTGGCTCGGGAATGAACTTGTACAACCTTCGTCAGTGTAAACTTCCACAACCAGTAATGTGTCTGCTTCGGCATAGTCAGGTAGAATGTTGTGAACATAGCGCTTGTTGTTACCAACGCCTCTCGCTTCAGCATCGATATTTTCTGGTGCAATCAAACGAGTAGGATAAGTGCCTTTACTTGGAGAGGTACACACTGCCAGCTCAATATCTGTCAATGCCTTCACTTCACAGTTATCACTTGGTGTCACATAAACTGCATAAGGTTTTTTGCGCTCGAATGGACACATGCGATCACCAATATTCTCGTATGTTGCCGAGTCCGTCACCACAGTTGCCTTACCAGCAACCAATACCAGGCAAGTCTCTACTTCTGAAGCTGGCAGAGAAAGGTTTTCGCCTGCTTTTAACTCATAAGCTTTAAATCCAACATATCCCCAATCAGCATTTTCTGGGGTAATGTTTTGAGTACAACCGTCAGATGGAGACGCTTGATATTTCGATAGTAGATTAGACATTCAACTGTTCCTTATGCGTATTAATGTGCACTTCCCAAATGGGCTTTACATTTCAATTTAACCCATAATATGAAATGAAGATTTCAAAAACAATGATAAAGATCGGCTAATACCCTTATGTAGAGTCTTGTTTAAGATTTTTCCCTTCACAACTGAACATAGATCACAAAATGATGCCCAGCCTCTATTAATACATTTTATGAAATGAAATTTTCATATCGAAAGATAACTTGAAGGCAACCAGGTGACTGATAACACATAGCTTCTGGTCGTCGTCTGATCCGTCGTACTGGCATAATTTAAACCAACCATTGCTAAATATAGGTAAACAACGTCCCATATGCGCTGTATTTAGAATCAATAAACATATTCTCACTGCTATTAATTCACTGTGAAAAACCCGTCATGTCCAAAAACAGGCCTTGTTGCGCAACTGAGTGACTATTTGTGAGGCCACACAATCAGAATTTTCTTACTCTCCTTTCA